>JAPUDW010000015.1:0-27336 GCA_027492915.1 Bacteroidota bacterium | reverse complement strand
TAAGAGCACATTGGGCGAACAGGCTGCCCATGCGCTCGGTGTGCCGTTCCTTGAACTGGATGCGTTGTTCTGGCTGCCGAAGTGGGAACAAGCATCCGATGCGATTTTCCGCGAGAAGGTGGCAAAGGCGATTATCGCTGAGGATTGGGTGGCGGGCGGCAATTACAGCCGCACCCGCGATTTGATCTGGCAGCGGGCGGATACGCTGGTGTGGCTCGATTACCCCCTGTGGCTGACGTTGTGGCGGCTGCTGCGGCGGACGATTAGCCGTATTGTTACGCAGGAAGATTTGTGGGGCACGAGCAACCGCGAAAGCTGGCGGTCACAATTCTTCTGTCGCGAGTCATTATTCCTCTGGGCGGTACGTTCGCATGGGCGTTATCGCCGCCAATATGCTGACCTGCTAAAATACCCTGAATATTCACATCTGGTCGTGCATCGGTTTACAACACCTGCTGAAGCGGCAGCGTGGCTAAACTGTTTATCTAAATAAGGGATTCTTTATGGCAACACTCAAATTGGTACGTTTTTTTGATCCAGCACAGGGCAACCGTGTTGGTGTACAGATCGGCGATACGGTGCATGACGTGACGGCGCAGGTGCCATCGGTAGCGGCGTTTTTGCGACAGAGCAGCGGGCGCGTGGCACAGGCGATTGCTGAGTTAGAGGCAGTGGCGACCAGTGCGACAGGCCGATACACTGCGGCAGACTTTGAGGTCGAGCCGAGTGATGAAGCGGCACATTGGTTAGCACCGTGCGATACGCAGGAAGTATGGGCGGCAGGAGTAACTTACGAACGCAGCCGCGCAGCACGGCAGGAAGAATCACAGGACGGCGGGGATATTTACGCGCGGGTGTATGGTGCCGAGCGACCAGAGTTGTTTTTTAAGGCGCAGGGGGCGAAGGTGGTGCCGCCAAGGGGTTATGTGGGTATCCGGCGGGATGCAACGTGGAATGTGCCAGAGCCGGAGTTGGCGCTGGTGATGAACCCGCGCATGGAGCTGGTGGGCTACACGGTGGGGAACGATATGAGCAGCCGCGACATTGAAGGCGAGAACCCGCTGTACCTGCCACAGGCGAAGGTTTATAAGGCATCGTGCGCGTTGGGGCCGGGGATTGTGCTGAACCCAACCGAGGAATGGCCGCAGACGACCATTCGCCTGAGTATTGCGCGGGCGGGGCAAGAGGTGTTTAGCGGTGAGATTAGCACGGCGCGAATCAAGCGCAGCATCAAAGAGCTGACCGGCTATCTAGGACTCAGTAATGAGTTTGAGCATGGGGTTATCTTGCTGACGGGAACAGGCGTTGTGCCACCGAGCGATTTTACACTGCGGGCGGGCGATGTGACGACGATTACGATTGATGAGATTGGCTCACTGACGAACACGGTGATGGTGGTGTAAAGAACCTTCACCCCTAGCCCCACATCAGCTACCTTCGCAGGCTTAGTCCGCTGATAGCCCTCATGGCGAGGGGAATAAAACTTATATGTTTCTAGGAGCGAGTGATGTATGTTTGCCAAACACCGAGTAGTTAGGGGTATGTTCTGTCGCGCTTTATGACACTATGATGCGATCAATTGACAAGATGAAGGGAATGGTTTTATGACGACATTACCCGTGCGTGAGATGGTACTGTATAAGCATGGCGTGGGCTTTTTTGTACGCGAGGGGGTTGTTACGGGGGAAAGCGCGGCGCTGACCTTCCGGCAGGATGAGATCAACGATGTGTTGAAGAGCCTCGCTGTGTTTGATAAAGGCGGCGGGCAGGTATTGGGCATTCACTACCAAACGCCGATGGACATTGATGCGCGGCTGGCGAGCAGCTCGATACGATTGTCTGAACAGGCCAGTTTGGGCGATTTGCTCTCGGCTCTGCGGGGGCGGCAGGTGCGGCTGGCGGTGCAGACGGGCGCGGATAAGCCGACCTACTTTACCGGACGGATGCTGGGTACAGATGATTTGCAACAAGAGCAAGATTATTACGAGGGCAAACGTTCCAAGCACAACAAGCGCGTGTCGTTGGTGATCGAAGGGTCGGGTGTCGTCAGTTTCGATTGGTTGGCGGTGAGCGAGCTACAGATTTTAGATGCACAGTCCTCGCATGACCTGACCTACTTCCTTGATACCAGCATGAGTGAGGATACACGGCGGACAGTGAATGTGCGCTTGAGCGCGGGCGACCACGAATTGGTGGTGTATTATGTCGCGCCCAGCCCGACATGGCGGGTGAGCTACCGGCTGGTGGCAGAGATCGACCCTGATGGCAACGGCGAGACTGGCAAGGCGCTGCTGCAAGGCTGGGGCTTGTTCGATAACCGGCTGGAAGAGGATCTTGAGGATGTGCAGGTGACACTGGTGGCGGGGCAGCCGATCTCGTTCATCTATGACCTGTACGAGTCGCGGATTCCAGTACGCCCGTTGGTGAAGGACGAGTCGCGGGTTGCGCCGGGGCCGGTGGAGTTCGATGCGGCGTATGAAGCGCTGGCGGATTACGATGGTGAGGCTGAAGAAGATGAGCGCATTCGTGGTGTCTCTATGCCCAAGCGGATGATGGCGAGTATGGCTGCGCCTGCTCCGGCGATGTATGAACGCGCACCTGCGGGCGGACGGGCAGCGTTCGGAAGTGCTACGCCACCCGCCGCGACAGCAAAAGACGCGGGCGAGTTCTTCCAGTACGCGGTGACTGCGCCAGTATCGGTCAAGCGGGGTGAGTCGGCGCTGGTGCCGATCATCGGCTCAGAGATTAAGTACGACCGCGAACTGTTGTACAACCGCGCCAAGCTGCCGGATCATCCGGTGGTGGCGCTGCGGTTCGACAACTCGACCGGATTGACGCTGGAACGCGGGCCGGTGACGGTGGTTGAGGATTGGGATTATAAGGGCGAAGCGATTATCCCGTTCACGAAGGATGGCAGCGGCGTGTATGTGCCATTCGCGGTGGAGTTAGGTGTGCGGGTGAGCGAACGCAACGACCACAGCACGTCGACGACGGGGCTGCACATCAAAGACGCGATGTTTGTTTATGAACAGTATGAAACTTCGCGGACGACGTATGTGGTTGAGAACACGACGACCAAGCCGGTGTCCGTGTTGATCGAAGCGCCGATTGATGCGCGATGGAGTTTATACGAAACGGCTGTGCCAACGGTGGAAACAGCAACCGAACGGCGATGGAAGGTGAGCTTGCCAGCCCGTTCCAAGACGGAGTTTGTGCGGCAGGAACGGCTGCGCACATACCGCCATGAGCAGGTGCGGCAGGTGACTTATCATCAGCTTGAAGAATTTACAAAACGCGGTTGGTTGGATCAGGTAATTCGCGGTTCGCTGGCGATGCTCTTGGATGAGGTTAGCACAGTCGAGAAGGCGACGCGCAAGCTAAAGGCGCTGGATGTCGAGACAGGGAAGCTGGCGAAACAGCAGGAGCAGCAGCGGGCGAACCTCGGTGCGCTGCAACCGACGGGGCAGGAGGCGGCGCTGCGGAACCGGATACTGGGGCAGCTTGAGGCCAGCCAGAACCGGATTGAAGAGATCGAGCAAGAGGTGCAAGCTTTGAACCGCCAGATTGCCACGAGCGAGAAGAAAATCGAAGATCTTGTGCTGAATTTGGGGTAGGTAACAAATTAAGTAGGTCTGTTGATATTCTTTAAAGGACGAGGCACCGCCTCGTCCCTATATTTCTGTTCACACAAATAGAGGTTATTGTGAAAATTACGGCGATTGAGAGTTTGCAGTGGGCAGAGTACCCGCGCTTGATGGTGGTGCGGGTGCATACGGATACAGGGTTGATCGGGTTGGGGGAAACTGTCGATAAGATACCCGGCTCGAAGGGGGCGCTACACGGCACAATTGCACCGCTGGTACTGGGACAAGACCCACTGGACATCGAAGGGTTGTGGCGCTTTGTGATGGATAACATCATGTACCACGGTTATGCGGGGGCGGAGACACGGGCGCTTTCGGCAGTGGAAGTAGCGCTGTGGGACATTATGGGCAAGGTGTATAACGCGCCGCTGTATCACCTACTGGGCGGTAAAACACGCGACCGTGTGCCGACTTATAACACCTGTATCGGCTTTGGTGAGGTGCAAGATTACGCGGCATGGCATACCGACGCGGGCGCATTGGCGAAAAGCCTGCTGGCGGATGGCATCAAGGCGATGAAAATTTGGCCGTTCGACCAGTTCAGCGAAGGCTCGTTCGGTCAATATATTCACCCGTATGATGTGGAAAAAGGTTTGACGGCGGTTAAGCAGATTCGGGACGCGGTGGGGCTGGATATGGAGATTGGCATCGAGTGCCACTTCCGCTGGAACCGCGCCAGCATCGAGCGGATTGCACGGGCGCTCGAACCGTATAACATCTTGTTCATGGAGGATGTAATTCCGGCGGTGATGCCCGACGAGATCAAAGCGATGTCGCAGCGGACGAGTATCTCGATTATTGGCTCGGAACTGCTAATGACGCGCTGGCAGCTACGGGATTGGCTGACGAAAGGTGTGTCGCAGATCGTGATGACCGACCCCGTGTGGAACGGTGGGATTGCCGAGACGCGCAAGATTGCGAACATGGCAGAGGCGTTCGGCGTGCCGATTGTGCTGCATAACGTGGCGGGGCCGATTTGTCATGCGGTGTGTATGCATCTGGGGGCGCACCTGCCGAACCTGTTTTATGTCGAGTCGGTACGGGCGTTTTATAAGACTTACTTCCCTGTGATGAGCGGATTAGCACCGACCGTAGTAGATGGACACCTGAGCATCCCTGAGGGCGCGGGGTTAGGGGTAAAGCTGCGGGATGAGATGCTGACACGCTCTGACCTGACGCTCGAACGCAGCGATGGTGTGGGGCTGGCGCAAGGGCGGCGGGCGATGGGCGATCACTGGGCAGTGGAGGAGATACGATAATTATGACTGAGCAGCATGTGTGCCCGAAGTGTAATGGGCAGATGGAACGCGGCGGATTGCGGGGCGACAAGATGAGCAAATGGGGACACATCAAAGAGTCGCGCATCTTTGGTGTGGATGTGGTCGATATTGCGTCACCCTATTACGCGGTGGAGGCGCACCGGTGTAAGCAGTGTGGTTTCATCGAACTCTATGCTACCAAACAGCAAGATAAATAAAGACTTATGAATAGTTGGCAGCAAGCACAGGCGTTTTTCCGCACGAATCCGCTGAAGTATCTGGTGCATCTGAAATATATGCACTTGTACGGTGACAGCGTGACATGCACATTGTCCACACAGGGCGACCAGACGGCGGTGCTGCTGCGGTACCCAAGTGGGCGGGTGGTGTGGGATGCGACAGCTTATCCATCTGCCGAGCAAGTGCTGCTGCCAGCGGCGAGTGACATGGCGATGGCGGCAGTTCTGTTGGATCAGATGCGAGACAGTGGTTTGCTCGAACGCAGCCAAGTGATTAAGTTCTGCGATGCGGAAACCGAGGCGGTGTTCAAGGCAGCGCTGCCGTTGGACTTTACACGGTCGCTGACCTCATATACCAGTCCAGCCGATACGCAGTATAAAGTGGATGCCGAAGTGCGGGTTGAGCACCAGCCGAGCGAGGCGCATATGGTGGCATTCATCGAGAACGGTTACAGTCGTGAAGAAGTGGCAGCCGATTTTGCGAAGGGCGCGGTGCTGTTCAGCCTGTACGACCGTGAAGATTTGCTGGCGCACTGCATGACCTACCCGAACTTTGACGATGTGTGGGAGGTAGCGGGGGTGCATACGGCTGCTGCGGCACGGCGCAACGGTTATGCACGGCGGGTGGTGCAAACAGCTCTGGCACATGTGTTGGGGGCGGGACGGATACCGCGCTACCATGTCGAGGATATGAATACTGCATCACATCAGTTGACGCAGGGGTTAGGGTTGCAAGCCTGTTTGCATTTCACTCATTATATCTATGACAAGCTAACCCCCTCATCCCAACCCTTCTCCCCCGCAAGCAAGGGAGAAGGGCTTTAAGAGACGCGTTTGCAATAAAAATATGGCGTGGGGTGCGAGTTACAATAGGCCAATAACACATTTGCTCTAGTGAGAGGATGATCCGATGACTGACCAAGTGCTGCAAGACCAGATTGCTTATTACCGCGCACGGGCGGGTGAATATGACGAGTGGTTTTATCGTGTCGGGCGTTACGACTGGGGCGCGGAACGTAACGCGCAATGGTTCGCGGAAGTCGAGACGGTTTATCAGGCGCTGCGGTCGGTAGGCAAGATCGGGAGTGCGTTGGAACTGGCGGTGGGGACGGGGAACTTTACCAAGGAGTTGGCGGCAATCGCTGAACATGTTACGGCGCTGGATGCTTCGGAAGAAGTGATGGCGATCAACCGTGACAAGGTGAAAAGCGCCAATATAACCTACAAGCAAGCCGACCTGTTCAACTGGCAGCCGGATGCTCAGTACGACCTTGTGTTTATGTCGTTCTGGTTGTCGCATGTGCCACCGGAAAAGCTCGACACTTTTTTGGAAACGGTGCGGCGGGCGACGAAGGTGGGCGGGAAGGTGTTTATGGTGGACTCGCTGCGTGACCAGACGCGCACGTCAACGGCTAGTAACCATGCTGATTATGACCCCGAAAGTGTTTACCACACGCGCAAGCTGAATGACGGGCAGGAATACACCATCGTGAAGGTGTTTTATGACGAGGCGCTGGTGGCAAAGCTGGCGGAACACGGCTTCGCGGCGACCTACCACACCAGCGGCGATTACTTCTGGTGGGCGGTGGGCGTGAAGGAATAGATACGCAGTCGAGATGTCTCAAATGAATCTCGTCCCTGTAAATGTGCAGTCGTGAGTCAGTGTAAAGAGTGCATTTAAGCCAATTACATTTTGACGCAGCTATTAATCATTAATTCAATCGGAAATATGTATGAGTGATAACTCCCAACCCTCGATGACTGACCGTTTGCTGATGGGTGCGGCTGGCCTTGCCGCGAAAACGTGGCCGATTGCGGCGCGTATCTTCCCCGAAGGGCCGGACATCGACAGCAACCAATCACTGTGGGCGGCACAAACACCGGATTACCAAGCGGGGCAGCCGTTGAAAGGGACGATCACCTGCGATTTGGCAATTATCGGGGGTGGGTTTACAGGCACGTCAACAGCGTATCACTTCAGCCGCCGCTACCCTGATAAGCGGGTGGTGCTGCTGGAGGCGAAGTCACTGGCGAACGGCGCGAGTGGGCGCAACGGCGGGATGATGCTGAACTGGGTGACGGGCGTAACCGACCACAGTCCTGAGATGACCAAACGCATTTATGACACCACCAGCGCGGGTATCAAGATGATTTTGGAAATTATCCAGCGGCATAATTTAAAGGTCAGCCACCGCACCGATGGCACGCTGACCTTTTATACCGACCGCAAACGGGCAGAGGACGCGCACAAGGAATGTGAGGAGCATAACGCGATTGGCATCCCCAGCACGTTTATTGATACGGCGACGCTGGCAAAACAGTTGAACGCGCAGGGCGTGTACGGCGCGGTGCTTGACCCCGATTCAGGGCAGATCAATGGGGCGCAGTTGGTACGCAGTTTGCGACCGGTACTGGTCGAGCAGGGGGTCGAGATTTACGAGAATACGCCCGTACTGAAAATACGTGAAGGTTCGACGATTATGCTGACCACGCCGGAGGGTGAAGTAAACGCAAAGGCGATTGTGCTGGGGACAAACGGTTACACCACGCGGCTTGGTTACTTCCGCGACGCGCTGTTCCCGCTGCATTCGCATGTGTTCGCCACTGCACCGCTGACCGCCGAGCAGCGTGAGGAAATCGGCTGGCGGGCGTATGCCGGATACAGCGATGACTATGACCGTATTTCGTACTCGACGCTGACCAATGAGGGCAACATTGTGTTCGGCGGCGGTAGCAACCAGTCGTATGCCTATCTATTCAATAACCGCACGGCTTACCCCGGTACCCCGCAGTCGGCAGGGGCATCCTTCCGCAAGATGGAAGGCACGATGTACGAATATCTGCCGAACAGCAAGCGGATACCGATTATGCACCGTTGGACGGGGACGCTGGGGATTACGCTCAAGCGCAATAACCTGATGGGTGTGCGCGGCGACAACCGCAACGTGTTTTACGCAATTGGTTACTGCGGGCATGGTGTGACGCTGGCGAACGTGGCGGGCGCGGTGCTGACGGATATGTATTCGGGGGATGACCAGCAGTGGCGCGGTTTGCCGTTCTACCACGCGACGTATGCGCCTATCCCGCCGGAACCGTTCCGCTGGTTCGGCTACCAGACGTTCACGAAGCTCACGGGTAAGTCGCCGCGGGTGTAAAATGCACCCCCACCCTAGCCCTCCCCCGTAAACGAGGGAGGGAATTGGTTGTCGCGGCGCTGCCCACGCAGTAGTTCAGCATCGCGATTTTCGTCTTCGGCAGGGACGAAACCGCGCCAACCGGTATAGACTTGGCGACCATTTTCCTCGGCAGTAAGCAGCACAATGACTATTGGATCAGTGTTTTTCCACCAACTGTAATAAATTACGCTCCCAGTAGTAGGACTGCTAGGACTGCCAAAGCTAAACTTCACGCCTGTCAGTTCACCCCATTCGGGCGGCACAAGCTGTCGAATACAGCCAGATGCTTTACCATCGGGACAGTGCTGGCTAATGTACTCCTGAAAATCGGTACTTAGATATTGAGCGTTGAGCGAATCATCCCCTTTTAACAAGGCGGTCAAAAATGGATCATCACCGAAAAAGTGAGCACTTAGCCATATGAAATAGGCAACGGCTAGACACACAATCAACGCGGTGATAATTAAGGCGCGTTTGAACCAACGTGACATCTAATTGATCACCCGAAACGTCAGGTTAATACGCGCCGCCAACGGCTTCTTGGTCTTGGGGATTTGGTGCTTCCAGAAGTGCTGTGTGGTGCCGTGCATGAGCAGCAGGCAGCCGTGTGTCAGTTCAACCGACTGTTTGAGGTCGGGGTTTTGCTTGTGCTTGAACTGGAATGTTCGCGCCGCGCCCAAGCTGACCGAGGCGATAACGGGGTTTACGCCAAGTTCCGGCTCGTCGTCACTGTGCCAACCCACGCTGTCCTGCCCATCGCGGTACAGGTTGAGCAAGACGCTGTTAAAGGTGACGTTGGCGGCGGCTTCAACACGCGCTTTCATATCCAGCAATGTGGCTGTCCACGGCAGCGGGTGAACGGTGAGGCCGGAATAACGATAAGACTTCCCTTCGTCGCCGTACCACGCGATCAGGCGCGGCTGCATCACCTGCTTGCCCATGAACTGTATTGCCTTTTGTTCCCACGCGATGTTGGTGGTGAGGTCAGCCAGCAGCGCATCACTTTCAGTCGGTGAGAAAAAATTGTTGACGAGATACACTTCCGCGTCGGGCATGGGGAGAAGGTGCAGGTTGGATAGAGACACTAATTTACCTCGTTAAATTTTTTAGGAGTTCATTTGCAAACTGATTGCGTGATCGTAGCCAAAAGTGCCAAATGAAGCCTGATAGACAAAGAGATATGATTGCTATTAAAAGCGTTGGTTCATTTAATGAAAGTATCGTTCCAAGAGTGCAAATAATTGCTAGGACATAAAAAACTCCTTCTAGCCCATCCGGTGCATCTGTTCTTAATTGAATAAGTGTTTGTTCAGTTTCCATCAAAATCAATTGTCCAGCAAAATCATAGAATTTAGAAAAAACACCAAAGGTCTTTTTTCTAACCCAGAATTCGTAGCGATCTTCGTTGACTTGTTCGATAACGATAACCGTGCTAAGGAATATGGATCGGAATTCTAACTGTCTGAGGCGATTTATTATTGTGTCTAATGGATTGGTGGTTCGAATTTCAATAACGCTTGCCATAGTAATTTACTGTAATTGCTTTATGAGTTCATTTGCTATCTGATTGCACATCCATCGCCATACAATCCAACATAATCCGCCCCACGGGACGAAAATGATGCCGAGGGGTGATTTTCCACTCGACAGATCGTTGATGGTGAGCAGGACGGCGAGTAGGGTGTACACGATCAAGAACAGTTTGAGGTATAAGGCTAACTGTGTTGTGATCGTGACCTGCGTGAGTTGATTGCCCTTATGCGTTAACTCGCCGGATACGGTTCCGAGGAAGTTTAAGAAGCGCCATATTCTTATTTCGTAGTCGGTTGTGCGTTTATCCGCCTGCCAGAATTGTACACGGTTTGAACCCAAGAAACCCTCATCATCCAACGATTGAATCCGTGTTTTGCAGTCTTGCACAGTGAGAGGGACGACGATTTGAACTGGCTTCGCTCGCAGCATAAACATACTACCCGCCAATATGGTCGCGGAAAAAGGACATGATGCGTGACCACGAGTCATCTGCGGCAGCTTGTTCGGTCACGTCACGCGGGGTGTTGAAAAACGAATGTTTGGTGTCGGGATAAATCTTCACATCATGCGGAATATCGTGTTTGGTGAGTTCGGCTTCCAGCTTGATGCCCATGTTTTTGGTGATGTCGTTTTCGGGGAAGGATGCCACCACCGGACACGAACGGGCAACGGCTTCTATCGGTCGTGGGTTGAACGAGTAGAAGGGCGCTATGACGTTCAGGCGGCTGTCGGTACATGCCCACGAGATGGCGAAGCTGCCACCCATGCAGAAGCCGACCGCACCGATTTTGATACCATCTACCCGCGAATGTTTCTCCAGCCAGTCGAGTGAGGTTTTGAGATCGCGGATACCGCCATGATTGAGCGAATCGAATAGGAGCATATTGCTGAAGAAGCGGAACATGCACACCATGCGGTTGCGCCCCGCGAACAGGTCAACTGCCAGCGCGGCATAACCAGCTTCGGCAAAGCGGCGGGTGATGTCCTTGATGTTATCGTTGAGGCCAAAGGCTTCGTGGATGACAACCACACCGGGGGACTTTCCTTCGCCTTCTGGCAGCGCAAAGTAGCCGCTAAGGTTGGGTGTGCCATTGGGGATGGTGACGGTTTGGGTCGTGATGGGCATTGGAAGTCGATAGTCCTTAGTCTGTAGCCAACAGCCGAATACAAAAGCATAGCGCGTTTGACATCAACCGCACAGCTTTTATGCATGGCGTGACAGCCGTAACCCCATTTCATCCACTAACCGACCGACATTTTCCAGCGCTGTATATTCGGCGCGGACGGTTGGACGGCGCACGATGTCGTGGGCGATGATACCGGCACGTTTAAGCAGGTACTTGCGGGCGTGGAGCGAGAACTCGTGACCGAAGCCGGATACCGCATCGACCAGCGGCTGGGCGCGGAGCAGCACTTCATCGACATGCACTTTGTTTTCTTCTGTCCATGCTGACCACACGTCGATAAAGAACTCGTTGAAGCCAACCCCCGGCAGCAGCCCTGCCGCGCCGACTTCCAGTTCTTCGCGCAAGGTCAGGCCGCCAATGCCGCCGAACAAGCGTACATCGTCACTGACACGACCTCGCAGCGCGTTGATGCGGCGGGCGGAACCGGGGCCTTCGATCTTGAAGTAGCGGACATTGGGCGCATGTTTAGCGATCTGTGCCAGATGCTCGGTAGAAAGTTGGCAGTGAGCATAAGCCTGAATTTGCGGCGACTGCTGAATCATGATCGGCACATCAGAGGCGTTGCCGAGCGCAATGTAATGCTCCATCAGGCTCATCTCGTCGTTGTTCATGGTGTTGGGCGGCAGCGTCATCAGCGCGGCGGGGTGCAGGTTGCTGTAGACGTGCGCCTGCTCGATGGCGGCTTCGGTGCTGCCGGGTGCGATACCGATGATAAGCGGCACATGCCCATTGACTTCGGCGGCGACGATTTCGGCACAGCGGATACGCTCTTGATCGGTCAGTTTATAGGCTTCGCTGGCGAACCCGCCCACGCCTATGCCGTGTACACCGCCTTCTAATTCGAAGCGCACCACACGACGCAGACTGTCCTCGTCAATCAGTCCATCGGCGTCGAAGGGAGTCAGCAGAATTGGGATGATACCGCTGAGTGTAGGCATAGAGGGTTCTCCTGTCGTTAAATAGGTACAGGCATTTCGGTAACGTTTAGCTCGGTGACGATTTGTGAGAAGCGCAGGATATGGTCACGTAAGCGGCTGACTGCTGCTTCGCCATCACTGGCCTCAAGTGCATCGACGATGGCACTGTGTTCGTCCCATTCGCGCTGGCTGTGGTTATCCAGCGACCAGCCTTGCATCGAGATCAAACGGCGGCGGTCGCTCAGGCTTTCCAGCCATTTGAGGAGCAATTGGTTGGGTGCGTGCTGGGTCAGCGCGTTATGAAAGCTGCTGTTGAGCAGACTGAGTTTACGATAGTCGTTGGCAGTCAAGGCTTCTTTGGCGTGTGCCAAGGTTTGCCGCATGTGCTGAAGATCGCTGCTGCTCAGGTGGGGGATGCCTTGACGCAGCGCCAGTGGTTCGAGTTCAGCCCGCAGTTCGGAAATATCGCGGATTTCATCGGGCGAAAGGCTATGTACGGTCGCGCCGCGTGCGAGTTCCATATCGACCAAACCGCTGTGTGCCAGCCGGTGTAGGGCTTCGCGCACAGGGGTTTTGCTCACACCGAATTGGGCTGCCAATGCTGCCTCGATCAACGGTGTACCCCCCGGTAGTTCGCAGGCGAGGATTGCTTCGCGCAGCGTGTCGTAAACGGCATCGGTGGCGGAGGCGCGTGGGCGCAGGGTAGGGAGTGAGAGTTCAATAGCGGCGGAAGGTGTAGAACGGCGTGCCATTTGTCACTTTCAGTTGGTTGACAGTTTATGATATATGATATATCGTTCTTGCGGGAATGCAAGTTTATGGTTGATGCTACAATCCATAGAGGATGGAACTTTATCTTTGTGGGTAACGTTTGAATCAACTGAAAAACAAGCAGAAGGAGCAAACAATGCATCGCATGATTTCTCGTGCCCTGATTGCAACAACCCTCGTATTCACCTTCATTGTATCGGCGGTGGGTGCCGCACAACCGCGCTTTACGGATTTAGAAGCTTTAACTGAATACTTCCCGAAAGACACGATGCTATATGCGGCTGTGCGTACCGATGAAGCCAGCCTCTCGACATTGGATCAACTGGTGGAGAACGCGACTACAGACCTCCCTGAAAATATGTTTGGGGAGGGTTTTCCGATTACGCTTACGACTGCCATTGACCTGATTACTAATCGCGGGGCAGGTGGCAGCTTTGAAGAGGCCATTCGACCTTGGTTGGGCGACACGCTGGCCGTTGGCATGTATCCGGCAATCCGCAGCGCGGCTGGACGGGTTGTAATCGACATTACGGATACCGCGGCGGCTGAAGAAGCGGCTTTGAATGTGTTTTCGGATTGGACAAGTCGTGAGGTTGACGGGTATACGCTGCTGACACCCACACGGAGCGATGATCTCAACCGGATTGCGATTTACGATGATGTGTTGGTTGTCTACAGTTGGTCGGAGGACACCCCACCGCAGCCTGACCCCACATTCGCCGCGAACGTCAGCGCCAGCCCGTATTACGTTGATGCCTTATCGCGCTTGCCTGAACAAGATTACGACATGCTGGCATTTGTCGATACACCGCTGCTGTTGGCCTATAACGAGCGCAATAACTACCGTTCGGATGTCGATTGGTTAGTGCTGGCGGCTGTGTACCGCGCCATTGGCTCAACGGCTTTTGGTGTGACGGTTGTTGATGACCAAACGCTTACACTGGATGTGGCGCAGACGGTCGGTAACCGCGCAGGGCTGGATGCGTTAGGGATACAGTTCCCCAACAACGCTAGCACTATCGACAGCACCCTATTGGTGGTCGTACCGCGTGACTCATTACTCGTGATGCAGGTCGCAGATCTGGCGACAATATTGGATGTGACAGGCAGCAATATCCAATCGGCGGCAAAAAAGTTTCAAGTGGCATTACCTTCGCTGGTGTTAGGTGCGGCTTACGGCTATTCCGCGACGACGGGCGGTTTCATTTCGGGCGCATTTAATGGCCTTTATGACACCCAATGGGCGAATGTGTTGTTCGCGAACCTGAGCGGGTTTGATTACCAGAAGGAAATTCGCCCGATGATGACCTGAACCACCACCTTTTATATGCGGATTAACCCTGACTATAACCCGAATAGTTCGCGGTTTCTGGACTGGGAACCGTTTGAAGGTGCATTCATGTTCCAAGTGGCGGACGATGAATCCGCACACGCCTTCATGGATAAGTTCGCGCGTGAACTGGCGATCAGCATCTACTCGTCATCGCCTGAATCGACCGCCCGTTTTAGCGAAACGATGCTGCCGGGTGGGGTGCGGGGTGTAACGCTGACTATTTATGGGGTATCTGGTCAGCCGATAGAAGAATTCCTGATTGCAGCCCAGAACCAGTTGATGATTATGGGGACATCAAGCATCGTTAAAGAAGTGTTCGCCGGTGAAAACATCGGATTTGAGGCACAATCGGCACCACTGCTGGTTGACTCCGGTTTTGCACTGCATGTCAACTTCCCACCGGTATTGTCGCCGGAATGGACGAAGTTGCAGAACAGTGACCCGAATAATTTCTTGTTGCAACAGATGTTGTACTTCGTGGGCAACCTGACGGTTTCGGCTGCGGGAAGCGAGACCTCAGATTTGCTAGCTCGTGTTGTGGTCACATTACCATGCCGCGACAACTGCGGCTAATTTATTATCGGGCAGCCTCGTGTATGGGGGCTGCCCTCACATTCATTTTGGAGAAAATAGGATTATGAAAGCCCTGACTTTAACTGCCGATTTTGCCCCCAAGCCCGATTATCAGCTGAATGACCGCGAACGCACCACACACCGCATCCAAGCGGGTTCGCAGGTGTGGAAAAACCCGCATATCAACATAGGGCAAACGGCTGACCCGACACCGAAAGATGACGAGGTTATTATTAAGGTTGGGGCGGTTGGCATTTGCGGTTCCGATATGCATATGTACGAACCGGGGAAAGATGGCTACATCCTGTACCCCGGCTTGACGCGCTTCCCCAACATTCTGGGGCACGAGTTCGCCGGGACGGTGGTTGAAGTTGGTAAGCATGTGCGTGATCTCAAGGTCGGGGATATGGTGGCAGCAGAGGAAATCCAATGGTGCGGCGAGTGTATTTCGTGCCGACGCGGATTTGTAAACCACTGCGATAACTTGGAAGAGTTGGGTTTCACCACCCCCGGCGCGATGGCGCAGTACATACCCGTTCGCGCCCGTTACTGCTGGAGCATTCAAGAGATTGCCGACCGCGTGGGCAGCGAGAGCGAGGCAATGGTTATGGGGGCGATGGTCGAGCCAACGGGTGTCTCGTATCATGCCATGTTCAACCGCATCCACACATGGCAGCCGGGGGCATATGTCGTCGTGTTCGGCGCGGGGCCAATCGGCTTGGCGGCAATTGCGCTCGCCAGCGCAGCGGGTGCGTCGCAGGTGATTGTGTTCGATACCTCACCCAGCCGCCGTGAATTCGCGCTCAAGCTGGGGGCGACGGCGGTGCATGACCCCGTCGGAGCAGATTTGAACGGCATCATCCTGGATGCGACCTATGGGCGCGGCGTGGACTTCGTGGTGGAGGCGGCAGGCGTACCCAACCACACCCTCGCACCGCTGACCAAAGGGCTGGCGGTCAACGCGACCATTTGCCATATTGGGCGGTCGGAACGTCCCACACCGCTCGAACTCGAATACTATCAGGTGAAGGGTGTGCAGTTGGCGGGTTCGCTGGGGCATTCCGGTCACGGTACTTTTATGAATGTTATTCGCATGATGGCTTCCGGCAAGCTGGATATGCGCCCGATGGTCAGCGCACGGATGGCGCTAGATGAGGCACCGAGCGCGTTTAAACGCCTCGAAAGCCGCCAAGATGCGAAGATTATCCTGCTGCCGAACGCATAATCATACTGTGATACATCCGAAGTCCGATGATAAGCCTACGCGATTCATGTTATCGTGATCGGTAGGTTTATTGGTTAGGACGGCAAGATGAAACCTCTTCAATTATGGGTTGCGTTCGTGATTCTTTACACTGACTGTGACCGCTGCTGCGCAAGATTTTCCGTCACACGAAATTGTTTACAGCGACAACGGCAAGGTGACTCAGCAACTAGTACGGTCAATTCACGCCGTAACGACTACTGAATGGGCAGGAGATCATCATTAATGGAATTAGGAGGTATCGTCGTTGAACCTCACTACTGAACCCTATTTAGCGCAGCTTGAACAATGGCCGAAAAAAGGTCGTCATATCATGGCGCAATATGACACGGATACCGTTGTGGTTTATCAAGCTTACAAGCCGAGTATCGGGCATTTCGCTGCTGCCAACGGTTATTTTGGTGGTGATTTCCAACTGAGTCGCATGAGTTGGGTTAAACCTAATTTTTTGTGGATGATGTTTCGGTGTGGATGGGCGTCTAAGGAAGGGCAGGAAGTTGTTCTGGCCGTAACTTTGCAACGTGCGGCCTTTGATGAAATCTTGGCACAGGCTGTGCATTCTCATTTTGTGCCGCATATTTATGTGACTGAATCGGAATGGAAAGCTGCGTTATCCAGCTCTCAAGTGCGCTTACAATGGGACCCTGACCATGACCCTACAGGTCAGAAATTGGAACGACGTGCTATTCAATTAGGACTACGTGGAACTGTGCTTCAAAAATACAGCCGTGATTGGATCGTGAGGATCGAGGATATTTCAGATTTTGTGCGGGAACAGCACCAGTATGTACTTAACCGTCAGTATGATAAATTGCTGACTCCGTACGAAAAGGCTTACCCTGTGCTCAATGAGGCTGTCGCAAAACGGTTGGAAGTTAGCAGTTTATGAGTTGCCGATTCCGTCTAAACATATCCACCAGCACACATTATCCTTAAGACCTAATAATAAGGAGCTGCTGATGACTGTACTCAAACCTGTAATCTATCTGCTCGTGCTGTTGTGCGCCGCTTGCAACCTCAACCCACAGGGCAGCGGCGATACATCCCCAACGCTTGCCCCGCTCCCCACCGATGTGCCACCGCCTCTATCTGAAGTGACACTGAACACCTATACCAACATGGCTTATGGCTACAGCCTTCAATACCCGAGTAACCTGACAATAGAGGGCGATCAGAACAGCCAGTTCGTGTGGCTGGGCGACCAGATATGGGTGATGGTGAGTGAGCAGAATCCTGAGCAGCCGATGGGCGATGCGCCCGTAATCGAGAACGCACAGGACACGATGATCGGTGCGAATACAGCGCGGCGGTTAAGCGGCTACGTTGGCTCAGTCGGTGGCAATACCCCGCAGCGTTACGAATCATTCGTCATTCAGAATGATAATCGGTATTATCAATTCATCGCCTATGAACTACCGCGTGGGGAAGTACAGCCGGTTGACCGCACGGTGGGCGCTGTGCCTGCCAATGTGGTGGCGTTGTTAGAGCAAATCGTTGCCTCGATGCGGTTCACAACCTAAGATCGGAGTCTGTGTATGTCTGTTGAATTCGGCCTTGCGCTGGTTGAAAGCCATCCAAAGTCCGCTTATACACAGTGGATGGATAACCTCGACATTATCCTGCCACAGCTTGCCGGACACTTCAAAAGCGTATGGATGACGGATCATTTATTCTGGAATGACGATTACGCCTATGAAGTGTGGACGGTGTTGACGTGGCTGGCGGCGCGTTGGCCTCAGTTCGATATAGGGCCGATGGTTTTAGGGCAGAATTACCGCAATCCCGGTTTGCTGGCGAAGATGGCAGCGACCTTGCAGCAGTTCAGTGGTGGGCGCTTCATTATGGGCATTGGTGCGGGTTGGAAAGAAGACGAGTACAGCGCCTTCAACTATGAACTGCCATCGCCCAAAGTCCGGCTGGAACAGTTAGATGACACCCTCGAAATTTTTAAGCGTTTGTGGACGCAGCACGGCAAAGTAACTTATCATGGCAAACACTATAAAATCGAGGATGCTATCCTCGAACCCAAGCCGCTGCCCCCGCCGCCCATCTGCATAGGCGTGTCGGGTGATCGTGCGCTGGCGGTTGCTGCCAAACATGCCGACTGGTGGAACATCTCGGATGTGAATATCACCAAGTTTAAGCAACGCGCCGCAGTGCTTGAGCAGCATTGTGCTGCCATCGGGCGTGATCCGCAGAGCATCCGCCGGACGTGGTTCGGGCGGGTGGTGACGGGGCGAACAGATGCTGAAATTCACACGTTGGCGAATTCGTGGAAGCAGCCATTCACCACCGATAACGCGTTTGTCGGCACACCGGCGCAAATCGTCGAGCAGATGTCGGCCTTTGTGGACGCGGGCTGTGATTACTTCATGATTGATATTCTTGGCCTACCCAATCAGGCTATTTTGGATATGGTCGTCAACGAGATTGTGCCAGCGGTGAAAAAGGTGGGGTAGGGTGGTGCGGCCATTGTCGCATTCCCTGTATACGCCGCTGTGTGCGTTTGCCCTCTGCCTATTGATCGGGTTAAGCATGTCGGTACTGCTGGAGGTCAACACGGCGCGCCTACTGCTGCACGAGCGGAGTGAGGTGGCCTACCATAGCGTGCGCGGTGATAATGACGAAATTTACCTGTTGGACTTCAACCGTGGGCTGGAACATAACCTTACGCGGCATCCGGCATGGGATTCATATCCTGCGCGTTCGCCGGATGGTCGGCAGGTGGTATTCGCCTCGCTGCGGGACGGTAATCAGGAGTTATATATCATGGATGTGCAGGGTGGGGCTGCGCGGCGCTTGACCGATAACAACGCACGCGATAACCACCCCGCATGGTCGCCCGATGGTCGCGAAATCGCCTTCGCCAGCGACCGTAGCGGCAACTGGGACATCTTCGTGATGGATACCAACGGGGATAGCGTGCGCCAACTGACCGACGATCCCGCTGACGATGTTGACCCCGTGTGGTCGCCAATAGGTGACCGCCTTGCGTTTACCTCCTACCGCTTCCGCAATTGGGCAACCTACCTTATGAATACAGATGGTGGTGATGTCCAGCGAATCACCGATTTCCGTGTGCGGAATATTGATCCTGCATGGTCACCGGATGGCAGTCGCCTAGTCGTCACCTCTGATCCTTTCACACGCAATTTCGAGTTGTACGTGATGAACAATGATGGCACGGGGAAAGAACGTTTGACCATGAACCGCGCATGGGATGGTGGTGCAATCTGGGTGGATGCCTCGCACATCGTTTTTCATTCCAACCGCGACGACAATGCTAATCCAGAATTGTACCTGTTGGATACAGAAAGTAACCTTATCCATCGGCTAACCTATAACCACGCGCGGGATAGCGACCCTTCCTAAAGGTTGGTCATAAACCCATATCGCTATCGGCTATACTCATGCTGTAGAATTCGCCTAGCCATTACATCAACCGTTCATCAAAGAGCAATCTCTCGTGACCCAACCGTTTGTCCGTGATCGTTTCACCTGGCTCTCTTACTTCATGCTGGGGTACTATGCCTATCTGCTAGCTGTTATCGGGCCAGCAGTTCCCTTCATTCGTAACGAACTCAGTATCAACTATGGCGACTCGGCGTTGTACATCAGTGCCTTTGCCGCTGGTATGTTTATTGCTGGCTTAACGAGTACATGGGTCACACGCCGTTTGGGGCGTTCACGCTTGTTCTGGGGTGGTGCGCTGCTGATGGCGGTTGGGACGGTTGCTCTGACGTTGAGCCACAGCTTGCCGGTAGGTGTGATAAGCTCGTTTTTTGCGTCGCTGCTTGGTTCATACTTGTTGGTGACTATTCAATCCAGCTTGTCTGACCGTCATGGGGATAACCGTGCTTTTGCCTTAACGGAAGCCAATGTGTTTGCTGTGCTAGCTTCTTCTGCCGCGCCGATATTAGTAGGCTTCGGCGAGGCTGAAGGATGGACATGGCGGTTGGCAATTTACGTAGGTGTGCTGGTGGGCGGCATCGTGATGATCTGGACACGCACCCGTATACCACTGCCGGCAGCACGCCAACGCGCTCTTTCAACTACGACATCGGAGGCCAACCACAGCCGCAAACTGCCAATGATTTTTTGGGCGTATGCCGTTGTGGTGTTTTTCTCGGTAGCGGTCGAGTGGTGTGTCATCTTTTGGGCATCGACTTATATGGAGACCGTAGTTGGCTTAAGCAAGGAAACTGCTGCCAGCAGCGTGGCGCTGTTCACGATTGCCCAGTTTGTCGGTCGGGCGGCGGGTAGCTGGTTGACTCGCCGTTACACCAGTGGCAAGCTTCTGTTGATCGCCAGCGTTATTGTGTTGGTCGGTTTCCCGTTGTTCTGGTTGGGCAGAACCCCTGTCATAAACGGTCTCGGTTTATTTATCTGCGGTCTAGGGGTTGCGAATTTGTTCCCGCTAACCCTTTCGCTGACATCAGCGGTTGGCGTAAATAATCCTGATGCCGCCAGCGGCTACACCTCGATGGCCTCCGGTTTAGCGATCCTGATTACGCCTCAGCTTTTGGGCATCGCTGCCGACCGTATTGGCATCCAGCCTGCCTATGCGATTGTCTTGCCACTGGCGGTCGCGATTACGCTGGTCACGTTGTACACCAATCGTTTGACGGGGCGGCGAGCCGCCAGCCAACCCTAACAGCATGAGGCCATAACCATGATTTCCAATGTCCAAATTGCTGTCTTTGAACCGGCGCATCAACAGCAGTTGGTTGACCTTATTATCATCTGAACTGAAAAGGCGAACCGTTTGGCTCGCCTTTGCTAGTTATGAGACTGTGGACAGCTTATGAAGTAAACGATGCCGCTTTAGCTTCCTCAACAAACTTGAGCGCCGCCCGCGCCACGCCAATCAACGGGTTGCCGCTGACGGTGCTGGAGAATGCCGGAATGGATACGCGGATGAACAGGGTATCTTGAATGAATACCGCGTCCGAACCATACGTGCCTTGCCCGAAAGCGTTGGGCGTTGGGAAGGTGTCGTTGGCCTTCGCATCTTCAAACTTGCTCTGCGAGAGCAAATCGTCGTAGTAAGCCTTGCCCACTTCCGCAGTCGGGAATATGCCAAAAATCAACTGCATAACTCCGCCACCCGCTTCACCATAAAATACGGTTGCCAACTCGCCACCGCCGCGTTCGATATACTGCGGCGCTTGCTTGGTATCGCGGTTCCATGTAAAGGCACTGGTTTCGACGCTGGCAGGTGCATTTTCTACCAGATAGTCGAGCGTTGCGCGACCGGGGTCTGCTGCCACCACTTCCGGTTCGTCGGTGGTCTCGGCGATGGTTTCGCCCACCAGCGGGATATTCACTTCTTGCCCATCGCGCAGCACTTGCGCGAGGTTCACCTGCTGCAAATCCGCGTTTTCGGCGGCGCCCCCGGCTGCTGTGATGGCATCCTCGGTACGGCTGCCCAGCGGTAGTTCAATAACCCCTGCCGTTTGTACCGCGCCCTTTACGTCTACCTTAATCACCGGAACCGGTGAAGGCACGACCGTTGGCACAATGTCCAAATTATCCGGCGCACAGGCTGCCAGTGTGAGCATCAGCAGGAGTGATAATTTGAGTAAGCTGCGATATAGCATAATGACTTTTTACCCTCATGTTAGCGGCATTGTTGACCGCGTTCCGCCACTACTTTTCAATAAGCGTATAATTTTGAACGATCAATCGCCCATTTCAGGAACCAGCCGCAGCCGTTCTGGTACTTCGCCAGTCATGACCATGTTAGCGACTTCCAACTCCGTCACCTCGTCTTTGCGGAAGTCACCGACTTTCTGCCCGTGACTGATGATGGTGAATCGGTCAGCCACTTTATGCACATGACCGATATTGTGGGTGATGAAAATGACTGACATACCGCGATCCTTCGCCGCTTTGGTGTATTCCAGCACTTTTGCCGTTTCACCGACCGAAAGCGCCGACGTTGGCTCGTCGAGGATCAGCAGTTTCTTGCCAAAGTACACCGCCCGCCCGATGGCAATCGACTGGCGCTCACCGCCGGAAAGTGATCCTACTGCCTCGTCGGGGTTGCGGATATGAATGCCGATGTCGAGCAGCGCCTTACGAGTGCGTTCCGCCATTTCAGCGTTATCCAGCACTTCAATCGGGCCGATCTTGCGGGTGATTTCCTGCCCCAGCCAGAAGTTGCGCGAGATGCTCATCAGCGGCACCAGCGCTAAATCTTGGTACACCGTTTCTACCCCCAGCGCCCGTGCATCTTGTGGCGAATTAATTTCCACATCGCGCCCCTCGAAGCGGATTTGACCGCTGGTGGGGGTATATACGCCCGTCAAAATTTTGATGAGTGTCGATTTACCCGCGCCGTTGTCGCCCAGCAAGCCGACGATTTCCTGCTGCCCGACCATAAAATCAATCCCTCGCAGCACATTAATCGTGCCGAAGGTTTTGGTGATGTCTTTCATTTCTACAACTGGTGAACCGTTATTTTCTGCCATAAGTCTTTTCCATAAAACTCATTATTGTTGCTACGTCTTGGCGCGGCGCGATGCCGTATTGATGACCACCGCCACGATGATGATGAAGCCGATCACTCCGTTGAAGTAGCGGTTATCAACACCGATCAGCACCAATCCTGTGCCGAGGCTGCCGTAAATGAACACACCGAGCAGCGCCCCGACGATGCTGCCGTATCCGCCCGTCAGCAGCGCCCCACCAATGACCGCCGCCGCGATAACACGCAGGTCGAGGCCGTTACCGCGCAGCGCATCCACGCTCGTCACATACGACACATCAAGGATAGCCGCTATGCTAATCAAGAACGACACCAGCACAAAGCTGCTGATCTTGATGCGGTTGACGTTGATACCCTGCGCCCGTGCTGCACCGGGATTGCCGCCCACCGCGAAGATCGAGTTGCCGTAGCGGGTGCTGTTAAGCAGAAATTGGAAGATGACCACCAGCAGCAGCCACCAGAATACACCCATACGCAGCGTGATACCCGTTTGCAGTTGACCAATAAACGGCAGTGATAAGATACGCCCGTTCATTAGATCGTAGAAGCTGATGGTTAGCATACTGCTGCCAGCGCCCAACTGCTGCAACTGGTCAAACAGCCCGCCGACCAACAGATACAGCACCGCGACAATCACAATCGTGGTGATAAGAGAGTTCAGGAAGGCCAGCGCGATATGCAAATCGCGGAAATGGTTGGGGTTATTGCTGTATTCGCGTAAGCGTGTGCGGAAGCGTGTCCACAACGTTGGCACGAGCGACTTGGCTACGTATAAAACCCCACCGATGCCGAGCGCAGCAGCGATGGCGATCAAAATGCGGCTGATGTCGATGAATGGCGGTTGATCGAAATAATCGGCATAACGCAGGTTGTTGCCTTGGTCAACCAACACCTGCGGAATAGCACGGAAGATCAACTGTGTACCGAGCGTGACGATGAACGATGGGATGCCCGTTCGTATAAGTATCCAGCCGTTGATATAACCGAGGAAGCAGGTGAACACCATCGCGATAATCGCTGCCGGAATCGGGCTGACTGCCGGCACGTAGTAGGGCAGGCTGCCACTTAATCCGATCAAGATGATATACACCGCCAGCCCAATCAGTACCACGCCGAAGATCAGTCCTGCGATGGGCATCAGCGCCCGCTGCCGCCGCACTAAGCCAAGGCTGCCGAAGAAGCTGGTCAGTCCCATAATAAGCACTGCGCCCAGCACGAACGACATTGGAATGTGTCCGGTTTGCATACCGAGGAATGTCAAGCCGCTAACACCCAACTGCGAACCAACCGATAGATCGAACTCGCCCGCGATCATCAACATGGTCACACCGATAGCGACGATGCCGATGGTGATGTTGTTCGTCAACGCGCCGGTGAGCGACTGCGGTTGCAAGAATAAGTCCGTAGCAATCGAGAAAAAGGTGAACACGAAAATGAAGCCGATAATCGCGCCTGCGCCGGGGGTACGTGCCAGCGTATTACGGATGGCGATGTCGGCAGGCGTGTTGGCACCGCCGCGCCCACGCGCTGCCGCCCGTTCACTGAGCGACCCCGCGATGGCTTTTTGTACCGACTTTTGCCGGAGTTCAGCCGTCAGATACAGGTATGCCACCAGACTGGATAGCAGCAGGAGCGCCGCCGGAGCAGTAAGGTTTTGAATTTCCGGCATTCGGCTGCCGATTTGCGACAGCATTTGTGCCATCGCCGTGCGTTCGGGAAACAACTTGGTAATATCAAACAGGCCGGAAAGCAGCGCCGTGAAGCCGATGAAGGCGTTCAGCAGCAGCAGCCATTGGGCATACGACCACGCCCGCAGGTCACGCCGCCACAGGTTGTAGGCTGTCCACAGCAGCACCATGCCCCACAGTACCGAACCAATAATCGCTGCCCACTCAATGAAGCTGATGCTGCGGCGGCTGATGTTGATCCGTTCGCCCAACGGCAGCCAACCTGTTAGGATTTGCTCACCGATAACGACAAACACGATACCCAACAAACCCAATACTGCCGTTGACAGCAAGATACCGGGCGGCATGGCAGCGTTGTCGTCAAAATACTCACGTACACGCGGTGTTACTTCGTGGCTCAGGAATGTCCATGCCGTGCGTAATGCCAACAAACCCCAGATTGCCGTGACCGCAATCACAATAATTTCGATGGGGTTCATGTCGCGGCGGCTGATATTCACGCGGTCGCCCAGTGCTAACCAGCCGGTCGCGACTTGTTCAGCAATGATGAAACTGGCAGCGGCAATCACCAGCAGCAGGATAATGTTAAAAACGTTCACTCGCGGCGGCGGTGGCGGTTGTGAATAACCCATTGTCCTAAAAACTTTCTCTCAAAAGAAACAATAATTGCGAAATAATCAGTTGCTAATCACACAAAAAAGAGCGATTTGGGCGTAATTTCCCTGATTCATATGCAAATGGGGGAGCTTTCGCCCCCCCACCTGTCGGTCTATAACAACCGGATTTAGCGGTAACCAGCAGCCGTCAATTGGATGATCGCATCGACGTTGCTTTGGTCGATGACGCCGGGGCCGGTGAAGATGTCGCCGCCCGGAGCCAACTTGTACTGGCTGTTCAGGTACAGCCACTGAATAGTTTCGAAACCTTGCAGGTACGGTTGTTGGTCAATCGCCTGCAACAGGTATCCGTCTTTAATCATTTGGAAGATTTCCGAACCGGTGTCATGGGTGGTCGCGTACAGTGCGCCCGGCTCAATCCCTGCATCCTTGACGTACAGGTTCAGTGCCGACGACGGTAGCGGGCCAAGCATGAAGATCGCGTTTGCGTCAGGGTTGGCGGTGAAGTAATCCTTGATTACACCAGCGCTGGCCTGTGGGTCTTGGCTGATGTTGATGACATCCAGCGTCACACCTTGTTCTTCAAATACCGAGCGGACACCCGCGCAGCGAGCTTCCAAACCACTGTGGCCTTGTTCCTGAATAGTGCAAACACCCTTGGCGATGGTCTTGCCATCAGCCGCAGCTTGTGCAAACACGCGGTTCGCATTCGCCACACCACCACGGAATTCGCTGGCGCCGATGTAGAACAGAATGTCCAGTGCGTTATCCTTACCGGCGTTCGGGTCAGCGGTGTTGAAGGCAATGACGGGGATACCGAGTTCCTTCGCCTTATCGACACCACTGCGGATGACTTCGGGGTCAGCCACGGTGGTACCGATACCGTTAGGAGCAGCGTTCAATGCATCTTCCCAGAAGCCAGCCATCGCGGGGGAACCGAGCTTGTCGTCCCCGAGCCATTGGCAGTCAGCATTCAGCAGCGTACAAGCATCTTCCATACCCTTGATAACCACAATCCAGAAGGGGTTAGTGCTGTCGCCGTGTGCAACCATCTTAAACTTAAGCTGGGCATCCTGCGCACCGGCAACACCGATGGAAACCATTAAAACACCGACTAGTAACAAGCATACAAAGACAATACGTTTCAGCATATTACGGAACTCCTTGATTCATAAATTTATTGGTACTCAGGATTTTAAATATTTAACTGAGCGTCTTTCATAATACCCTTACTTAGATAACTGCGCAACAACACTCTATTTGAACTTGTCAAGAGCCATTCAATGAGTTTTCTTGCGATGTGCTGCTTTAGCTCTTACAATTACAGGGTATGAGGATCGGGAAAAGACGATTTTGGACTAAGGATCATGAAAACGAATGCGTCAACTATTGAGTTATGAAAAATTAAAGTCGGTGTTTTATGCCCTGATATTGATCGGTTTGGCCTTATTAGTATTTGGATGTTACCGCTTTATTAGCACTTCGCAGGCGGTAACGGCCAACTTCGCCTACCGCTATCATCAACAAAACGTGGCTGTTCAAGATATTGATGAAGCAACCGCCCGTGTTTTAATGAGTGCTGATCTCGACCTGCGTGACCTCGAACGTCAACGTAATGAAGCTGTTATTTGGGTCGGTGCGGGGGTAGCATTGACGGCATTGGGGTGGTTGATAAATGACCTCTTCCGTTCGCGTTATAAAAAAGCACTGGCAGCCGCACCTTAGCCGGCAAGCATAATAAAACTCGTTTCGGGTACCGAATACTTTCATTTGTTTTCAGTATGGCATATTAAGGACAATATTTCAGATCGTTATGAACGAATAGATAAACTGGTTTTATAATCAGATTAATTAAGGCTGTTATTAATTGAAGGGGGTAGTGATGTCCGTCCCTACCAATAAAGATTTTGCCAACGAAGTGCGGGCTGATCGGTTGACGATTATTTGGCAGTTGACAATCGTTGGCTGCATTGTTGTCTTTTGGAGCGTAGCAGTAATCGGTGCTTTAAGCCGCAGTTATGTTGCTAGTTGGCTGATTGCACCTGCGACATGGGCAGCCTCTTGCCTTATAGCTCGCCAGTACTTGGTACGCAAACGCTTTGCTTCTGCTGTGTGGGCTTATGGGTTGGGCGCGTTGTTCGGCATCGCTATCTTGCTGTTCACAGGCGACAACTTAAGTACAGAACTCATTGCTTATGTTGCCCCAATGGTGGTCGTCATTATCGGGTTAATGCTGTCACCGCGCGAGTCGTTTATCGTCGTGCTGCTCTCGTGTGTGTTGATTGCTGCTTCTGCCTTCATTAATCCTCAGGCGCATACTTTTGGTGTCTATCAGCTTTTTCCGATGGCTTTAACCCTTATCAGTTGGGTATTAGCGGCGCAAGTTACGGGAGAACTCTACCAGATTACCCAATGGGCGCTTTCGAACTACGACCGCGAACGTAAGACTACAAATGATTTATATGAAAATCGTCAGGAACTGGAAAAGTCGTTCCGCCGCAGCCAAGTTTTGAGCGAAGAATTGCAGGTTACCAACACCGAACTAGACGGTGCTAAGAAAGCCGCCGAAGAAGCAACCCATTTTCGCGGTCAATTTTTGGCGAACATGAGCCACGAACTGCGTACACCGCTGAACGCCATCATCG
>JAPUDW010000014.1 GCA_027492915.1 Bacteroidota bacterium | reverse complement strand
ACACCAACAGATGTGGTACTTGTATCATTGCTCATAATTTGTTGGCTCATTCGTCATAAAATCTCACCCCTCAAAAGTTTGTAAACTATAACTTAAATTGCTTGTCAAATTAGTTCTTTTGTTCTATGATGTATCTATGAAATATACTCTGAATTTTCTCTGTGTTCTTTGTGCCTGTGCGAAGCCTCCTTGTGGGATTGTGGTAAAAATTGTATTGGCTTTATGTAGCAATCTTGGCAGCGGCACACCCTATTGCGCGGCGGTGGCATTCTCCCTCACTTCTGCCGCATTTGTGTCATTTCGGCAGTTCTAAGCGAGTCTCCCGCCGCCACAAAATGCCAATTCAGCGGCTCACTCCCTCACTTCTGCCGGACATTTCGGCGGATTTATTGCATAAATTGCGAAAAATATGCAAATTTTGCAATAAAAATAATCATTTTTGCAATTTTTGCGCTATTTCAAACTATGATAGAAAGGAATAGCCTCAGGTTGTCTGCTTAATCACTTAAAATTATTCATGGAAATATTATGCCCCCCCAACTCGATCACATTCTCACCTTCGCCGATGTCCACAATATTGATAACTACATCGCACGCTACCGGATGCTCGGCTTTCAGGTCACCAACGAAACCCGCCCCTACAAACCCGGTTTACGTAACCGCTTTATCCAGCTTGGTTGTGAGTACCTCGAACTCGTATGGGTCGAGGATGAAGCTGCTTTTAACGCTGGTGGTCACGAAGAATTTGCCCGTATGTACCCCGACCTTCTCGCCCTGCGTTCCGCTGCCCGCCCTTTCAGCCTTGCTTTCAAAACCGAGAACGTCGAGGCGCTGCACCAGCAGTGGACGGGAGAAGGGTACGCGCTGCCGGAAGTATGGTCGTTTGCCCCGCCGGATATGCCGCCCGTACTTAGCTTCCAAACCATCCCTGACGATCTCCTACCGGGGGCAAGTGCCTTCGCCATCACCTACCACCTGAATACACCCGCCTCCGAAGTCCGGCATGTCCGGCCTGCTGCCAACACCACCTATGCGGTCGAGGGTCTCACTTTTGTTTCCAACACCCCTCAAGAAAACGCCGCCCGCTGGCAGTCGCTTATCAACCCCGCTGCCCGTGTTTATGAGGCCGAGCAAGCTTATCGGGTGTCTACCCCGCCCCACGCGGCATGGTGGATGTCGCCAACCGTGTTTCAGGAGCGCTATCATGTTGAATATACCCCCTCGCCACACCGCTATGGGGACATCGCTGCTATCCACCTGCTGGCTGAAGATTTAGCCGCTGCTGCCGCCCGATTGGAACAATACGCTGTACCCCAAACTGACCCTATCACACAGGAAAACCTGCTGGTGGTTTCGCCCATCGGTAACGACGGTGTGACCTTCATCATTCGTGAGTACCCGATTGAGCGCTGGCAAACCGAACGTACCCATATCACGGGCGAACAAATTGTAATCCGACAGTGGTAGATTACTGCTAGATAATATCGACCGCTAATTTCTTAAGCGTTGTTTG
Organism: Bacteroidota bacterium; assembly: GCA_027492915.1. Classification (GTDB taxonomy): domain Bacteria; phylum Chloroflexota; class Anaerolineae; order Aggregatilineales; family Phototrophicaceae; genus CFX2. The sequence continues at coordinate 2,570 of JAPUDW010000014.1, read as the reverse complement.
CCGTTTAATTGCGCTAAACTTAAACTACAGAATGCTGTTTATTGGGATTGCTATGAAACATACACAGGTTTTCGTTTTCGGTTTACTGCTGATGTTCGTATTGGGTACAGGCTTGGTGGCGGCGCAGGATACGCCTCTGCGGAACGAATGTGAACCGGGTGGGTCGTTGTATCGCGAAGAAAATCAAGATGGCTGCCCGACCGAGTGGCACTGGAAAGCCGGTTGGTTTCTAGCCGCCGTAAATGATGGCGACATCCCGCGTGAAGCGATGCCGGAAGAATTTGCCTCGGTGCTGCCGCCAGAGCCGGAAGAATTTACCCCGGTGCTGCCGCCAGAGCCGGAAGAACTACCCCTTCTGGTAGAACCAGAAATCGGTACCTGTTGGTCGCCCAGTGATGGCGGTATAGGCCTTCAATATCTTGGCCCCCTGAATACACTCGGAAATCTTACAAACTATATGGAGAGGGGGTGTATCAGTCATGTTGGCGGGATGTACTTAAATGCCTTGATTCTTGCATATAGCCAACCCGAAGCCGCAGAGATTTGCGCGAGTTTGGGCGAAGTTGTTTTTATAGAGCCGTTTAGTAAGTGGGTTGAACATGCGCCTTCCTACTCATACTTTTGCCATATCATGAAGACCTCCTAAAAATAGGCCGTAATCCACCGCATTGATTACTGGTTTTTGAACAGGGTTTTGAACAGTTTGAACAGGCAGCCTCCCTGAAGTGATTAGGTCATTCAGGGAGGCTGCTTGCTAACCTACGCGGGTATCCCCTTGATAACCACGGTTTCTATCGGCTGAAAACTGACGTTGACCCGTGTTTTAACCGTCAATTCATCTTTACCAAAGTGGAAGTCAAACGATTGATAGAAGGGTGTTTCGTAAAAGCGGATGACCAACCGGAAGGTGTCTTTATCTGCCCACGCGCCGCTGGCGACGATGGCTGCTGTTATCTTATCGGGCAGGCGGTCAATGAAGCGCAGTTTACCGGCCTCCCAACTGCCAATCCCAACCTTGATTGTTTCCTCGGTACGTCCGCGTTTTAGCGTGAACGTGCAGCCGGATTTCCCAAAGGTGAGTGCAAGTGATTTGAGTCCATAGTCGTTACGGTCGAGGGTCCAAACTTTACCGGATACCTTCGCTGCTTTGGATGACTTGGTTTCACCGTCCACGGGGGCGATATTGAGCGTTGATAGTTTCTCGGTCAGCTTTTTATAGGCACTGCTGTTCGCCTTTTTCGGTGCATCACCTATCGCGGGTAGTAAGAACTCCCACACGAGGTTTAACGGCTGCTGCATATCACCGAGGCCGCTGGTGATCGCCAGCACCGCGTCTTGTTCCGGTAGAACGACGCAGTATTGCCCGAATGCACCATCACCCCGGTAGGCGTTGTGTTGGCTGCGCCAGAACTGGTAGCCGTAGCCCTGCGCCCAATCGCTCTTGGGATCGTCGCCATTTTTGACGTGGAATGCGCTGGCTTCTTCCACCCAGCCTGCGGGTAAAAGTTGTTCGCCGCCCCACATCCCTTTTTGCAGGTAAAGCTGCCCGAAGTTGGCGATGTCCCCGGTGGTGATGCTCAGGCCGAAGCCGCCGGTATCAACCCCCTCTGGCGACACCTGCCACGTCGGGTTCTTGATGCCCAACGGCTCGAATAGGCGCGGCTTGAGGTATTTGATGAGCCGCTGCCCTGTGGTTTTTTGGACGATGGCCGAGAGCATATAAGTCGCCCCCGTGTTATACAGGAAGTGCGTCCCCGGTTTGTGGATAACCGGCACCTCAAAGAAGCCTTTCACCCACTTCCCATCTGATCCGTTAACCATCAAATCGGTGGTGTCAATGTCGTGTCCGGTGGACATGGAGAGCAGGTGGCGCACTTGCATCTTGGCGAGATGTTTATTCGGCTTTTTGGGTGCTTCGTCGGGGAAGAACGAGATCACCGTATCGTCCAGTGAGAAGCGGCCTTCCGCCACCGCGAGGCCGACTGCTGTCGAGGTAAAGCTCTTGCTGAGCGAAAACAGCATGTGCGGGTGCTGACGTTCGAACGGTGACCACCAGCCTTCCGCGACGACCTTGCCGTGCCGCAGGAGCATGAAGCTGTGGAGTTCGTGCAGTTGACTTTCGGCGGCTTCCACAAATTTGAGGATGGCGGATGAGGATATGCCCTGACTTTCGGGGGTGGCGCGTTCTAAGGTTTGGGTAGGCTTGGCAGGCATCATAAATCCTTTGTTCAATAAACAGTATGCAGCGAGTATAACGCGCTTGGGCGAGGGCGGGGTATGTGGTTTGTCGTGGTGGCGGGGTGTGGTTTGGAACTTAGAAGCCCCAATCAAAAGGCGGGTACTTTTGGGCGACGGCTTCGAGGCGATCAAAGGCCGCCATTATCTCTTTAAAGTGTGCATCTGTTTCATCTAGCTCAAGTTCGCTTTCTTCGTAGGCTTGTTTCATTATTGCTAGGTAATTTGTTCGCCAATTTTGGACAACTTTGTGATTTACTCTAGGATTTGTTTGATAAGCTTCACAGGATAACATTCAGGATTAGGGAAGAAAGGAGTATAGTGGGAGAATGACA
>JAPUDW010000013.1:14021-30574 GCA_027492915.1 Bacteroidota bacterium | reverse complement strand
ATGCCCTAGCTTCATCTTAATGATAAGTCAAACACCCTCATTCTGGCAAAGAATTTGACATATTTCACTCAAAATGCTAGTCTCAACCTGCCGTAAAATTGCTAACTCACTCTCAAAAATCATTTCTACTGTGCAGGTACTCATCCCTGCTGGTAGGGATTGCTTATTCTGGGGTCACCTATGAACACCCTAGTCATGAAATTTGGCGGTTCGTCTATCGGGACAACCGATGCATTAACCCAAGTGCTGAGCATTGTACTGCATGAACGCGAACAATGGGATCGGTTAGTACTGGTTGTCTCGGCGCTGGAAGGCGTGACAGATGGCCTGATTGAAGCCGCACATTTAGCGCAGCTTGGGCAGCAGCGAGGCTACCGGCGCATCGTCGCCAACCTGCGTACACGCCACCTTGCCCTCATTGACGAACTGCCGCTAGGTACAACCGAACGTGCTGTACTTTATGCCGATATTGACCATCTCTTGTTCGAGATGCTTGACATCTATCAAGGTATGGCGCAAATCACCAGCAAAGTAACACCGGAAGCCGTTGACGCCACCATCGGTGTAGGCGAAAAATTAGCAGCGCGGATTGTAGCTGCTTTACTTCGTCAGAATAATCTCCGCAGCGTCGCGCTGGATACAACCTCTCTCGTTGTGACCGACGACGTACCGGGAAATGCCAGCGCCAATCTCCCATTAACCCGTACTCAAATCGCCCAAAATCTCCTACCACTTTTAGAGCGTAGTATTGTTCCAGTGGTAACAGGCTTCATCGGCGCGACCAGCACCGGCAAACCAACTACCCTTGGCCGTGGCGGCAGCGATTATACAGCCTCGGTCATGGCAGTTTGTACGAATGCATCTGAAATTTGGATTTGGACAGATGTAGACGGCATGATGACTGCCGACCCCCGCGAAATAGCAGAAGCACGGGTCATCCAAACATTGTCCTATGACGAAGCTGCCGAAATGGCCTACTTCGGGGCGCGCGTGCTGCACACACGTATGATCGACCCACTGCGGGATGATAAAATTGCCCTAAGGGTCAAGAACGTTTATAAGCCACAGCAAATTGGTACGCTGATTCGCGATGCAACGACATCACGTTCACGTAACATTAAAGCGATTACCTACATCGCGGGACTTGCCATCGAAGCCAAACGATCAGGCGAAATCGTTTCGACGCAAACCATCTACACCAAAGCAGCCGCCTCTGCCCCTAACGTTCAAATTGATTTAATCATATCGGCGCAATCCGCTACGCACAGCCTCGCCTGTTTTTTGATACCCACCACCGCCGGCTCGGATGCCATCCACACTACACGTCTTGCATTCGAAGAAAACTTGCTCTCCGACGCTGAAACCCAAGCGTGGCAGATCAAAAATATCACCTTCATCACAGCCATTAGCGCCACAATGGATAACTGGTCAACAACGACAGCCGCCCTCCTGCAAACCTTAGGCAGCACTCGCATATTAGCCTTTTCAATCGGCCCGTCAAACTCCAGCCTCACCATCGTTGTCGAAAACAAAGATGCTGAAGCGGTGCTGCACGCTGTACACAACTTGGCGCTTAATAACGGCTGAGGTAACGTTCAAGCTCCCACGCCGTAACCTGCCGGCTGTACTCGTCAAATTCCTGCCGTTTCGCCGCGATATAACGGTCACTAATAAACGGCCCTAATGCCGACAGCACCACGTCATTCTGCCCTAGCACATCCAATGCCTCGCCCAACGATGACGGTAGTATCTCAAGCTGGCGCAGACGACTGCGGTCTTGCCGTACCAGTGTTTCTTCCAGCGGCTCTGGCAGTGGCAGTTGTTGGCGAATACCATCTAACCCCGCCATCAACATCACTGCGCTCGCCAGATAGGGGTTAATGCTGGGATCAGGGCAGCGCAGTTCCAACCGTGTGTGCGCCTCTTTACCAGCACTGATATGTGGCACACGAATCAAGGCTCCGCGATTAATATGTGCCCATGTCACATAAACGGGCGCTTCAAAACTCGTTCCCAGCCGCTTATACGAGTTCACCAGCGGCGCAAGAATCGCGCACATCGCCCGTGCGTGCGTAAGCTGCCCCGCCAAGAAATACTTCGCCGTTTGCGACAATCCATACTCATTACTGGTGTCTACAAACACATTTTCGTTACTGTCTTTACTATGTAAACTCTGGTGGGTGTGCATTCCCGAACCCGGCAAATTGGCATCAGGCCGGGGCATGAACGTACACAGTAGTTGATTCTGATTCGCCACCGCCTTGAGCGCCACCCGCGCCGTGAGTATCTTGTCCGCCATCGCCAGCGCATCATCGTACTGAAAGTCGATCTCGTGCTGCCCCGCACCAATTTCGTGGTGAAGTGAATCAACGGTAATATCCATTTTGCCCAGCGCAGATACCATTTCGCGCACCGCAGTCTTGGCAGGATTCATCGACATATCAAAGTAGCTGCTGTTATCGAAGGGGGTCAACGGTTGTATAGGTCGTTCATCCTGCGTTTTAAACAAGAAGAACTCCAACTCCATACCGGTCTTATAACTAAAACCCATTTCCTCGGCTTGCCGCAGCGCTTTAATCAGCGCGTTACGCGGGTCACCGATGAAAGGTTCACCACGCAGGGTATGGACGTTACAAATCACCCGCGCCGTATGGTAATCTTTGTCCCACGGGAACAACACGAAGGTGTTCAAATCCGGCACGAGCGTCATATCACTTTCGGCCACCCGCGCGAAACCTTCAATCGATGACCCATCAAACGGCAGACCTGAATCAACCACACTTTCCAGCTCGGCACTGGGTACAGTGACACTTTTCACCATGCCCGTAATATCGGTAAACCACAGGTCAACAAACTGCACCTGATGTTCTTCAATCGCGGCAAAAACAGCCTCTTTTGTTGGCATGTCAACCAGCCTTTTTAGCAAGGAGCGCCGCAGTGGCACTCACGCCCTAGACAAATAGATGTGATGTATGAGTATATCGGAGTTTATGGAACTTAACCTACAGAGGACATTACCAAATCATACGGTTCGTCGTTTAGTCATCCGCACCAACTAAGCGGGTTGCTCCAACAAGCCCAAATGCCCCAGCAGTGCATCGATCCCCAGCAAATAGCTGCGCCAGCCAAAACCGCAGATTTGCCCCACGCAGACAGGCGCTATCATCGACTTATGCCGGAACTCTTCCCGCGCATGAATATTCGACAGATGAACCTCGATAACCGGCAGCGCAATCGAACTGATCGCATCGCGCAGCGCGATTGACGTGTGGGTATATGCCCCCGCGTTAATCACCACGCCGTTCGCCCAACCCCGTGCATCATGCAGCCAATCAATCAGTGCACCCTCGTGGTTAGATTGCTGCGCCTGCAATTCAGCCTTACGACTCCGGGCATGTGCGGTTGACCAGCCAACTATCTGTTCCAGCGTTACGCTGCCATAAACCCCCGGTTCGCGCGTCCCTAGCAAATTCAAGTTCGGCCCATTCAATAGCAAAATTTGGGTCATCATTAAGCGCTCTCCGGCAGCGGCATCTTACATTCCTGACATTGGGTAATATCAGCGGCATACGACAAATTACAGTTTTTACACAGCTTGCGTTGGTCGCCAATGGTCGATTGAACTAGGCTCAAAGCCATATCACGCTCGATACCCGCCACTGTCAAATCGCGCACCACATATTCCACCGGATCACCACCAAGCAAGCGCGACTTCACCGAGTTCAACAGTTCGACCGCCCCGACATGTTTCTCCGGCGCTTTCGCTTTTAGCACTTCAACATTGTAGGTCGTGTGGCAAGTGGTGCATTCCACAAACTCGCCAATATCACCCATCGGTATCAGAGGCACGAAGTACAACGCGAAGTAGCGTTTGGCCTGCTTCTTCTCGTAGGTACGCTGCATCTGGCAGTGCGGGCAGTAAAACTGTCCTGTTCCCACTGTCTTAAACTTGTTGCGTGTACCGAAAATAATCATGGCTAATCCGCCATTTCTCGTAATATCTGAATAACTGTTTCTTTAGGTACATCTTCGACAATAGTTGGTTGGCACATACCTTTCAGCAGCACGAACCGCGAATGTCCTGCCTGCCATTTCTTGTCGGTACCCATCGCCGCAAACAACGCTTCGGCATCGAGCTTCCCCAAGCGCGTCGGCAAACCGATGTTCGTCACGACATCCTCGACTTCTTCAGTCAACCTCGAATCGCATAAACCAAGTGCATACGACAACCGAGCCGCTGCAACCAAGCCCACACCAACCGCCTCACCGTGCAGCCAGTGGTAGTTCGTCACCCGCTCAATCGCGTGGGCGAAGGTATGGCCTAAATTCAGATGCGCCCGTATGCCGCGCTCGTAGGGGTCTTGCTGCACCACATCGACCTTCACCTGCACCGCGCGTTTGACTAATTCTGCCGAGCGATCTTTAGCCCACAGCGCCGGATCAAGCAAGCCTTCATCAGCCAGCAACCCGTGCTTAATAAGTTCAGCCATGCCGCAGCGCCACTCACGTTCCGGCAGCGTTGTCAATACATCAGGGTCAATCACCACCGCATCCGGCTGCTTAAATGCACCAACGAGGTTCTTACCCTGTGGCAGATCAACACCAACCTTGCCGCCCACACTCGAATCAACCATCGCCAGCAAACTGGTTGGGATTTGCAGCAGCCCTACCCCACGCATATAGGTTGCCGCCGCGAAGCCTGCCGTATCCCCGACAACCCCGCCGCCCAGCGCGACTACTGTACCTGAACGATCGAGTCCGGCATTCACCAGATCAATATAAAGCTGACTGACTGTTTCCAGCGTTTTATACTGCTCACCATCCGGCATGGTGACGACTGCCGCATTCGGCAAGCTGGCCGCTAAGGGGTCACCATATAAACCTGCAAGTGTGGCGTTGGTAATAATGACAGCCTTGCCATTAATATACTGGCTAACCTGTTTTAATAACTCATGCCCGATATGGATGTCGTAATCACCGCCGGGCGCACTTACACCAATACGGTCTGCCATAATTGAATGATCTCTTCTGTAATCGCTTCAGGGGATTTCCCCGTTGTATCTATTTGATAAGGTATCGCGCCATAAGCAGCACGCCGACTTTCCAAGAGCGCACGCCAATCGCCTTTGAGCAGTGGACGGTCGTCTTTATCTGCACGCAGCCGTTCAGAAATTGTGTCTGTTGAGGCATTCAGGCACACCACGAAACCGGACGCCAGCATCACTTCGCGGTTGCTCTCGTCCACCAGCATCCCGCCGCCGGTTGAAATGACATAGCCATTCTGCGCGGCGATAAACCGGCACATACGCCGTTCGATGTGCCGAAATCGTGCTTCACCGTCCCGCTGGAAAATTTCGGGGATGCTCATGCCTACCCGCTTGACGATTTCCTCATCGGTATCCATAAATGGGCGACCGAGCTTTCCCGCCAGCAGCTTACCAATCGTCGATTTACCCGTTCCCATGAAGCCGGTCACGACAATATTATGATCATTAGGTGTATCCAAATCGCCACTCCACATTATCCATCGGCAAATCACTGAGCCGTGCCTGCCGCAAACTGGCAAAACGCGGCTGCATCTCGCCGATACTATCCCCACCCAACTTTTCAAGCAGCGCGTCGGCAATCACGATTGCCATCATCGCCTCGCCAATCGGTACGGCACGCGGCAGCGCACAAAAATCGCTGCGTTCGAATTTCGTATCCTCGCGTGCGCCTGTCGCCAGATTAACCGATTCCATCGCCTTGAGGATAGTCGCAATCGGCTTCATCGCCACCCGTGCCACAATTGGCTCGCCGGTGGAAATGCCACCTTCCGTGCCGCCCGCGCGGTTCGTCCGGCGGATCAAGGTGTCCTCATCCTCGCTCAAGCCAATCGCGTCATGCACCTGCGAACCCGGCTTACCCGCGTTATCAAACGCCTCGCCAATCTCTGCACCCTTCATGGCGTGAATGCTGACCATTGCCGACACAATCTTCGCATCCAAACGGCGATCCCAATGGACATGCGACCCTAACCCCGGCGGCACGTTCAGCGCGATCACCTCAAAGATACCGCCCAGTGTATCCTTACCGATCTTGATCTGGCGAATCGCCTCACGCATGGCCTCTACTGATTCGGTCACAGGCGACCGCACATCGTTGTCTTCGGCGATTTTGAAGCGTTCTTCATAGCTCACCGATGGGTCAACCACCGTTTTGACATCACCCACCTGCACAATGTAACCACCGATAACAATACCGAACTCAGCCAGCAGTTTCTTGCAGATCGCGCCAACAGCGACGCGCATCGTCGTTTCGCGTGCGCTCGCCCGTTCCAGCGCCACCCGCATATCGCGGTAGCCGTACTTAATCGCACCCGTCAGGTCGGCATGACCGGGGCGTGGAATAGACATTGGCTCGATGTCTTTTTCTTTCCAGTTTTTGAAGTCGCGGTTTTCCACCAGCAGCGCAATCGGTGCGCCGGTCGTCACACCATTCATCACGCCCGCCGTAATACGAACTTCGTCACGCTCGATGCTCATACGCCCACCAGAGCCATACCCCTGCTGCCGCCGCGCCAGTTCGTTATTAATGTCATCCGGTGTCAAAGGCAGTCCCGCTGGCAGCCCTTCGATAATCGCTGTCAGCATTGGCCCATGTGATTCACCCGCCGTCAAAAAACGTATCATTGTTTAACCTTCAATTCGTATCATCGTTATCTACTATGTAACGCAAGCCGGGTCCGCATATGACTTTGATATAAATAGTGTCATGAGATGTATGATACATAACAAAGTGACGCTTATGGTATTGGTGCAGCAGCTTTGATGTATATTTGAGCGCATCCGCGCCCGCATTCCCAAAATCCTTCACAACTTCAATATACGCATCCGGTGCTTCCATAACCACCCAACGATGCGGATACTGTTCGCGTACAGTTTGCCAGTCCATCGTCTCCTCCAAAACCCCAGCTATGGCTCAATTACTTGTAGTGAAGTTTCAAGCCATCCGCCCTCAAGAAAAAAGCTCCCAACTTTTGTTGGGTATCCATACTGAGGGTCGTAATCAGCAAGACAAAACAAAATACACGACCATGCTTCATTGAACAATTCTTCAACCCGAATATCGGATCGTGTTTGCGGGAACAATATATCGCCTGTCCCCTTTAACTCATACTCCTCCGGCCAATGTCGAATACCTACTGTATAGACAGTCAAAGTATAATTTTCGACACCACTGAGTTGCCACTTGGCCTGATTTCCAATGAGAAGAAGTTTTGGTAACCAAATTGGAAGTGTGCAAACTGCCATAGCGATGAACAAAACGATAAGACATGAGCGAACGTGTTCTGCTCCAATCTTCGGCTGTTCAACGCCTTGAACTTCATTCATCGCTTCGTTAGTGCCTCTTTCGCCGCCTCAAACATGACCTCGACAGGTGCTTCTCGCTTCGTCCAAATCGTGAACGCCGCTGCGCCCTGCCGGACAAGCATACCCAATCCGCCAATAGCCTGTCCACCGTTCGCCTCGGCCTGCTGCATCAGCAGTGTGCGTTCTGGGCGGTACACCGTGTCATAAACCGTTACGCCTTTCGGGAACGGCACGCCGGTAATCCACGGGCTTTCGTCCACGTTCGGCCACAGCCCAACTGACGTACAGTTCACAATGAGCGACACTTGATCTTCTGCTGCTTCATCGAGCGTTTTCACGTCAGCACTGCGAATGTTGGCCGAAATCGTCAAGTCCGCCAGCATGACCTGTGCCTTCTGCTGCGTCCGGTTGACAACGGTCACCGTTGCGCCAGCCTTCGCCAACCCATAAACCGCCGCCCGCGCCGCACCGCCTGCCCCCAGCACAATCACCTTCGCCCCTTGCAGTGTGATGCCGTGCGCCGTCAGGTCATCAACAAGCCCAATCACATCGGTGTTCGTGCCGACGCTGCTGCGGAAGTCAATCGTGTTGACCGCACCAATCGCCCGTGCGCGTTCATCCGGCAGCACGAACTGCATCACTTTTTCTTTCAGCGGCACAGTCACATTCACGCCGATAAACCCGCCTTCGTCGCGCAGTATCCGCAAACTCTGGCGGACAATATCCGGCGGCACAGGGGCAAGTTCATACTGCCAATCCGTCATCCCCAGCGCCTGAAACGCCGCATTATGCATCGCTGGACTAATGCTGTGTGTTACCGGCCAACCGATAACCCCTACTTTATTCGTCAAATGAGCCACCTTATCCCTCGTGTCATCAACAAAATGCTGCTCACAAACACGATGTGCGGCGGGGCGCAGCACTGCACCCACGGCGTTTGGTACACCAACAGGGATACGACCTGCGTGACGGCAAACAACCCACCGATGATCGCCACAGTCCCGCAACCAACACCCCAAAACCGGATGCGTCGACGTTCCCGTTCATGTGCCGTAAGCTGTTCGGGCGTTACATGTTGTGCGCCATCGCACAATGCACATCGCGTATAGTAAAACTGCTTCCGCGTCCCCGTTTCGCCCTCATCCCACGACCAAAAGTATTTGCCACCAGCGCCCTTGCAGACAGGGCAAACCGGTAAAGATTGGAGGTACTGCCACGCCTCAAGCGCCGTTTGGTCAATCTTCCCCGCACCCGCGCACAGTGAACACTGCTGCGAACGCTTCAGGTACTCCTGCGGCAATTCATTCCGGCGCTTCTCCTCGAACACATAATCGTGCGTTTCTTGCCCCTTGCCCTCGCAAACAGGGCATGTGTGCTGTTTCGAGACTTGGATTGGCGCAGCCATAAAGAGGGAAACCCGCCGACTAAGTTAAGTTCTCGACATGAATCTGTGCGCCTAACCCCGCCATCGTCTCGGCGAATCCGGGGAACGAGTCACTCGCGCATCGGGCATCCATCACGGTGCTTTCACCCTGCGCCACCAACCCCGCCACGCTCAAACTCATGGATACGCGGTGGTCATCATGCCCTTCAACCGTCGCCGCGTGGAGCTGCTGCGGCCCATCGATAATGAAACCATCCGGCGTCTCGGTAATCTTCGCGCCCATCTTGGTCAGTTCGCCAGCCATCACCGAAATGCGGTCGGTTTCTTTGACACGCAGCTCTTGAGCATCACGCACCACGGTTTTGCCCTCTGCCAACAGTGCAGCCACCATCAAAATCGGGAATTCGTCGATCATCTCGACGACGACTTTCCCGCCGACTTCGGTTCCCTTGAGTACGCTGTGTCGCACGCGAACTTCACCCACCGGTTCACCCGCTTCGAGGCCGGTTTCTGTCACCGTCAGGTCAGCACCCATTGCCTTCAACACGTCGACAATACCCGTGCGCGTCGAATTGAGGTTAATCCCCGTCAAAGTGATGTCGCTCCCCGGCACCACCAGCGCCGCCACAATCACAAACGCGGCTGACGAAATATCCCCCGGCACGGTCAAATCCATCGGCTTCAACGCGCCGTTGGGCTTCAGTACAATCGTCGTCCCATCGCTGGTGATGTCCGCGCCCATCGCGCTCAACATCCGCTCGGTATGGTCACGCGCTGGCCCCGGCTGCACGACTGCGGTTGCGCCACGCGCAAACAACCCCGCCAACAAAATCGCGCTTTTGACCTGTGCGCTCGCCACCGGCATATCGTACTTAATGCCCTGCATCTGTGTCGGCTTAATCGTCAGCGGCGCTCGGTCGTTGGTCGCTGTAATGTTTGCACCCATCATTTGCAGCGGTGTCAGAATGCGCTTCATCGGTCGGCGGCGTAACTGTTCGCTGCCATCCAACACACTGGCAAACGGCTGTCCGCACATAATCCCCGCGATCAGCCGAATACCCGTTCCCGCATTCACAAGGTTTAATGCCCCTTTAGGTGGTTGAAAATCCCCACCATGAATCGTCAGTTCATTCTTGCTATGGCGGTCAACCTTGATACCCAACGCTTGCACACTCGCCAGCGAAGCTTCCGTATCACCCGCCGCCAGCCAACCGCGCACATGCGTTTCACCCTGTGCCATCGCCCCGAACATTACCGCGCGGTGCGAAATTGATTTATCCCCTGGTACCGTCGTCTTGCCACTCAAGCCAGTTGTCGGCTTCACCTTGAAACAATCATTTGCCATTTTTGTACCCATTTTCGTATTTTTGATACCAATTAATGCGTGCCTCCCGCGCTGGCTTCAGGAAATCCGCCAGCTTTTGATCATCGCGCGAGATCAGCATCGCTTCTAACATCGCCAGTTGCATTCGGAATAAGGCCAGCAGAGTCGCTACCGCCTGCGTATTTGTGCTAACCACATCACCCATCATCTGCACATCCTGCCCGGCCAACCGCGACATATCACGGAAGCCGCCCGCTGCCAGTTCCCACACCGTCGGGTCAACCTCACCTTCCTTCGCCACGGTCGCCACCAGCGCCGAACTCAGCAGGTAGGGAATGTGGCTAATCGCGGCTACCAAATGGTCATGTCGATCCGCTTCCATCTCAAACGGAATCGCCTCCAACGCCGCGACCAACTCTAACGCCCGTAACCGTGTCGCGGGTGTCGTCCGCCGCGTCGGGCAAAGGACGAACGGTCGCCCTTTATACAGGCTACCATCGCTCCCCTGCACACCGCTAATTTCCTTGCCCGTCATCGGGTGTCCGCCGATTGCGTGGATACCCACTGGCAGCTTACCCATCGCCTCACAAATATCATGCTTCGTCCCACCGATGTCGATCAACAGTGTGTTCGACCGCAAGTACGACCCGATGCGTCGTTCGATCATCGTGCGGATCATCTGTACCGGCGCGGCTAAAATCACCGTATCCGCTTCCGAAACACCGGCCTTCAAATCATCGGTCGCCGCATCCACAATCTTGTTATCAAGCGCGTATTCGCGTGACACTGCGTTCAATTCAATGCCGGTAATCTTATCTGCGTGCTGGCGCAGCGCCAATGCCAGCGACCCACCCATTAACCCTAATCCAACGACTGCCAGATGTCGGGTCTTAAAGCCACCAGAGGCCATAATTACCTCTACCTTTTCCCTTAGTTCAAATCGAGTGCCATCGAAAGTTTCAAGCGCTTGAAACCCATCGTCTCGAAAAACCCATGTGCGTGAACGTTAAATCCCCATGTATCCAACATCACACGCGCCATCCCACAGGCTGTCGCCCAATCAATTACGGTTTGAATCAACTTACGCCCGCACCCGTGCCCCTGCGCGGTTGGTTTCACCGAAATTTGATCAATCAACATGTAGCGTTGGGCATAGGTATATGGGTTTTCCAGTCGTTCCATTTTTAGCGCGTAGATATATCCTACAGCCTCGCCATCCACTTCTGCAATGTATACCTGACCCTGAGGGTTACCCAAAATGCGGGTTTTGAAATCAGTCATGACCGCTGGATAATCCGGCTGTTTGAATATCGTTGGATAGGCTGCGGCATGAATCCGCTGCACATCCTCGTTCAATCGTGCCAGTATTCCAACATCATCCAGTGTCGCTCGTCTGATATTCACGTTTACCCTTGTCTTACCTTACGCCGAACGGTCAACTGCTGCCGCAATCCGCTGCACCTGCTGCACCAGTGAACGGAACGCATCGTCGCGCAAGCTTTGGCGACCATCGGAATAAGCCTTTTCCGGTTCAGGATGCACTTCCACAATAATCCCGTCTGCACCCGCTGCGACAGCCGCCTTCGCAATCGGCAGCACATATTCCGAGTAACCTGTGCCGTGGCTGGGGTCTGCTAACACCGGTAAATGGGTCAGCGCCTTCAACACCGGAATCGCGTTCACGTCGAAGGTGTTACGGGTGGCCTTCTCAAAAGTGCGAATGCCACGCTCGCACAACATCACGCGGTTGTTCCCGTGCGAAAGCACATACTCCGCCGACATCAATAAATCTTCGACGGTGCTGCTCATGCCGCGCTTGAGCAAAATCGTGTGCTGGCTTTCGCCCACTTTGTTTAACAGGCTGAAGTTCTGCATATTCCGTGCGCCGATTTGCAACACATCGGCGTACTGGCACACCATCTCAACCTGCGCCGTATCCATCACCTCGGTGACAATCGGCAGTCCGGTACGTTCACGGGCTTCTGCCATCCACTGCAAACCTTTTTCGCCGTGCCCTTGGAAGCTGTAGGGGGAAGTACGCGGCTTGAATGCCCCGCCCCGCAGCGCGGTTGCTCCCGCCTCTTTCATCTCACAGGCGATTTCAATAATTTGTTCGCGGCTCTCCACCGAGCAGGGGCCAGCGATAATCAACACCTTATTACCGCCCATGTGCGACCCGTTCAACGGCACCTGCGTATCATTGGGGTGGAAGTGGCGGCTTGCCAGTTTATAGGGCGCGGTAATGCGCACCACCTTCGACACGCCATCCATTGAGCTGTACTTTTCCTCGCGCAGCGGTGTCGGGCTTTCGCCCACACCACCCACAATCGTATGCTGCTCGCCCTCGGATAAGTGCGCTTTGTAGCCATCAGCCTCAATCCGGCTGATGACGCTTGAGATTGCTTTCGAGTCCGCTTCTGATTTCATTACGACGATCATTTTTCATCTCCCTCTTTCAAGACGATTTTATTATCTGGGTATAAATCCGGTCGCAGTGCCATCGCACCGCGCATATAAACATGTTGAATTTCGTCCAGTGTTTTTTCGGTATTCCAGTGGATTAAGATGCGGATGCACATCGGTATGCCATCCGGCACATCCACTTCCTGCGCACCCATAAGTGCCGTCCGGTGCCAGCCCATATCGCGCCCCGCCTTCGCCGGAAAAACCGCGTTCAGGTCACCGGTTGTTGTAAAAATCACACTGGCAACATCATCTTCTTCAATCGCATTTGCATGGACTATCGCAGCTAACAATTTTTGGGTCGATGTGTTATGATCCACAGTCGTTGCCCCGCGCACACCTCGTACTCTTACCGCCATCGTTGGTATCCCCTTTCGTACTCCCGGCGATTCGCAATAAAAAAGGCGCGGAGCGTACACTCTGCGCCTTTTGAGTTTCCTCAAGATTTCTCGGTTTAAACTACCGCTTTAACCCAGCACGCAACGCTCTACAATGCTCTATGTCGCATGTAAAGTAAAAATAATAGTAGCGTGCGTTCGAAACGTTGGGTTGCATGATTAAAACTGGTTTTCCTTCACCGATGGACGAGAGCATAACACGCCCTCAAAGAGTTTGTCAAATACCAACCTCCGCACATTCTCACTCGCCCATTTGTGCTTAAACGCTTGGCTTTCGCGGCACTTCTGCGGCTCATATCTCCGCATTTTTCATGCCATTGCGTCTGTCTTTGCGTTAAATGTCTCCGCATTAATCTTGGCAGCGCAATTCTCTGTTTCTAACCGACCCTGTAATCCTGCTTCAAACTTTCGATGTGGTGCATCACATGCCCGACCATGCAGTACAGCAGCGCTCGAACGCTGATTTCTGCATCGCTGGCGGTACCAATACGCTTGGATTCCTCATCGGTCAGCACTTTAAAACACAACACATTCGCCTTCCGCTGCGAGGCAAACTCCTCAATCAAATCAGCTAAACTCCGGCGATCAAACTGTGTACCACTCACATAGGTATTCTGGTCAAAACCTGCCAGCGGTGTGCTATCCCCACGCGAAATCCTCAGCGCACGATACGCAAAAATTCGCTCGGTATCACACAGGTGCCCCAACACTTCTTTGATGTTCCACTCACCCGCTTCCGGTCTTTCCATCGCCTTTTCGTCACTCACGCCGTTCAGCAGCGCGGCCAACGCACCCGTTTGGGCGCTCATCAACATTAAAATATCACTGCCTTCGGGAACACGCTGCACATAACCCGCGTAAAAAGGGGCATACTCAGTTGTCTCAGGTTTGTTAATCATTTTTGTCCTCGCTTTTACCTGCCAGCATAACGTGAGCGCACATCTGAGGCAAGACCACTTCATACCGTCATAATCTACCCACCTCACCTATTTTTTACAGACACCCAAACAAATTATCACATTATATCAATTGGCAAAGTTGCCGATTTTGCGCCGAAATGCCAGATGGATGTGAGGGAGCAATTCGCTAATAACAATGCAAATATGGCGGAATTCTCGGCTGGACCTGCTGCAATTTTGGCAAAAGGTGTGCCGCCGCCAAGATTGCAAAAGTAGTCATTAGTCTTCAGTCACCAGTCATCAGTCATCAGCTAAAGGCAAATGCACATCGTTCCAATTTTATTTGCAGCAAAAAACGAGAATGGCTGCTGCTGCAATGTTTGCTGCAAAAATAGTTTTTAGTCTAAAGTCAACAGGTGACAGTTGACAGTCAAAAGCACAACATGCGGAATATGCGGCGCGAAATAAATGCCGATTATGTGCGCGTTGGGAAATGCGATTGTTAAGCTGCGGCTGATACACCCCTATCCCCAACCCTTTCCCCGTAGTAACAGGGCAAGGGAATAAGACAGGATTTGTCAGCGCCACCTACAGACTATAGGCAGCCCTTTCAATAGCATAATCGAAAGCGAATGCTTATGGGTTACATTTTGGAAGAACATTTGGTAGCTTTTAAGTGGGTTTGGTACTAACGGTTTCAAGGGAGTGCGATTGTTAAGCTGGTTATTAAATGGTTTGAAAAGCATTTGTCGGGTTAACCGAAATCAAACTCAAGTAGTAATAAAGTAGGTTCTCGAAAGTTGCGAGTAGACCCCCTCCGTCGCTGACGCGACACCTCCCCCGCAAGTGATGGAGGGAATAAATACCAATGGCTCACAACTTACGAGAGACCATTAATGTAAAGTTTCGAAAGTCACAAGAAAAAGATTTAACCGCCAAGTCGCCATCCACAGGAGGCTTCGCACAGAACGCCAAGATTTTTAGACCATTTCTTTCGAGACTCTACATAAGTCTCAAGTGGCAAGTTTCAAGTTTTGAGATCGAATGCAAAGTGCAGCGTATGAAGTTCAAGCTAGGGCAAAAACGATCATGGGTTGAAGATGAGTTCAAAACGAGTTGCTTGACAAAGATAAAAAATATCGTTACTCTCGTTTTTAATTAAATATTGAAAAACGTTGATCTAGATAAGTACACATCAACACGCTGTTCAGAGAGTCGCCGGCTGGTGTGATGGCGATACAAAACGGTAATGTGGAATGGGCTAGGGAGTTGCGTGGTCGAATTACAGTAGCCCACGCCGGAGGCGCACCGTCATCAGAGCGCAGGGTATCAAGGTGATAAGCACCAGCGTACCCGCAAAAGAGTGAAGCTGTCTCTTATGGACGGCTTTAACCAAGGTGGCACCACGGGAACCCCTTCTCGTCCTTGATACGGAGATGGGGTTTTTTGTTGGCTGGTTAAAGCTTGTAAATGGAGACGCTTATCATGGTCATGTTTGCCACCCAGACTCAGGATACGATCCGCCCTTCCCGTGAACGTGTCTCGCAGCTTTTCCAACAGGGTGACTTAGTTCCCGTCTACCGCATGTTCCCTGCCGACCTCGAAACGCCGGTGTCGGTTTACCTCAAACTCGCTCAATCCGGTCAATATTCTTTCCTGCTCGAAAGTGTCGAGGGTGGGGAACAGGTCGGGCGTTACTCCTTCCTCGGCGTAAATCCTAAAGGGTCGGTCATTGTGCAGGATGGGCAGGTACGCCGCACCCTACACGGTGAAACCACAACCCGCCCCCTCGCGGACGGTGAAGATCCATTGGATGCGGTCAAAGCCGAGTTTGAGCGCGTCAAACCCGTTCGGCTGCCCGGTCTACCACGCTTCGTCGGTGGTGCGGTGGGCTACCTCAGTTATGATAGTGTGCGCTACTTCGAACGCCTTCCCGCCACCGCGCCGGATGACCTGCATGTACCAGATGCCGCGTTCCTATTACCAGATACACTGGTCATCTTCGACCATGCCCGTCACCAACTGCTGGTACTGGCAAATGCCCACAATCAGGGTGACGCTGACGCGGCCTATGATGAGGCGGTTGACCGGATTGACGAGATCATCGCTGCCCTACACCAACCTGTTCCTAGCACACCAACTAAACCATCGAACACCTCGTCTGCGGGTCGTGAACTCGAATCCAACATGACGTATGAGCAGTACGAAGCCTCGGTCAACGCGGCGAAAGAATACATCGCCGCTGGTGATGCCTTCCAGATTGTGCTATCTCAACGCTTTAGTGGCACAACAACCGCTTCCCCACTCGCCCTCTACCGTGCGCTGCGGATGCTCAACCCATCGCCCTAAATGTTATTCCTGAACTTCGGTGCCGAACTCAACCTGATCGGTGCGTCACCGGAAGTAATGGTGCGACTTGAGGATGGCAAGGCGATGGTTCGCCCGATTGCTGGCACACGCCCCCGTGGCACGACCGAAGAAGAAGATGTGCGCCTCGCGGAAGAATTGCTGGCTGACCCCAAAGAACGCGCCGAACATGTGATGCTAGTTGACCTTGGACGCAATGATCTCGGTCGGGTGTGCGACTACGGTACGGTTCGCGTCCCACGCATGATGTATGTTGACCGTTACTCGCACGTCATGCACATCGTCAGCCAAGTCGAGGGTAAGCTGCGGGCGGGGATGGATGCCTTCGACCTGCTGCGCGCTACCTTCCCTGCCGGAACCCTAAGC
>JAPUDW010000013.1:6877-14011 GCA_027492915.1 Bacteroidota bacterium | reverse complement strand
GTCCGCGCGATGGAAATTGTCGAGGAACTCGAACGTACCCGCCGTGGCACGTATGGGGGCGCAGTCGGCTACTTCAGCTTCGATGGTTCGATGGATACCTGCATCACCATTCGCTCGGTTTTGATGCGCGGTGATCAGGTCGCGGTGCAGTCCGGCGGGGGTATCGTCGCCGACAGTGATCCTCTACGTGAGTACGAAGAAACCCTAAATAAAGCCAAAGCAGTCGCCACCGCGATACAATACGCTGAAAAGGGTCTACTCTAGGAGGCAATCATGGCTGTCAAACGTGTTATTTTCATTCGTCCAGGCGAAACCGATTGGAACCGCGACCTGCGTTATCAAGGTTGGGTCGCCATTCCGTTGAACGCCTATGGGCAGCGTCAGGCACAACGACTAGCGAACTACATCCGTAATATCGGGGTCAGCGCACTGTACACGAGTGATCTCAAACGCGCTGCCGAAACCGCAACACTACTCGCCGAAAAATTGGGGTTGGAACCAGTCGCCGATAAACGTCTGCGTGAACGCGACATCGGTACATGGCAAGGACTCACCCAGAAAGAGATGCAAACGTGGTATCCCGCTGAGTACGGGCAGTTCACGGCTGACCCCGATGGCTACCGCGTACCGGACGGTGAATCGCGCAAAGATGTGCGCGAGCGAATTCTCGAAGCATTTAATGAATATCTGGCAGCAGGTAAAGGCGAGACTATCGCTGTACTCTCACATTCAACGGCAATCAACGCGCTGATGGCAGAAATTATTCCGGGGGTCAAATTTGGCTCGGTCGATGTGAGTAATACGTCAGTCACCACTATCAAGCGCGGTGATGACGGTAAATGGGAATTGGTGACAGCGGATGACATCACACACTTAGAAGGTATGTCTGCTCAGAAGGTACAAGAACTAGAGGAGTAAATCATGATACTGGTGATCGACAATTACGACAGCTTTACTTACAACCTCGTACAAGTGATGGGCGAAATGGGTGCCGAATTGCACGTCGAACGCAACGACCAGATCTCACTGGATGACGTTCGTGCGATGCAGCCATCGCACATCGTTATTTCGCCCGGCCCCGGTGAACCCGACGACAGCGGTGTTTCGCTCGATGTCCTGCGGCACATGGGCGAAACCACACCGGTACTGGGTGTATGTCTCGGTCATCAGTGTATTGGTCAAGTTTACGGAGGTGTGGTGGCTCGTGCGCCACACCTGATGCACGGTAAGACCAGCATGGTTTACCACAACGATGAAGGGCTGTTTGCAGGGGTGCCGAACCCATTTGAAGCCACCCGCTACCACAGCCTGATCGTGCTCGAAGACACCGTACCCGACTGCCTGTCGATCACCGCCCGTACCGAGGATGGGCTGATTATGGGCTTGCAGCACAAGACATTGGCAGTTTACGGTGTTCAGTTCCACCCTGAAAGTATCCTAACGACTTACGGGCCGCGCATCCTGCAAAACTTCCTCGAAGTTCGTATACCGGAGCGCGTCTAAACATGGAAGCTGTAGCTGTACCTAACACCGTAGCCAACGCGACTGCACAACAACGCCCAACCGTTTTATCCGGCATCCAGTCCACGGGGATTTTGCACCTTGGAAATTATATTGGTGCGCTCAGTTTGTGGGCGGCGAACCAGAGCCAATACAACAACCTATTCATGGTTGCTAACCTACACACACTGACCGTACCGGAGGCCATCAACCCGAAGGAACTGTGCCAGAAGTCACGCGAGGTAGCGGCACTGTATATCGCCTGCGGCATTAACCCTGACGAGTCGATCATCTTCTTGCAGTCGGATGTGCCTGCCCATACATATCTGGCGTGGATACTCGGCTGCTGCACACCGGTCGGCTGGCTGGAACGGATGACACAGTACAAAGTAAAGGCAGCGGCACAAGAAACGGTTGGCAGTGGTTTACTGAATTACCCTGCCCTGCAAGCGGCTGACATCCTGATCTACAAAGCAAATTTCGTGCCCGTTGGCGATGACCAGAACCAGCACCTTGAAATTACACGGGATATTGCCCAGCGGTTTAACCATCTATTCGGCGAGTATTTCCCGCTGCCGGGGACGCTCAACCGCAGCAGTGGGGCGCGGGTGATGGGCTTGGATGATCCCTCACAAAAGATGAGCAAGAGCATCGCCGCGAAGAAGCAGGGACATGCTATCGCGCTGCTAGACACACCTGCGGTCGTCAAGAAAACGATTATGGGCGCGGTCACGGATGCGGGTGGTGACATCTTGTTCGCAACGGCCTCACCCGGTGTCAAAAACCTGCTCGTCTTATATGAAGTGTTATCTGGTCAATCACAAACGGCTATCGAAGCCAACTTTGCAGGCAAAGGTTATGGGGCGCTGAAGCGTGAACTGGTTGATCTGGTCGTCACCACGCTCGAACCGATTCAGGCGACGTTTAGCCAATTGATGAGCAATAACCAGCAGCTTGACGACCTCCTGAGCAGTGGAGCGGCTAAGGCAAGTGTTATCGCTAACCAGACCGTCGCCGATGTCCGAAAATTAGTCGGGGTATAGGGGAGCATTATGGATATTCAAAGAGCATTGGATGTGCTGAGCCGCTTCGGGCATCTTCAAGAGGATGAAGCCGAGGCGGTCATGCACCAGATTATGACTGGCGGCGCGACCGAAGCCCAGATTGGCGCGTACCTGATGGCACTGCGCATGAAGGGCGAGACGCAGGACGAAATTACAGGCAGTGCGCGTGCCATGCGTTCCAACTCGCAGCATGTCCACGCGAAATATCAAGGCGACTTGCTCGACACCTGCGGCACCGGCGGCGACCGTTCGGGTACGTTCAACATCAGCACAACGGTGGCTTTCGTCGCGGCGGGGGCGGGCATCAAGGTCGCCAAGCATGGCAACCGTGCCGCCAGCAGCAAGTGCGGCAGCGCGGACGTGCTGGCGCAGTTGGGGGTCAGCCTTGACCTGTCGCCGGAGCAGGTCGCTGAATGTATTGATGAGATTGGCATCGGTTTCTTGTTCGCGGCCAAAATGCACCCCGCGATGAAACACGCCATCGGCCCACGCAAGCAAATGGCGATCCGCACGATCTTCAACATCCTTGGGCCACTGACCAATCCTGCCGGAGCGCAACGGCAACTGATGGGTGTGTTCGCGACCGACCTGACGGACTTTTTGGCGCATGTCCTCGGTAAATTGGGATCGAAATCGGCACTGGTGGTTAGCGGCTACGGCGGACTTGACGAGCTGACGACGACTGGCCCGAACCGTGTCAGCCATTACAAGGACGGCAAGGTAACGAGCTATGAGATTAACCCGCAGGATTACGGTTTTCGCGGGGCGAACATTAGCGAGCTGCTGGGTGACGATGCACCGACGAATGCAGGCATTTTGCGCGGCATCCTCACGGGCGACATTCAAGATGCGAAGCGTGATGTGGTGCTGCTGAATGCGGCGGCGGCGCTGATGGCGGCTGATCAGGCGACTTCGATTGCAAACGGCATCCAACAGGCGGCGGAAATTATTGACAGCGGGGCGGCGCTCCAAAAACTCGATGGGCTGATCGCTTTTAGCAAACAGCTTGCGCCCGTCGCCTAATCAAAAGGATTCAATGTGTTTGTTAAAACCGATACGATCTTAGATAAAATTTTGGCGCAAAAGCAGGACGAGGTACAAGCAGCCTACGCCGTGGAAGGTTTTGCGGCACAAATTGAGCAAGCCGCCCGACAGGCAGCGCGACCACGCGGTTTCAAAACGGCTTTGGATCGCCCTACCGTTGCACTGATCGCGGAAGTCAAAAAGGCTTCACCGAGCAAGGGTTTGCTGGTTAAGGACTTTAATCCGGTGCGCATTGCCCGCACGTATGAGGAAAATGGGGCGGCGGCGATTTCCGTGCTGACTGACGAAAAGTTTTTTCAAGGCAGCTTGGATGATATGCGCGCGGTTCGGGCGGCAGTTCGTATCCCAATCTTGCGGAAAGACTTTATTATCGACGCGCACCAGATTTACGAAGCACGGGCGGCGGGTGCGGATGCGGCGCTGCTGATCGTCATGGCGTTAGAAGATAGTCAACTGCGCGACCTGCATAAGCTGATTAGCGAACTCGGTATGTCGGCACTGGTTGAAGTCCATAATGAAGCAGAACTCGAACGCGCCCTCGCGATTGGCGCAACGCTGATCGGTGTGAATAACCGCGACTTACGCACCTTCCATGAGGACTTGACCACCACAGCGCGGGTTGCCGCCCTCGTCCCGGCTGATGTAACCTTAGTGGCAGAAAGTGCCATCCGCAGCGTAGAGGATGTGCAGCGTATGGGTGCATCCGGCGCAAAAGCGGTGCTGGTTGGCGAAGGCTTAGTTAAATCGAAGGACATGGCGGCGGAAGTCCGGCTTTACAGCAGCCAAGTACGCCAGCCTGTCACACCGATACTGGAATAGGAGTTTGTGTGGTCAAGGTTAAAATTTGCGGCATCACCCGTTTTGAAGATGCGCTGGCGGCAGCGGAAGCCGGAGCCGATTTGCTTGGTTTCAACTTCTTCAAAAAAAGCCCGCGTTACATTTCACCCGACGATGCCGCTACCATTTGTGACAGTCTACGGGCGCAGATCGGAAGCGATTGCCCAATTTTGGTCGGGGTGTTTGTTAATGAGGTGGTAGGTGTCATCTCCGCCATCACCCGCAAGGCTGGCCTGAACTGCGCCCAGCTACACGGTGACGAGTCGGAAGCGATGCTCAAGGAATTGTATGGGATCGGCTTCAAAGCCATTCGCCCGATGAATATGGCGCAGGCTTTGGATGATGTAAATTACTTTAAGCCGCAGTTCCCGACGGATGAACGTTGGCCTTCGCTGCTGGTGGATGCGTATCACCCTTCTTTATATGGGGGGACGGGTGAACAAGCCAGTAGGGAAGTCGCTTTAGCCGTCAAAGCACAGGTTCCGCGCCTGATGCTGGCAGGTGGACTCACGCCCGAAAATGTGGCTGGGCGCATCCAAGCTATTCAGCCGTGGGGGGTGGATACCGCGAGTGGTGTCGAAAATGAAGGTCAAGCCGGTATTAAAGACAGCACAAAGGTTAAAGCATTTATCGACGCAGTGCGCCAATCATGACCGAGTATTTTGACATCTATGATGAGCATCAGGTTCACATTGGCGTGAAGGAACGCAGCACCGTTCACCACGATGGTGACTGGCACAAAGTCTTTCACTGCTGGGTGGTGTATCGCGGGACTGACGGTGTTGATTATCTGGTCATGCAAAAGCGCGGGCCGGATAAAGACACGTATCCAAGCCTGTTCGATATATCCGCCGCCGGTCATTATCAGGCTGGCGAAACGATTGAAGATGGCATCCGCGAAGTACAGGAAGAACTCGGAATCACCGTTCGATTTGACGAACTGATACCGCTCGGACAGCGTACTAGTGCGTTCCAATATGATGACATTATTGACCGCCAATTCTGCGATGTATTTCTACTCGTTCATGATCAAGATATACATGAATATCACTATCAACAAGAAGAACTTGATGGTCTGGTGGTTTTTTCACTGGTTGATGGCCTCAAGCTATTTAATGGGGAACTGACAAGCATTCCCGTCCGCGCCGCAGGGCTAGGTGCTGACGAGCTTGAAGTTTACGAAGCTGATTTCGTACCCCGTACCGACAACTACATTGTTGATGTCATGCAGCTCGCGATACGTCATTTAAACGGCGAGCAAAATCTAAAACTCTAAAAGTCATTTGAAAGTAGTGATCTTATGGCAGATCCCACCCTAAAATCAGAATTTATCAAAACAGGCGCGGCGAACGTCCCGAATGAGCGCGGCTATTACGGCGACTTCGGCGGACGCTTTGTGCCGGAAACGATTATTCCAGCGCTGGATGAACTGACGGCTGCTTACCAAGAAGCGATGGCTGACCCTGAATTCCAGCAGCGGTTGATGAACCTGCACCAAACCTATACCGGACGACCCACGCCAGTTACCTATGCAAAACGCCTATCGGAACAACTCGGCGGGGCGCAAATTTACCTGAAGCGTGAGGATTTGGCGCACACAGGCGCACACAAAATCAACAACGCGCTTGGGCAGGCGTTACTGGCGCAACGAATGGGCAAGAAACGCATCGTGGCCGAAACAGGCGCAGGCCAGCATGGGGTTGCCAGTGCTACCGCATCCGCGCTGCTGGGCTTGGAGTGCCACGTTTACATGGGCAGTGTCGATATGGCTCGCCAACAGCCGAATGTTTTCCGCATGAAGCTGCTCGGCACGGAGGTCATTCCGGTGGAAAGCGGCACGCGAACGCTGAAAGATGCGATTAACGAAGCGATGCGCGATTGGGTGACGAATGTGCGCAGCAGTTTCTACTTACTCGGTTCGGCGCTTGGCCCACACCCCTACCCGATGATCGTGCGCGACTTTCAAAGTGTTATCGGGATTGAAGCCCGCCAACAAATGCTCAACCAAACGGGGCGATTACCGGATGTGGCGATTGCTTGTGTTGGTGGTGGTAGCAACGCGATTGGGCTGTTCCACGGCTTCCGCGATGATGATGTCGATTTAATTGGTGTTGAAGCGGGTGGGCATGGTATCGAAAGCGGCGAACATGCCGCGCGTTTTGCCGATCCGCGTTACGGTCGCCCCGGTGTGCTGCAAGGTACGCGCTCTTATGTCCTGCAAAATGCTGACGGACAAATTATGAATACCCACAGTGTATCCGCAGGGTTGGATTACGCCTCGGTCGGGCCGGAACATGCTTACCTGCGCGATACTGAACGCGCCTTTTATACCCTCGCTACTGATGAAGAAGCACTTGGAGCACTACAAACGCTCGCTCAGTCCGAGGGCATTATCGCCGCGCTGGAAAGTTCACACGCGGTAGCCGAAGCATTGAAGCGTGCGCCAAAAATGGCTAAAGACAGCGTGATCCTCGTCAACCTATCTGGACGCGGGGATAAAGACCTTGGAACGATTATGAAAGAACTCAAAATTGACTAGGCCCATGACCGTTCGCCACTGTGTCAGTGCGCTATTGACTGACGAGCAAGGCAAATTGGTCATCCAACTGCGCGACAATAAACCCGGTCTGCTGTTCCCAGCCCATTGGGCAACGCTCGGCGGCGGCATTGAAAAAGGCGAAACACCGGA
>JAPUDW010000013.1:0-6867 GCA_027492915.1 Bacteroidota bacterium | reverse complement strand
CGAGGCTATGCGCCGTGAACTCACGGAAGAAGTCGAGCCCGCACCGCCGGTTACTTTTTGGCGTTACTTCGAGCACTACTTTCGGGTACGCGGCGAAGAACGCAAAGTCGCCAACCATACATTTGTGGGCAAGCTGCCGCTGCCGTTAGCCGAAATGAGGTTGTACGAAGGTCAACGGTTGGGCGCGTTTTCTGCCCATGAAATTGATGCGCTGCCCATCGCTTACGGTTTGGAAATCATATTTAAGGCATTCTTCGAAACTTATGAGCATCGTACTGGCGACAACCTTTAACCCGCGCGGCGAAACCGGACGCTTACAGCAGCTTTGGCCGCAAATTCAAGCGCTCTACAGCGAGGTAATTATTTCACTGCCGCCCTCGATTGCGCTTGAGGATGCGATGGTCATTCGTACGCTGGAGAGCGCACAAAACCATGTTAATGGGGAGTGGTCACATGGGCGCTATATGGCACTTCAGATGGCCTACCAAACTGGTGCCGATTACATCCATTATGTGGATATGGATCGACTGCTGCGGTGGTTGGAAACACGACCTGATGAACTCGAGCAAACTATTCGCCAAATTCAACAATCGGATTGTTTAGTGATCGGACGCACTACCGCCGCACGGGAAACGCACCCGCAAGCCATGCGGCAAACTGAGGCGATTTCCAGCAGCCTTTTCTCGCGGCTGTTGGGGCAAGAACTCGACCTAAGTGCGGGATCAAAAGGGTTCAGTCGGTCAGCGGTTGAATACCTGCTGGCGAATATACAGGCTGGACGAGCTATTGGTGCTGATTCCGAGTGGGTGGTTATTTGCCACCGTGCCGGATTCAAAATCGACAGTTTGCTCGTTGATGGACTCGATTGGGAAATCCCTGACCGCTACCAAGACACTGCGGCAGACGCGACCCGCCAACAACAGATGATTATTGAGTACGATGCCGATGCCGACAATTGGGCGCACCGTGTCAAAATTGCCCACGAGATCGTCGAAGCTGGCATGGACGCTTTCGAACGCCCTCTTATTGAAACGCTGAAACACAGTAACGAAAAAGAGAAATGATTATGACACAAACAAAATCTGCTTATGGAATAGAAGCCATCGCTGCGATGTTTGAACAAGCCAAGCTGCAAAATCGTGCCGCTTTTTTGCCTTACTTCCCGATTGGTTATCCCGACTACGACACGTCAATAGAGGCAATCATTGGCATGGCAGAAGCAGGAGTCGATGGGTTTGAAATCGGTATTCCTTTTAGCGACCCGCTGGCTGATGGGCCGGTCGTCCAAGCGGCAACGCAAATCGCCCTCGAAAAAGGTATTACAGTTAAAAAGTGTTTGGATGGTGTTCGCACATTACGGTCACGGGGCGTCACCCAACCGATGCTTCTCATGGGCTATGTGAACCCTATCCTCGCGTATGGGGTTGAAGGGTTTGTCCATGACGCTTATGAGGCAGGGGCGGATGGGCTAATTATCCCCGATTTGCCGCCGGAAGAAGCCGATGCTATTTCAGATGCTTGCCGCAAAGCAGGGCTTGCGCTGGTTTTTTTCATCGCTCCAACCAGCAACCCGCAGCGCATCCAACTGGTTGCATCCAGAGCCACCGGCTTCATCTATGTAGTTACCTTTACAGGGGTCACAGGGGTACGCCGCGAACTGCCTGCCGACCTCAAGCAGTTTATCGCCGGACTCAAGCAATATACAGACCGTCCGCTGGTGCTGGGGTTTGGTATCAGTACGCCGGAACAGGCACGCAGCATGAACGGTTTATTAGAAGGTTTTATTGTTGGCAGCGCACTGGTACGTGCGGGCAAAGACGGTGCGGCACCGGTGATTGAACTGGCGACCTCGTTGCGTAATGCGCTCGATTCCTAGCTGAACCTGTGACCTACAAGGGAGTATATCTACGAAGAAAGGTGAGAAATTGGCATACAACTGCCGCGAGTAAGGCAAGTCCAATTTTCACCTATCTCATTCTCCGTTATACTGGTTTATGAAGTAGATCAACCATGAAGGGTCACTATGCCATCCTTAAAGTCACTTTTGCTGTTCATGTGCTGTGCTTTTGGACTGAGTTTAACGGTTGCCCAAGTGACCGCCCAAGCAGAAGAAACGACTGCTGAAAAACTAGCCAGTATCGGTGGTTACCCCTGCCCTGCTAGCGATTTTACCTGCCTCAAATTAACGGTGCCTTTAGATCACTTTACAGCCGGCGACAAGCGAACGATTGATGTGGTATTTGGTGTTCTGCCCGCGACTGGTGAACGTAAGGGGATGTTTATTACGGCCACGGGTGGCCCTGGTTCGTCCGGTCTAGAATCAGCCGATTACTATGTCCCGGATTTTGATGCTCAAATCAAAGAACATTATGATCTCGTCTTTTTTGACCAACGCGGTGCAAAACAATCCGGCAACCTGCAATGCCCGAATGCATTAACCGGTTATGGTTTTGGGGGTGGCAACGGCGAGATTGATATGATGGCAACCGCAAGCACCAATCAACCGAAAGGTTTTGTGGATGCCTGCGTGGCAGAAATAGCCGAACGCGGCGTCCCAGCCGATACGCTCAAGTTTTATGGTACGACCCAAGCCGTTGAAGATCTCGAAGCTTTCCGCGTCATGATGGGTGACGACAAAATCTGGTTGTACGGTGAGAGTTATGGTACTGACTATGCACAGCGTTATGCAACAGCCCACCCTGACCATGTAGCCGCGTTATTCTTAGACGGTACGCTTGATCTCACGACCTCACTGTTAGATCTCCAACAAGAGCAAGTCTACGCATTTAATGATGTGTTGTTAGCAACGTTGCAAGATTGTGACCGGAATGCTGCTTGCAACGCAGATGTCGGCGGGGACACTGTGGGGCTTTATGATAGTTTGACGGTTGAGCTAGGTCGTTCGAGCATCGACTTCCAATTCCCGATTGCCTCCGGTCGGCTAGAAAACCGCACATTCACGTTGGATATGCTGGAAAGTGCCGCAGCAGATACGATGTACAGCACACAAGGGCGAATGCTGTTTCAGCGGGCGCTGGCTGCTGTTGCCCAAAATAATTTCGTTCCACTGGCTCGGCTCTACTATGCAACTATTGGCACCACCTCTGAATCCCGATTAACATCATACGGCGATCCTAGCGATGACACCTTATTTTTTGTCATCACCTGCGCAGATAACCGGATTGCGGAAGGCTCGTCAGATGCGCAACTGACCGCCTACGACCAAGCTGGCACATTGATTGAAGCAGCTAACCTCCGGCTCTCGATTGGTTTCTACGGTCGATTACCCTGTGCCTATTGGCCGGGCAACCCGCCCTCAGAACTGCCGCAACCGTTAGTTGCAGAAGGCATTCCCACTTTTGTGCTGGGTGCTACGACTGACCCGGCTACGCCTGTTCAAAACGGAGAACGGGTGTACAGTCGCCTTGAAAATGGCTATTTGATTACGGCTCAAGGCGGTTCTCATGTCATCTTCAACCGTGGCAATAGCTGCCCAAACAACTTGATAAAGGATTTCCTCGTTGAAGATGTACTCCCTGCCGAACGCGAAATACAGTGCGAAGATGTCGTTGCCGATCCTTATGTTCCGTTGTCGCCAACGAGCGTGCGCGTGTTTGATACACCGTTGCAAATCATGGATGCCGTTTACAACGAAATTGCTTATCTACCCGAATATTACTTTTGGAATACCAACCAGTTGGTTATGACATCGTGTTCTTTAAGCGGCGTGATGAGTTTTGCTTCCGATGGCGGCATCGGTGATCAATTCCGCCTAAGTGATTGCTCATTCTTCAATGGGTTTACGATGACTGGAACCGGCGCTTATCGCGATGGAGTTTTCAGCCTAGATGTCTTTATTAACGGTTTTGAAAGTGGCACACTTCATTATGTACAGGATGCCTATGGAAATATCAGCGTAACCGGTGAATATGGCGGTAAACTTGTTGATCTTTCTGACACACGTACTGACGCTGCGGCTTAATTACTAACCAAGAGGGCGTACATGAACACAAAAGCACTTCGCATCACCATTTTATGCTGCGTCCTATTCACATTCTCCTTGATTGGCACGACCCGCGCCCAATCGACGACCGAGGACATACTTGATGATCTGGATGGCTACCCCTGCCCCGCCAGTGACTTTACGTGTGTCAAATTAAACGTACCACTTGACCACTTCAAGGCAAATGATGACCGTACGCTTGAGGTGGTATTCGGGGTGCTGCCAGCCACAGGCGAACGCAAAGGCATGTTCGTCACGGCGACAGGCGGCCCTGGCTCGTCCGGTTTAGCGTCTGCGGATGGTTATACCGCAGCGTTTGACCCGTCGATTACCGAGCACTTCGACATTGTGTTCTTTGACCAGCGCGGCGCGTATCAATCCGGCAATCTACAATGCCCTAACGCGGTGGCTACCTTTTATAGTTCGGATAGTGCATCCAGCACACCACAAGAAGAAAAGGTGCTAATTGATACCGCAAAGACCTTTAGCGAGGACTGTGTTACAGAAATGGGTATTGATCCGGCAACACTGCCCTACTACGGCACGAACCAATCAATCGCCGATCTTGAAGCCTTCCGGCAGGCAATTGGTGACGATAAAATGTGGCTGTACGGTGAAAGCTACGGCACCCAATATGTGCAAACCTATACCGCCACTTATCCCGATCATGTTGCGGGGTTAATTTTAGACGGCACGGTTGACCTGACGAACACCCTCAGCGAATACTACGTTGAACAGACCCGCGCCTTTAGTGATATGCTGCAAGCCACGCTGCAAGCCTGTAACGACGATGACTACTGCAAAGATGATTTCGCGGATGGGGATGCTATCGAGTTTTATGACACACTGGTAGCAGAACTCACCGCCAGCCACGCGACTGTGAGCTTCCCGCTGCCGGATGGCACGAAAGCTGAACGTCAATTTGGGATGAGCGAATTACAAACCGTGGTTGCCAGCCTCGGTTACAGCCAAAGTGATCGGATGATGCTGCAACGGGCGCTTGCTGCCGCTTCACACAATGATCTTGTGCCGCTGATGCGCGAATTTTACACAATGCTTGGGATCGACGCTGAAACGGAAGAAGCGATTGCCGGCAGCAGCGATGATTATTCGGATGCGCTGTATTACGCGGTCGAATGTAATGACTATGCTATCCCCGGTGATACACCCGAAGCCCGCGCTGAGTTTTATGTACGGGCAGGCGACGCAGTAGACACCGAACTCCCCGACTTAGCCTCGATTTTCTATGGTGATTTGCCGTGTGCATTCTGGCCGGGGAACCCACCTGCTGAACGCCCCGCTGCGCTGACTGCCGAAAATATTCCAACGCTGATACTGGGCGCAACTGCTGACCCTGCTACGCCCGTACAAAATGGCGAACGGGTCTTTAAGGGTTTGAGTGATGGCTACCTGATTACGATGGAAGGCGGCCCGCATGTGATTTACGGGCGCGGCGATGCATGCCCCGATGATCTGGTTACCGATTTTCTGGTCGATGATGAAATGCCAGCCGACCGTGAAACCATCTGCGAAGGCTATGTCTCTGAGCCTTATGTGGAACTCGCGCCTGTGGATGCCAACGATTTTGAAACCCCGATGGAAGCGCTCGACTCGGTTTATGTCGAACTTTTCTACATCCCCGAATATTATTACAGCGATGGCAGTGAACCGGTCGACATTGGCTGCCCATATGGTGGAATCGTGTCAGTGGAAGCGGCGGATGATAACGGCAACCAAGACATTACGATGACAGAATGCGCGTTCTCGCAAGGTTTTGTGATGACCGGTAACGGCGCGTTCGTGGACAACGGCATTAAGCTTGATGTGACGCTCACGGGTATCAAGGACGGTTATGTGGTTTATTCGCAAGATGCGGATTATGTCTCGACCATACTCGGTTTTTACGGCGAAGAATTCTATGATACGTCGAGCGAGTCATAAGCTAAAGCTATCCTATGTAGGGCTTGCTTTTTCTCGCAAGCCCTATAGCCCAGTTTCCTATTCTGCGTTATAATCCCCATGAGACAAAAATTCTAAAAGCAGTCGGATTGTGGTCGTAAAGTAAGTGATGGTCATTCGGAATGGTCTGAGACCATTCCCTACAATAAATACAATTTGTAGTGACGATCATGTACCAGACGATTACTATCCGCGTTCGAGTAATCTCTACACAATAAAGGACGACTATGTCCCTGACCAACCGCGAAATTGCCGATATTTTTGAACGGGTCGCTACGCTGCTGGAGATCAAAGGCGAGATCATCCACCGTGTGTTATCGTACCGCCGCGCAGGTGAAACCATCCGCGAACTACCGCGTGATCTCCATGCGATTTCGGCAGAAGGCACACTCACTGATTTACCCAACATCGGGGATACACTGGCGGCAAAGATTGATGAAATGCTAGCTACTGGCCAACTCGCATTTTATGACACGTTGGCTGCTGAAATCCCACCGGGCTTGGTCGATATTGTGCATGTGAACGGGGTTGGCCCAAAGAAAGCCAAGCTGTTCTGGAAAGAACTCAACATCACGACTATTCCCGAACTGGAAACGGCAGCGCGTGAGGGTAAGCTGCGCGGTTTGGCAGGGATGGGCGAAAAGAGCGAAATCAAGATTATCGAAGGGATCGAGTCGCTTGGTCGGCAAACCGGACGCTCACCGCTGGGCATCGCCCTACCCGCCGCGCAAGCAATTCTCGACCACTTGCTCACGCTCCCCGGTGCGATTGAAGGGGCGATTGCAGGCAGCATCCGACGCGCACGACCGACGATTGGCGATGTTGATCTGCTGGTGGCGAGTGACGATGCCGCGCCGATCATGGATGCGTTCGTGGCGATGGAACAGGTTGCACGTATTTTGGGG
>JAPUDW010000012.1 GCA_027492915.1 Bacteroidota bacterium | reverse complement strand
ATAAATCGTCATGGGCTTTTCAATGAGCAGGTGTAGCCCTTGATCAAGGCTGTCCATCGCTGCGCGGTAATGTGCCTGGTGCGTTACCGCGATGATTGCTCCTTTAAGTTCAGGGTGTGCGGCCTTAGCCTCTGCAATCGAAGTGTAGGTATATGGCAAATTGTACTTGTCCGCTGCGGCTTTCGACGCTGCTGGATTTTTATCGACCAATAAAATCTTTTCGACACGCGGGTTTTTAAGCAGGGCGGGGATATGAGCAGTCGTCGCCCACCAACCGGTGCCGACAACTGCGACGGTCGCTTTTTCACTCACCAAATCATCTCCTAATAAGAATTTTTCTAGGACTTTTGACAGTCTGTTGAGTTAAAAATACGTCAACAGACGGACTTTATAATTGCGAAAATTGTTGATTTTTGTTGATAATTATCTATACTTGTCGGATTGTAACATATCCAAAAATGTTGTCAAAAATAGAGGACTTTTAGTTAAACCAAAATGACCAACGCGCACGATTGGCTTACATCATCGCCCTTAACCATTCAAGCTGTTGAAACCGAAGCATTACGTATTCCCCTGAACAAAGTGTATCGCGGTAGCAAATATTCCATGCAAAATCGCTGCACCATCATCACTCGCATTCTAACGAAGCAGGGTGTCGTTGGTGAAGTCTATACCGGTGACACCGATGAGGAACAGGATGTCATCTTGTCCATTATCCACAAGGAACTTGCCCCCGCCCTTATCGGCATGGACGTGTTCAATACTGAAGGCTGTTGGGAGGCTATGAAGCCCGCCACCTACGACATTTTACGGGATCGTGGTGTCGTGATGCAGGCCATTTCAGCCGTTGATACCGCCATTTGGGATACTGTCGGTAAAGCACTGAATATGCCCCTGTACCGCCTATGGGGTGGCTATCAAAATCGCTTGCCCATGATTGCGATTGGTGGCTACTACGGTCAAAATCGTGACGAATTAGCGGCTGAAATCGCAAATTATGTTGATTACGGTGTGGTCGGCATGAAGTTTAAAATCGGCGGTGTTACCCCCGAAGAAGACCTCGAACGCTTGAAAGTAGCCCGTGAAGTCGGCGGGGATAATTTTACCTTGATGGTCGATGCCAATCAGGGCTATGACTTGCAGCAGGCCATTCGCTTTTGCCGCTTGGCCGAGAATGCCGGTATCGAGCTATTCTGGTTTGAAGAGCCTGTACGCTGGTACAACGACAAACGCTGGCTGCGTGATGTTCGCTTGTCCACAGGCGTACCAATTACCGCCGGACAAAGTGAGTACCGCATTGATGGTGTTCGTGATCTCATCATTGGTGATTCGATTGACTACTGCAACTTTGATACCTCGTGGGGTGGTGGGCCGACCATGTGGCGGCGTGTCGCCAGCATGTGCTCGGCGTTCGGCATCAAAATGGCGCATCACGAAGAAGCACAAATTTCTGCCCATTTATTAGGCAGTGTAGCCCACGGCAGCTTTGTCGAATGTTTTCACCACGCCCGTGATCCTTTCTTCTGGGATATTCAAACCGAAGCGCGTCCTTTGAAAGACGGCTACTACACCATTTCGGATAAACCCGGCTTCGGCATCGAGCTTGACCGCGCCTACGTCGCCAAATATAAGGTGCGCTAAGGATTGGTGATCTTGTAGGGACGCAGCGTGCTTCATATGTGTCCTCTTACGCCAATCAATGGCGCTTAAACGATATTTTGCTAATTAAAGGATTTTTGTTGTGCAAATCAAGAAGATAGAAGTTTTCCCGCTGGAATATCCCGAAAGTAATGACAACATGGCGCTTCGCTCGCTGGTCGTCGTCCGCCTCGAAGCCAGTGATGGCACTGTAGGCTGGGGAGAATGCATCAGCATCTTTCACGAAGCCACGGCATCCATCACAGCGCTGATTCGACATGGCCTTGGTGATCTTGTCTTGGATAAAGACCCCTATGATATCGAGACGATTTGGGAAGCTCTCCGTGATAGAGTTTGGTGGTATGGGAATGTCGGCGGTATCGCAGCCTTCGCCATTAGTGCCATTGATATGGCGCTTTGGGACTTGAAAGGCAAGCTGCTCAAGCTGAACCTTTCACAGATGTTGGGCGGCAAACTGCGGGATCGTCTGCCGGCCTGCGCCAGTTCTCACCCCAAAGCCGCCGCGATTGACGACATGGCACAAGAGCTAGTCGGCCACATCAATGCCGGCTACCAGTATGTCAAAGTTGGTTTCGGCAAAAAAGGGCAGTCTAATCTCGGTGTCGATCAATCCCGTGATGTTGATTTTGTTAAAACGGTTCGTGCCGCCATTGGCGATAAAGCCGGTTTCATTATCGATGTAGGGGCAAAGTGCAAATGGGATATTCCCCGCGCCGTCAGTACTGCCAAAGCCATGAACGAATATAACCTATCTTGGCTAGAAGACCCATTTTTCCCCGATAACTTGAATGCCTACCATCACCTCCGCGCTGCCGTACCTGAACTGCGGATTGGCTTCGGTGAACGCTTCTTCAATATTCAGGATTATGGTCGCTTGCTCGATGCTGATGTGTGTGATGTCATTTTGGTTGACCCCGGTCGCGTCGAAGGGATCACGGGAATGCGCAAAATTTTCCAGCGCGCCGCCGAACGCAATATTGCCGTGAATGCCCACAGTTGGGCTGGTGCTCTAAACACTGCCGCCAGCATCCACTTATCATTGTGCGCCGCGAATCCCATCTTGTTCGAACTCAAGCCAGCGCCCAGCGTCGTCCAACAGGAACTCGTTACCAATCCTGTCGAGCAGCGAGAAGGGTGGGTGTATGCACCGGAAGGTTATGGGCTAGGCGCAGACATTATCGAAGACACCGTTCACAAGTACACCATTCAGATCTAACGATCATCACGTACACTTGTGTGCAAATCCACATTTGCCGCATTAATAAAGACATGCTCCATATACACCGCAGGCGGCACCGGTTCGCCTCGTAGAATATCCAGCGCGAGTATGACGAGCCTTTCGCCATACAATTCGGGGTGAAAGGCTGTTGAACCAATAATGCGTGAGTTACCACGCCGCAGTTCATCACGTAACCGGCGGTCTGCGCCTTGTCCCACAATCAAGACATCGCCAGCGCGGTGTTCGCGTCGTGCCGCGTCCAAAGCCCCAATCGCCGCATCATCATTGAAGCTGACGACTGCCAGACGGTGTTCGTCGGCATATTCGTGTAGTAGTTGCAGCATCACACTTTCGCTGATCTGCGTCGTATTCCCGCTGTCTCGGTAAATAATCTTTTCATTACTCACCTCACCGACTATCGCCTTAAACCCGTCGATCTGACCCCGGATGCGTGTTGCCGGTAAATGCCCTGCACGCGGGTGTTCCAATGCCAATAAATGGTCGAATTGCCCACCCCATTCCTGCATCACCGCCTTGCCTAGCTCTAAGCCGGATACATAACCGGAGTGGTAATTGTCGACACCAAAAAAGGTTGCGCCCACCATCGGAATATCAATGGCAATCACCGGTATACCCGCCTGATTGAATTTGCTCATCAGGACATTGCCTGCACTCTCATCAATCTGGAACTCGATCATCAGGTCAATGCCGCTGGCGATCAAATCATCAGCGATTTCCACCGCAAACTCGCGGCTCATCTGGTTGTTGGCGATGAACAACTCAACATGGCCTGATTCTTTTGCCGCCCGTTCCAACCCGCGCCGAACATCACGTGGAAAAGCCATATCTTCACTGAGATTGGCAAAACCAATTTTGTAAAGCTGATGTTGATTTTGGTTAGGCACATAAGTCGTGGTTGCGTGGTCGCTGGACACCGTAACACTTACACCCCTGCTTTGGAGTACCTGTATCGTAGCTTCATCTGCGCCTTGGTCAGTCACGATATGGTCAATGTCATCGACGGTAGCAAATGGAGCCAGTGCAACGTGGTCAAACTTGGTGGAATCGATCAGCGCCACCACCTGCTGCGCCGCTTGAATCATCACCTGCTTAATCTGTGCCTGTCCAATGTCTGATTCCATCAATCCTGCTTCAAGCGAAAAGCCCACGCACGAGACAAACGCCGTGCGGATATGTAAATCTTTTAAGAGGCTTGTCCCC
>JAPUDW010000011.1 GCA_027492915.1 Bacteroidota bacterium | reverse complement strand
AGCCCCACCCCCCCCCCCCCCGACACCAGCTCCCATGACGCGCAAGAGGCGCCAAAGACGGCGAGCGCAAACAGTCCGATAGCGAGGATGAGTGCGACACCGACAAGGAGAAGCCAACCTTGCCGTTTTGCTCGTAACTTTCCGCGTTGGGCATCACTCAACTGACCGTCGCGGTTCGCCTTCAAATCGCCATCGGTAAAGCCAATGATATTTGCGACAGATTCTAACAAATCAGCACTCATACCCCTACTTCTTATAATACTTCTTGCCCTTCAACGCTTCCGGCAGCAGGTCGTCGGTGTTATACATCTCGTACCCCTTGCCGTAACCCAGTTCCTTCATTAGCTTGGTTGGCGCGTTGCGCAGGTTCAGCGGAATCGGCACATTCCCCTGCGCCTTCACATCTTCCAGCGCCGCGAAATAAGCATCGCCCGAACTGCGGTCTTTGGGTGCCAGCGCCATATACGCCGTCCCTTGTGCGAGGTTGAATAGGCATTCCGGTAGGCCAATCGTTTCTACCGCACGGAAAACCTCGTTCGCCACCACCAACGCGGTTGGCTGCGCGTTACCAATATCCTCCGAGGCAAAAATCACGAGTCGGCGGGCAACAAACTTGGGATCTTCGCCGCCGTTCATCATCCGCGCCAGATAATAAAGCGCCGCGTCCACATTACTGGCGCGCATACTCTTGATGAACGCGCTGATCGTGTCGTAGTGTTCTTCCGCGCCTTTGTCGTAGCGTAGGAACTTGGATTGCAGCGCATTCTTGAGGTTGTCCAGCGTCACCGTCTTGGATTCTTGGGCATAAAGCTCAACCGTCACTTCTAGCAGGTTGAGCGACTGCCGCGCATCCCCATTCGCGAACTCGGCGAGGAACGCCTGCGCATCATCCTCAATGGTGATGCCCATCTCGTTCGCGCCCTGCCGG
Organism: Bacteroidota bacterium; assembly: GCA_027492915.1. Lineage (GTDB taxonomy): Bacteria > Chloroflexota > Anaerolineae > Aggregatilineales > Phototrophicaceae > CFX2. Next base: position 29,875 of record JAPUDW010000011.1, on the reverse strand, counting down.
ATAATCTGCTGAATTTCCTCAACCGTCAGCGCCTCCAGCACGAACACACGGCTGCGCGAAAGCAGCGCCGAGTTCACCTCGAAACTCGGATTCTCGGTTGTCGCGCCAATCAAGATGAGCGTGCCATCTTCGACATACGGAAGCAGGAAGTCTTGCTGGGCTTTGTTGAAACGGTGGATTTCATCAAGGAACAGCACAGCGCTGCCCCGCTGCTTGGCTTCCGCCTGCGAGAACAGATCGCGTTTATCTTTCGCCTGCAACTGCTCGACAATGGCGCGGATTTCCGCCTTCCCTGCCGATACCGCCGACAGTTCAAAGTAGGGACGGTTGGTGGCAGTAGCGATAATGCGGGCTAAGGTGGTTTTGCCCACCCCCGGCGGCCCCCAGAAAATCATCGAGTAAATGCGGTCTTGCGTGATAGCGATGTACAGCGGCTTGTCCTTGCCGACGAGATGCTTCTGCCCGACAAATTCATCCAGCGACTTCGGGCGAACACGGTCTGCAAGCGGTTGGGCGTGAGTGGTTGTTGACATTCTAATACTCCTCCGCTATATTCTACCCTATGAGCAACTTTAATCTCTATCCGGTAATGATGTGTTGTGGCATGTGTATGTGTTGTACACAGGATTCATCACGTCTGCGTCCGGGCAGGTAACAGGTTGTAACGCGAAATCACTCAATTGATGCGCAACCAGAGCCGACCTCACGCAGGTCGGCTTTTTGTTTTAGAGATGGAGGGGAAAAGGTCATCAGGGTCGAATGGTACAGGTGAATGAACGACTGGGATTGCCCAGCGTAATCGTCAAAGTTAAGATTATCGAGCCAAATAGCAGGCAAATAAGGAGTTACGAAAATGGGTGACATTGCAAGCCGTGGTTACACAAATCCCGATGTACTGGTTTCGACCGAGTGGTTGGCTGAACATCTGAACGATGCCAACATCCGCATTATCGAGTCCAACGAAGACCCGCTGCTTTATCCTTCGGGACACATCCCCGGCGCGGTACAGGTGGACTGGACAAACGACCTGAATGACCCCCTGCGCCGTGACTATCTGCACCGCGATGGCTTCGAAAAGCTCGCCTCGCGCATCGGCATCACCAAAGACACAACCCTGATTTTCTACGGTGACAAGAACAACTGGTGGGCGGCTTATGCCTACTGGGTATTCCAACTGTTCGGTCACTCTAACGCCAAGATCGTGGACGGTGGCCGCCTCAAGTGGGAAAAAGAAGGCCGTGAGCTGACCAAAGAAGTACCCAGCTACGCCGCCACCAGCTACACCGCGCCGGAACGCAACGACAAAGAAATCCGCGCCTTCCGCGACGAAGTGCTTAAGCATGTCGAAGCTGGCCTGCCGTTGGTTGACGTTCGCAGCCCCGACGAATTTAGCGGTAAGCTCACCCACATGCCCAACTACCCGCAGGAAGGCGCACTCCGCGCCGGTCACATCCCCGGTGCCAAGAGCGTACCGTGGGCGAAGGCCGTCAACGCCGAAGATGGTACTTTCAAGACCGCCGACGAACTCAAGGCCATCTATGAAGGCGAACAAGGTTTGAAGGCCGATGACAACATCGTCGCCTACTGCCGCATTGGTGAACGCAGCAGCCATTCATGGTTCGTGCTGACCAACCTCCTCGGCTACAAGAACGTCCGCAACTACGACGGTAGCTGGACGGAATGGGGTAACTCGGTCAACGTGCCGATTGAAAAAAGCGTGTAAGTAGACACCCGTCTACCGCGTCAATAGAATCAGATCGTGCAAGATCGGGAGGGTTTCGACCCTCCCTTCTATTTCCAATGACTGGCGCTGCCAAATATGGTAATATGCGCGAAATTTTGTAACCTCATAAGGCTAGAATAAGCATGAGCAACTACCCCGACAAATTGAATGAAATGCTTGAAGACTTCTCGATGATTAGCGACCGCAACGAACGTGCCGAATACCTGATCGAAATCGCTGACCGCTTCCCCGAAGCCAAAGTGCCGCCAACCATCGCCACCGAACCCTACGACGAATCCCACCGCGTACCGGCCTGCGAATCAGAAGCGTTTGTGTGGGCGCTGGATAACCCCGATGGCACGATCAAATATTACTTTGATGTGCTCAATCCGCAGGGGCTTTCTGCCAAAGCCATGTGCGCCGTGCTGGATGAAACCTGCTCCGGTCAGCCGTTGGATAAGGTCGCGTCCTTGCAGACCGACATCGTATTCAACCTGTTCGGCAAGGAAATCTCGATGGGCAAAGGTCAGGGGTTGATGGGCATCGTCAACATGGTGCAGTACGAGGCCAAAAAGCGCCTGAATTAACCGTCATACACGCGGCAATCGACAGGGGTGAGCGTCTAACGACTCGCCCTTTTGATTCGGGAACTATGTTATGATTGAAACACGATAACGGGTGAATAAGGTGTACCAATGACAACACCAACCGCCGCCTATAATGTGACCTCTGCCCACATAACCCAAACGCCCGGTGTGCGTGGTGGCAAACCTTGCATCACAGGGCGCGGCATCAAAGTTCAAAACGTTTATATCTGGCATGAGCATCTTGGTATGAGCGCGGACGAAATCGCCAGCGCCTATAGCCTTACGCTTGCACAAGTTCATGCTGCCCTGACTTACGCATTTGAACATTTAGATGAAATTCGCGCTAACCTACTTGAGAGTGAACGAACCGCAGCAAGCATTAAACAGCAAAATATCCCGCTGATTAAATAAAGCACAAATCTCGCTTTTGAAGTCCCTTTAGTGGACTTGTTCGGTGGTTAGCTGAGCGGCTTTAGCCCTCAGCGATACTGCCCGCCAATGACCATTTTAATTAGTAAATCACCATAATCCAGCCTGCCAATTTCCCCTCAAAAGTTTGCAAACTCTAACCACCAAATAAGAATTTTTGTGCTACAATGATTTAAAGTGGCGTTCTTAACGTCTGTGCGAAGCCTCCTGTGGATGGCGGTTCCAATCTCTTGTCTTTCTCTGCGTCTCTGCGGTTAAATCTTGTATGGGTTTTTCTTGTAGCTTGTCACTTAAAACTTGCAACTATTTCACGGCGGTGGCACGCTCCCTCACATCCGCCGAACTCCTGCTAATTCAGCAGATGTAGCCGAGCCTCCCGCCGACACAAAATGTCAATTCAGCGGATACACGGGAGACTCCCGCCTGCCATTTCGGCAGATAAATATGCAAAAAATGCGGAATGTGCAATTTTTCTGCATATTCCGCATTTTCGAAAATCAATTCAAATGAATAATGGTGTTTGCGGGGTTACTTCCACGGATAGGTCGGCTTTGCACCGGTCGCCGCCTCAACCACTTCTTCAATCGTCGTGATCTGCTTGCGGTTCATCAAAAGTACCTGAGCGATATTCAACGCGAGGCTGCCCGCAATCGCCCGCTCATCAACATTCTCGATGCCGCGAATATCCTCCACCCCCGCGAGGCCGATCACCCGCCGCATCATCTTACACGCCGCCATACCTACCGCGTCTTGCAAGACGTTGAGCATGTAGTTCTGCTGGTAGCCCTTCGGCATGTTGATCGCGTCGACCTGCTCCCACACCGGCTGGAACTCGCGCACGAACACATGCCACAGTTGAATAATCGTGTCCGTCAGGTACTTACGGAAGTCCGCCCGTTTAACAGGGTCAGCCGACCGAACCTCGTGCGAGGCATAGCTCAAGAGCAGGTTTGCGATGACCGCGCCCACATCAAAACCCATCGGCCCATAGAACGCGAATTCAGGGTCGATCACAAAGGTATCCGTCTGGTTGACCATGATGCTGCCAGTATGCAGGTCGCCATGTACCAACGCCTGCGCCTGCGTCATGAACTTCTCTTTCATCGCCGCCACTTCGACCCGCAGGGCTTCATCAGCCTGTAACGCCAAAACCTGCGGCTCCAATTCCTTGTGGAATAGGTTGCGCTCGGTTGGCCGGTAGGGTTCAGTAAACACCAGGTCCTCGGTGATCTTGCACAGTTCAGGGTTGATGAACCGAGCCACCTCGAACTTCTTGGTGCGGTAATCCAGCACAAGGTCAGACGTATTCCCCAGCGTCCGCGCCATAAACAACCCGATATGCTCGGCGAAACGCGGGTACTTGATGCCCTCAGTCATCCCCTTCCGCATGATGATATGCTGGTTCAAATTCTGCATCGCCGTCAGGTACATATCAGCGTCGTAGAAATAAACTCTCGGTGTATGCTGTGGTACGAGCCGCGCGTGGATTTCCAGCGCTTGCGCCTCGATACGCGCGCGGTCGGGTGGCAAAGGCCAGCTATCCCCCACCAATCGCACATACGGTAGGGCTTGCTTGAGGACAATCGTGCGTTCAGGGTTCACCTTCGCCCAAATTTTAAAGACGAGGTTCAGGTTGCCATCGCCCACTTCAACGGCTTCTAGATCATCTGAATTATCGAACAAGGTCGTCAGTTCAGGGCGTGTGCGAATATACGCCCCTACCGTTTCAACAGTCAGAGGGCGGTAAATAGGAGAAAGATCACCAAACATTGTTGTTTACACCGTTTTATCCCGCACAGCGCGACCAGAGAAAATGACGTTGACCACGAGCGCAACAACCAGCACGAGGCCGGTAATAAATTCTTTGAGGTAGATGTCGATACCGGGAATATTATCCAATCCGTTGCGTAGTGTGCCATAGATGAGCAGACCAATTAGGGTTTGTAGAATACCCCCTCGCCCACCGGTCAGCGCCGTACCACCCAGCACCACCGCGCTAATCGTATCCAGCAGGTAGCTCGGTACGGGATCAGGCTGTGCGCTGCCAAGCCGCCCCATCCCGACGATACCCGCCATCCCTGCCGTAAAGCCGCTAATCGTCAGCACCGCCACCAAGATCATGTTAGTGTTCACACCCGCCAACCGCGCCGCCGACTTGCTTGCACCTGTCATATAGACGTAACGTCCGAAGCGTGTGTACCGTAGGACGATATAAGCGATAAACAGGCAGATCGCCGCGACGACTACGATAAACGGAAACCCACCCTTCCCCGCCTCGTCGGTGAAGATACGGCCGCTGCCCAGAAAACGCGCATATTCTGGTAGTGTAGTAACGGTTCGCCCCTTGCTGACGTATGTGGTTAAGCCGGAACCGATAAACGAAATCGCCAGCGTTCCCATAAAGGTCGGGATACGAAATCGTGTACAAATAATACCGCTAAATAAGCCTAATAAGGTTCCGACCAGCAGCCCCGCCAATAAGGGAATCGGTTCTTGCAATCCTAGCGTGGCGAAAAGATAGGCCGCGAACATACCGGAAATCGAAGCCGTCGACGAAATACCGAGGTCAATTTCACCCGTCAGCAGCACGAAGGTCATGCCCGTGCCGAAAATGGCGAGTGTCGAAATCTGTACCAGAATATTATTAATGTTCTGGGTGCGCAGGAACGAGGGCGACGCGATACCAAAAAAGATAAACAACGCGACCAACGTCCAGACAGGCGCGAGTGTAGTCACCCATCGAGGCAGACCGCGAACGGCGGCGGGCGTGGGTTGGGCATCAGGGCGAGGTGAAGTCTGTAGGGTCATAAAAGCCTCAGCAAAACATCTTTATCAATATTTTTATTTTGGAGTTCAGCTACCACGCTGCCGTGGGACATCACAACAATACGGTCGGCGACGGTTAGAACCGTTTCCGGTTCGCTGGAAATAACCAGCACCCCATAGCCATCGTTGCGGAAGTTCCGCAAGATCGTGAGCACTTCATTTTTCGCGCCGACATCCATCCCACGGGTAGGTTCCGCCATCATAAGCACTTTGGGTGGGAAAGGCAGCCAACGCGCAATCGCCACCTTTTGCTGGTTACCCCCGCTCAACTGCCCCACCGGATTAAACGGGTCAGCCGGATGCACACCCGTGAGGGCAATTTGTGGCAGGGCAGTTTCCAGTTCATAGCTGGCTTTGGGTGCAAACACCTGCCCAAGCCGGTGCAAATGCGGGATCATGACATTGCGGTAAATGGCTTCTTCCATGAACAGGCTCTTACGTCGCGACTCGGTGGCATACGCAAGCCCGTGCTTAATGGCATATCGTGCCGAAAAATCTTTCGGGAATTTCTTACCGTCGACCGTAATCGTACCGCTGTCAAAACGATACATGCCGAACAGCGCCCGTGCTAAATCAAAATGCCCTGCGCCAATCGCCCCATATAACCCGACGACTTCGCCCTGCTCTACCTTCAGATTGACCTTACTAAAGACATCGGCGGATAAATCGCGGACTTCCAGCAGCGTGTGACCCACTTTTTGAGTGGTCGCTTCCGGCAGCTTGGCATTAATTTCACGGCCTAAAATGAACGAGATCACCTCATCCATGTGAGTTTCTTTTTTATCGAGGGTCGTCACTTTGCGCCCGTCACGCAGAACGGTAATGCGGTCAGACACATGCATGACCTCATCCAAAAAGTGCGAAATGTAGATGATGCTGCGGTTACTCTGGCGCAGCACGTCAATCAGTTGGATAAGGCGTTCGACTTCCGGCGGCGAAAGCGCGGTCGTCGGTTCATCCATAATCAGCACCTGTGCGCCGGAAAGGATGACACGCAGCACTTCAACCACCTGCTGTGTACCGAGGGAATAATTACCAAGCGGCTCGCGCACATTAATGTGGTCGAAGCCGATCTTCGCCAGCTCTTCCTGCGCAATGCGGTTCATCTTGCGCCAATCGAGCAAACCAAGTGTGGTGGTAAGCTGTCGCCCAAGAAATAAATTCTCGGCAACCGAAAGTTCAGGCATCACGCTCAATTCTTGGTGAATCATGCCGATGCCACGGCTCAGTGCGTCGCGGGGGGATTGCAAGTGTACGGGTTTACCATTCAGCAGGTATTCACCCTCATAGCCCGTGTAAATACCCGCGAGGATACGCATCATGGTCGATTTGCCGGCACCGTTTTCACCGACGAGGGCATGTATTTCACCCTCACGCAAATCGAAGTCCACCGCGTCCAACGCTTGAATATTCTCGAAGCGCTTTGAGATCTGTTTGAGTTCAAGTTTCAGTGGAGCAGCCATAACGCCCTCATGATGGAATAACAAGCAAGGGGCGCATTTGGACGCACCCCCTGCCGGATTCACAAGTCGTAAAGAATATCCTGATACGACTTAGAAGACGAGTTGTTCTTCTGCCCAGATCAAACCGGCTGCGGGGCTAAGACCGTAGTTGTTAAGCTTCCACGGTTCAGCCGCCAACGCCGGGTTGTTATCGATGTCACCGTAAATGGCAGGGCCATCAGCCAACACAAAGAACGGAATATCTTGACGAGCCTGTTCGAGGCCAACCGTCGCCGCGTAAGCACCGGCGATAACCGCCCAACCATGAATACGGGTCGCCGAATTACGCGCGGTCGCGACCAATTTACCATCAGCCACAGCCTGAATAGCGGGGGTCATCGCATCGACACCGCCGACGAACACTTGGTCCCCCAAACCTGCGTTCTCGACCGCTTGACGTGCAGCCAATGCCATATCATCATTGTCAGCGAAGATACCGGTAATATCGGGGTGGCTGTTGAGGACGCTCTCGGTGAGGGCAGCAGCCTTCGCCACATCCCAGTCAGCCGGTTGGTCGTCAACCACGACAATATCGGGGTAACGGGCAACCACGTTCAAGAAACCTTGGCCGCGTGCCTGTGCGCCGGTATGACCGGGTGCGCCGCCAATGTGCGCAATCTTGCCCGCGCCGCCCATCTTCTCGATGAGCTTGGCAACTACCGACTCGGACATAAACACATTGTTCGGGGCAATCAAAGTGACAACGCCCATCGATTGGAGTTGATCCAACGGGGCAATCAGCGTATCCATATCAATCACAGGGATACCCGCGTCGATCATAGCCTGTACCGGCTCGACCAATGTACCGATGGCACCGGGCTGCATGGCAACAAAGTCCCATGTTTCGGTCGCCATCTGGTCGATCTTGCCGCGTTGAATGGCGGGGTCGAACTCGCCGTCAAACCATGTAATATCGACGCCGAGCAGTTCCCCCCAGCGAAGGGCTGCTTCTTGACCCTGTGCATTCCATGTACCGGCTAAACCGGCGCTCGACATCGCCGCACGCAAACGGCTGCCTTCTTGGGCGCGGGCGCGGCGGTATTCCATAAACGAAAATAAGTTTGCTGCAACAAGACCGGATGAGGCGAAGAGGGAACCCTTTAAAAAGTCACGACGGCTAAAAGCTTTCTTATTGGACATTATTTCGACCTCTTTCAAATAGAATTTATCATTTACCAAACAGGGTAGTGCGCGGTAATGCGCAGCATTAGCCTCCTGAGACAGTGAGTGAACGGTCACAAAAGGGTACATAATCTTCTTAGTATCGTCAAGGAAATTCTAATGCAGAATGCACAAACGAGGAGGGGGTGGAAATAAAAACCGGGGTGGCTACCCCATCCCCGGTTTCGCGAACTTATCCCTTATAAGCGCCCAATGCACCCCAGATAAGCCGCGACTCAGTGTTTCAAAGTATTGATACATACTATAACACTGTCATGTCAAAACGTTGTGGGAAATCATTCCTAATTTAGAGGTCAATTACTCCCACTGCTCATTGACCATTTGACGGTATATGGCTTGTGCTTAGTAAGCACCCTTGCTCATCAACACCGCTGGAATGGTTTGAACCACGATCTGCAAATCAATCCAAATCGAGTAATTACGAATGTAGTTCATATCGAGGCGTACCCGTTCCTCATAAGTCAGTTCGCTCCGGCCTGCTACTTGCCACAATCCGGTGATACCCGGCTTCACCGTATGCAGGTTCAACCCCCACTTACCATACTTCTCGACTTCTTCCATCGTAATCATACGCGGGCCGACAATGCTCATTTCACCGCGCAGCACATTAATCAACTGCGGCAGTTCATCAATGCTAGTTTTGCGCAGGAATGCTCCCACTTTGGTAATACGCGGGTCTTCCTTGAGTTTGTAGTACTTGTTGTACTCTTCGCGGGCAGAAGGATCACGCGCAAGCAGTTCTTCTAACACTTCTTTCGAGTTAACGACCATCGTACGGAACTTAAATGCATCAAACTCTTTACCGCCGACCCCAACCACCCGACGGCGGTAAACAATTGGGCCGGGGTCAGTCAGCTTCATGATAATCGCGATGAACAGGAACAGCGGTGATAAGGCGATCAAGCCGAGAATAGCGCCGATATAATCGATCAGAGCCTTGAGGACAATATTCACACCTGTTAAACGCACACGGTTCACACTGACCATTGGCACGCTGCCCACATCTTGGATTTGCACACCGGTCGTCAAAATCTCATACATACCGGATGATAACCACATCGTCACATCAGACGAATTGACGAAGCGCCGGAACAGATCAACCATATTTTCGCGGTGGATACCGCTGGTAGCAACGATCAAACGTTCAATCCCAAAGCGCTGCACCAATGTTTCGGCGCGGGCAGTTGGCCCATGCACCACAACACCCGGCAGGACTTCTTCACCGGGGCTGATGCCGTCATCCAGAAAGCCGATAATATTGACACCCGTTGCGGAACTGCTCATCAGTTGCTCGGCAATCGCGATTCCTTCCGCATTCGCACCAACGATATAAGCTGGCGACATAAAATGCCCGCGGCTACGCAGCCAGTAAATCAGGCGGCGGAATGAAAACCGCTCGATCATAATCAGCGAAATCGCAAACACCCATGCGATAAGCAGCCACGCACGGGCAAGCACCAGCGACGGGTCAACATAACCCGCAAAAATAACCAGCATGAAACCCGCAGTACATCCGTTGAAAATGCTGGCGTATTCGCGCAAACCACCAAAGAGAATACTGGGATCATAAAGCCGGAAGATGAAGAAAACACCGACCCACACCGGAATCAATACCAGCATAAACCGCACGTAAAAATCGAAGTCGTTTACGGCAGTGGAATCAAACAAGGTCGTGGTCGGCGCGATAAACCGGATGTTATAAGCCAACGCGAATGAGATGATGAGTGCCAGCACATCCAGCAGCACTAAAACAACCTGCACGACACGGAACTTGGTGTGCATGTTGCGGCGAACGATACTATTAAACAAAGTTGCCGGATTATATTGCGTTACTCTAGGTGTTCCTTCAACAACTCCCGTTCTCATCATCAACCCTTCTACTTATATACCAAACTGGTGGTGCTGGTATGTGCGGCTTCAATGTACATATCTTCGAGGATGGCAACCGAGTGATCCCAAGTCTGGTTAGTTTCAACATAACGGCGGGCATTGTCGCCGAGCTTTTGGCGTTTTTCCGGCGAGCGTAAGAGATCAACGATATGGGCAGCAATGGCTTCAGGCGTGTCCCCCACCAGCACATCTTCGCCGTTTTGCACCTTGAGTGCCGAAACAGCCTGCGGTGAACAAACCACGGGCGTTGCCATTGCCATCGCTTCGAGTACTTTATTTTGAACCCCGACCCCGTAGCGCACCGTGCTCAGGGATAGTGTTGCGGATGCAAGGTACGGGCGCATATCAGGAACCGAGCCAGTGACCACCACATTCGGTGTTTGGGCAAATGCCTGCACTGCCGGCGCGGGATCTTTACCGACAATATAAAGCTCGGTTTGTGGCTGCTGTTGCCAAACTAGCGGCATAATTTTATGCATCAAGTCCTCAGCAGCGGCAATATTGGCATGGTAACTCATCTTGCCTGTGAAAACCAAACGCTGTGCCTCACGCGGGGTCGGCAGCGGATTAAAGTAATCCAAATCCACACCGTTAGACACCACTTTGACACGGTTAGGGTCGCATCCCAGTTCAACCAGCGCTTGTCGATCCGCAGGGCTGGTAACAGCAACCTGCTTGAAACGCTGAGTAAGTCGCCCTTCAAAACGGCGTGTACGCGCAAGGTCAAGCATCGCCATCAACCGGCTTTTCGTGCTCGGTGCATCTTGCAGCACCTTGCTAAACAGCAGCGAAATGCTGTCGACCGAGTCAAACACCACCGGAATATCACCCAACGCATCGGCCAAAACCGCGCCGCGTAAATGCTCGATATGGGCAGCGTCAAATGACATACGCGATAAAAGGTCACGGGCGAACTGGTTAAAAGCTGTTGACCGTGAATAAGCGGCTTGAACCGGAAAACCAGTTGGCAGTGCCAGCGCAGCATTCATCAAGGTTTGGGGGCGTGCATGTGGAATAACATGAACAGCTTCGCACCATTGGCGCAGTTCAGCCAGCGCCTCACCACTGTCACCCGGCGGTTGCAAGGCCAGCAGCGTTACTTGATGTCCACGTTTCACCAGTGTGCGCAAAATATTGTATGGGCGCACACGAATGAGTGAGGGTATGTAAGGGCTGACGAATAGTATTCGCATAAAAAGTACAGACTTCAATCTTTCAATGATGCATTCACATCACAAACAGCCAAAATCGAGGCATAAGAATACTAATGTCCTCATGCACCCATTCTTAGATTGAAAACGATAGGACTTGCATCGAACTAAATTTACGGATCGAGGATTATCAATATGGATTAGCGATAAATGTCATCAAGTGGCAAACAAGCACGGCGGTAATCATATTTTTGTTCCGCTGTCTGCCGCCCTTGCAGCGTCAACTGCTGATTCAAAGCAGCATCCGTCAGCAAACGTGCTGCTTGGTGCGCAAATGCTTCCGGCGTATCCGCAATCAAAATATCGTGGTTATCTTGAACGTCTATGCCTTCACAGCCGACCGTCGTACTCACCATCGGCAATCCTTGCGCGAGGGCGTTCAAGATTTTGACGCGCATTCCCCCGCCTGCCCGTAGTGGCACAATCATCATGCTGGAGTCTTGCAAATAAGGCAGCGGATCATCAACATACCCTGTCACTTTTAATGAGGGGTCTGTTTGTTCACGCTCTTTAATATCTTGCGGAGGGCGTGCGCCTACCAGTGTGCAGCGAACATCCGGCACTTGCTGTTTGATAAGTGGGTAAATGTGGTCAAGGAACCAGCGAATACCGTCGATATTTGCCGGCCAGTACATCGTCCCCACATGGATAATGTGCGGCCCTTTAGGCGCACGTTGGATAAACGCCTGCTTATCAATATCAATGGCAATAGGAATGACCTGAATATCAGTCGGCGCACCCGCTTCGATGAGCGACTGCTTATCTTCCTCGCTAACCGCAGTCACCGCATCGAAATCGCGGCACATCTTACCTTCATAGGTTTTAAGTAATCGCCAGTCACGCATCAGCAAATACTTCATCGGGTTATGCAGCGGCAGGGTCGATGCCATGCGTTGATACAAAACCCACAGCGCATTATGCAAATCCAGCACCTTGCGGCTTTTAACGAATGACAGCGCGTACTGCCCCATATTCAACTGGTCAGCATGGACAACATCAAATTGGGTCGTTTCGGCCAGTTGTTGGAGCGCCGCACGCATTTCCGGTCGTTCGTCACGAAGCATCATCCACGGCTGATTGGTCAACAGACTTTTGCCCAAAAAGAGCAAATCCCGCAGCGGTGCCCGTTTGATCGGTACCGTAATCACCCGTTCGCACAACGTTTCGAGGTGCTGAATATATTCCGTTTTATCCGTGTCGCGCACAAACGAGACCAGCGTTACCTGATGCTTTTCAGCAAGGTATTTGAGGACATGGTAAGTTTTAACTTTTGGGCCGCTGTCAGGTGGGTAAGGTAAAACTTGGGTCAGTAAAAGGACACGCATATTAGGTTAGAATTCCAATTGGGCGCGCCAACCGGATTCTATCCGCGACCTCGCGCGCATGGGCAACGGCCGCTTCGCTGGTTGGCAACTGTGGATAAACTTGTGCGGTGTTGGCAAGATATAAACCAGCATACGGCGTTTGAACGTCAAGACTATTCTGCAACATATTCACATTATGAATCGGTTCGGCATATCGTGAACGGCTGACCGCGAAATGAATAATCTGATCGTCCTTGAAATCCGGGAATATTTTCTTGAGGTGCGTTATCCACGCCTCGCGAATATCCGCATCGCCCACACCCATCCAATCATTATCCGGTGCTGTGTAACGTGGCAAATGCACAATGAAATGATCGGGCTTTTCAGGATGCGGGGTCTGAATAATCGTCGCAAAGGGATAGCTTGGGTCGGTCAGGTTAAGCGTCCAAAATTTCGACAGCGGCCTGTCGACAACCATGACCGGACAGATCAAACCGAGGTAAGTCGATTTTTCGAGCCGCGTCAGATAAGCTGGATCAGCAGCCGGAATTAAATGGGCGAAAATCGGCGTAGCGACTGCCGCTACCAAGGCATCGAACTCCAACGTTCCAGCGTGGGTACGAACGCGCCCCAAACGACCGTCTTGTAATTCAATTTCGCGCACACGGGCATCATATTGAATTTCACCACCCATTTCCAGAAAAGCATTCGCCAGCGCCTTAATGAGCGAATAGTGACCGCGCTTCAAATACCCAATCGTTCCCGAAAGTTGGGGCGCCTGCCGCACAGACGACATACGGTTGAGCCATGCCCAGATGTACGTTGCCGACACATTATCATACACGCCGTCAAATTTGGCCTCAAGCAAAGGCCGCCAAATCCGTTCAAAGGCTTCTTGCCCCCCCACGCGCACCAACCACTCTTTAGCGGAAAGCGCGTCAAGGTCATGCCAGTTGGATTTACCGCGCGTCTGCAAAATCATCCGCCCCAAGCGAAAGCGGTCGCGCAGTCCAAGTACCGAAAACGACAGAAAATCAAAAATGTTACTCATGGGGTGGATCGTGTTTTGATTCACAAATCCTGCACGCGCACTTTGGAAGATCAGCTCATGACTCAATCCCAATTCAACACATAACCTCCGCAGTACCGCATCAGATGGCAAAAGAGCATGTTGATAGCGCGGGACGACGAGACCATCTTCAAACTGTAATTCGTCATTCAAGCCGCCAAGATGTAAACCTTGCTCCAAAATTGTGACTTGCTCGCCCGACTTTGCTAAGAAATAGGCAAGGACGACACCCATCAAGCCGCCGCCAATAATGCCAGTACGCATGGCTAACTCTTTTTCCGATCACTACGGGCAACGATGAAAACACCGGTAATGATGATCACAAAGCCCAGCACACGCGGCAGCGTCACCTTATCACCAAATAAGAAAGCGCCGCCAATTAAAACCGCTAAATATGTCAGGCTCAGGAATGGGTACGCAAAGCTCAAATCAGCCTTGGCTAATGCGAATAACCACAGCAGTGTACTAACGCCGAAAATCGCGATGCCGACAATTAGCAGCGGGTTGGTCGCCATATGCAGCAAGGTAGCGCCGGTAAGTTGGAGCTTGCCGTAAGTTTCCACCATGCTATTCATACCTGCTTTTAAAATAAGCTGGCCGACAGCACCGAAAGCAACACTGGTAAGTAGGATGCCAATGGACTGCGAATTTGCATTGTGACGATTGTTTTGAGGGGTTTCAGGATTGGGCAAGATATTAGATGCCATACTCTACTCAGTAAATTATGTTCAATGTGTTAGATCTATTGGGGCAACAATACGTCAAAACCCTTACAGCCACCTATCGACACGTTCAGCAGCGTTTGTAGTGCATGACCAATGCAAAACTTCAAGAGATTTTTTCTTTAGGCGATGGTTTTACAGTGAACATTGAAGGGGAGTCAGGGTGATCGCGCCTACCATCACCCTGATGAAATTTGCATGAAAAGCACCTAGAACTACGTTCTCCCAAAACCTAACGCCGCAGACGTATAAAGATCAATACAGCCGCGCAAAATAACGCCGACAGGAACATGCCACCCAAAAGCGATTGCGATATGTAGTTATCAGCCGTGCTAACCATCAGGTTTTGCTCGATATTTTGAACCGTGGGAACAGGTGTCGAACTCGGTTCAATATTAATAAATACCGTCGCTGTAGGTAATGGGGTAATCGTCGGTCGGAACTGGCGCGTCGGCTCTGCCGCCATGCTGCCGGGCAAATGACTGTAATAAACTTTTAGGATGCAGGTATTGCAGTTCGAGCCGGGAATAACACCACGATTAAACCATACCAGATGGATGTCGTTTGCAGGCCCAACAATCGCTTCCGGCCATTCAGGGCGTTCGTCCGCACTGTAATAAATACGCTGCGGCTGCACCCAATATTCCGACGAGGGAACATATGTAATATCGTAGAGCGCATCCCTACGCTGCGTAGGGCTATCAGTTTGACCAACAGCGAATAAATGAACCGTGCCCAATCGGTCAGTTACCAATTCATAATGATCTAATGAGGTTGCCGCATTGGTTCTGGTGATAATACCCGGCACAGGTGCGGGTTCCGACCATGTTAACCCGACATCTTTGGATATTTGATAGTAAATATTGCGATCAAAATCGGTCGCGTACCGCCATATCATCATCAAAGACCCATCGCGCATTTCGGTCATCGAACCCATAATCGGGTTGTAACCTGCTTGCCCGGAACCCGTGAAAATAATGGGCTTTGACCATGTTCGACCCCGATCATCGGAATAGACCATGCGCACATCCTGCGCTGTACCCGCACTAACATACCAATCGAGCCCCTCATCCCACGTCACATACAGTCTGCCCGACGCCCCTTGCTGGATTTGAGGCCTATCTGAACCGCTGTAGACTTCAAGCGAAAGTGGAACTTGGTCGCTCCAGCTTGCGCCACCATCTTCAGACCGCATATAAAACAAATCGAAGCACAAAAAGCATTGTGCGCCTTCCGCGAAAACCTCAGCAATTTGGTCTTCGTTTGGAATACTATTGCGTTCGCTAACCACAAGCTGCAAATTATCATCTTGATCGGCAATCATATCGAGGTAATAGCCATCTGCCCCAAGCTGAGTTCCGAATTTCCAATTTGCAGCAGTATCAGAGCCTACAACTGGCGCACTAGCAAGATAGTGATTCACACCACCACGATAAGCCACATTCAGCATACCGTCACTGGTCACAGTTATCGCATTGCGTACTGTAAAACCACCATCTCCCGTATAAACAGCATCCAGTGGCGATGACCAAACACCATCACTCGACAATTTTGAATAATAAAGAACGTCGTGCGTGAGTTTATCCCCCACGCTGTATCCGCCATACCACGAAACATGGAAATTACCCTCTTGGTCGAGGGCCGCCGATTGCCACCAACCATCACCAAGGAATTTTGGGTTTGTCCAAACAGCCGCATCTTGTCCGTGAAGAGGGGCAAAACTGATGAACAGTAAAAGTAAACCGGTAATTCGTGATGCAAATTTAACTAAGCTGAATTTTTCCAAGAGACCATCACCTCATCGTGACTAGAGCGAGAGGGCATTAAACCGCGTTTTTTCGTTTAGGCTCGCAAAAACTGCACCCGATAATTATGAAGCTATGTAACAGGCGTTATTTCCTGCTTCTTCGTCGGCGTGAAGTAATACAAAGCGATAGCTGTACCTGACAGCATCCATGACCAAATTGTGTAATCGATGCCGCCAAGTCCCTGTGTATAGGGGAAAGGTGTAACCCAGTCTCCGAGCATCATAGATACAAGGATTGCGGGATAACAAACAACTAATGAATAGCGTAGTGAAGATAGAAAAGGATCATCAAAATGCTTGTTGAATAGCTTCCACATCATCCAACCCTGCCCCAACCACATCCAAACCCACAATGAAAATCCTACGATGCCTGTCTGGGCAATAATATCGATGTAGTTATTGTGAGAAAGCTGACCAACACCAATATTACCCTTATAATAACCGTAGCTTTGAAAGTAATATTCATAACCGGCTGGGCCAGCACCAAACAAAAAGTGTTTTTCCACCACGCCAAACGCGCGTGCCCATGCAATCGCGCGTGTATTTCCTGACTCATCCTGTTCGCCTGTAAATATGGTGCTGACATAATTAAAATTGGCCGCTCCCCACACAACGATTGCCAGAAGCCCCAAAAACATGAGCTTGCGGGAATAAAGGCCAACTAATACACCAACTGCAACGACAATTGGAACCCAACCACTTAACCAACTGATACCAAGCGCCAGTGAAATCTGCCCCCAGAGGAGAACAGGCACGATTAGCAAAAGACGTATGTACCAACGCAGTTTGGTGTTAAAAAGTGCTTGTCCGATAGCCAGCGCACAAACCCATGTCGCGAATTGCCCTCTATCGTTCAAAGGTGCAGGCACAATCCCCAACACAATACGCATGACCCCCGTTACTGCCCCAAATCCAATGAACCACCAAATAATCACCTTAAATGATTTCTCTGAGCGGATAACATTCGAAAATATGATGTACGTGAGCGGTGAAATAATCAAAATCAAGGCAGTCATTAAACGGACAAATGACTTTTGGGCAAAGATGTAGCTCGCTTCCTTTTCAGGAAATGCCCCGCTCCAAACATAAGCAATCAGCACCGCAATGCTAAACAGCAGAATCGGCAAATTTGCTCTCGATGGAACCAGCCTAAACGAGCGGTCAACCACCACTTTGCGGAATAACCAGATCAGCGCAAGGAGGATCAGCGACAAAAATGTGAACGTGAGTTTGGTGCCCGTACCCGTACTAACCCCGTCGGATACGAGCATACTCAACAGCAAAATAAACAAACAGGTCGCCTCGAAGTAACGGTAGATCAGTAATGCCGCCGTCAAGCCTCCCAGCGCAAGAATAGGCAAGAAAGCGACCAGCGTACTCGCAAACGAATCTGGGTTAAACTCGCGTAACAGCAGCGCAGAAGCAAGTGTCAGCACGATGCAAACGCCGACCAGAATGCCCCGTACGGTTTGATTATAGTTGCGGTCAAACAGCCAATAACGCAGCCAGCCCACAAATGAAAACCGTTGCAAAATAGAAGCGATCATGTTCTATCCCTATTGCTCACAACAACGGTCATTCACTGCTTTCGTCAGTGGGGTTCGGCTCGCGTGCAGATGCCAACAGCGCATCGCGATTCCCACCGAGCAGATCACGCAGCTTGCCACTCGATAGCTTACCCGTCACATTTTTGCGGGGTATAGCACCTGCTGTTGCACCATCTACCGGCAGCTCATGGCGCGGCAGCCGTTCAAGAAGCTCCGAGATTTCAGTCTCCGAAATCCAATCGCGACGGTTGCGCTTTTCGATCTTTATAGAACCTTTGCGAATCCATTCTTGCAGCGTATCTTTACTAATGCCAAGCTGCACCGAGGCTGCCGGGATCGAGTACAAACGGATGCCATTCGGGTCAATCAAAATATTATTATTACGGCTCGCCAAACCGGGGCGTTTACCAGCCGCAAGCATTTCTTGATTCAGTTTGTCAGGGTTAATGGCAAAGTCACGGCGATAATACGGGCGGCTGTATGTGCTGGTGAGTTGCAGAGAAATACGGTTGAACACGATACCGTAGATATTCACCGCGCGATTGGTACCTTGTTGTAACGTTTGCAGCGTACGACGTAGTGAGCGGCGCGTCGTCCGCTGACCATGAACCACGATGACAACACCATCACTATGTTCAGCAAGGAACGCAGAGTCTGGGCCACCAATGCTAGGAACTGAATCCATAACAATCGCATCAAATTGGTCACGCAGCAATTTAATAAGATCGCCCAAACGCGGCTTACTTAACAACACAGCCGGGTTGGTGCTCGCACGACCAGCCGTCAACAGTGTCAAATTTTCCACATTCGTATCGAGCAAAGAACGCGACAACAAAACCGAAAGGTCATCACGTCCTGCCAAAATATCGGACAACCCCATCACGTTTGGCAGACCAAAGAACTCGTGCAAATTACCCTTACGAATATCACCGTCAACCAACAGGGTTCGCAAGCCGGACTCTGCTGTCACTAACGCGAGGTTCGATGACGTAACCGATTTACCATCGCCCGAATCGTAGCTGGTGATGGTAACGACTTTGGGCTGTGCGCCATCCGTCGCCAGCACCAGTTTAGCGCGCAGTTGACGCAGCACTTCCGCTTCAATCGTACCCGGCATGTTAGCGACATAAAGCGGCAGCTTGTTACGCGGGATCATACCCAACGGGCCGATAACCCGAACGCCGTCAATTTGTTCGAGGTTATCCTGCCATTGCAACCGGTCATCAAAGTAGGCAATTAAGATGATGGTCAATATAGACAGAATCAACCCGCCAACCGCCGCAAGAATAACACTGAGGAACGAACCGGTTACGACAGCAATATTTTTGACGGAGGCGGCAGAAAAGATAGAGAGTAAATTACCAGTCGTAGACATACTGGCACTCAAGTCTGAATAAAGCGTTCGGACACTTTGCAATGTAGTAAGTATTGTCTGAATTCGCGTGTCATTTTGAGCGATTTCAAATGCCGATGTCAGCGTGGCACCGTTCGCAATCAAATCGTCATACTCGGTTTGAAGTTGGGTAATTTGAGCCTGAATTTGCCGGAGCTGACCGCGTAAAAATTCTTCGTTCTGCGATACGCTGCTATTCGGGCCGTTATCAATAAGCGATTGCACAACAGAGTTCGCGATATTCACAGCATTGTCAGCACTGGTATCCGACACGCTGATATTGAGCAGAGGAAGGTTCGGTTCTTCAGAAACTTCAATGCGGATATTGAAGTCCTCGACAGTAAAAGGCAGTTGCAAATTATCAATGACGGGTTGTAACACTTTTTCAGTACGCACAAGGTCACCATAGGTTGTGATAATCTGGCGCGTTTCTTCAAATGACTGCTGTTGTCCCGTCGATTGAAAAAATTGACCGAAAATAACGGTCGCTTTAGCAACATAAATATTGGGTTGTTTAGAACGAACAAAGTACCCCACACCACCACCAATAGCGACCGCGATAGCAATGAGCCACCACCATTTAAGGAAAAGCCTCAAGATAATCGTAAAGGGGGAGGTCGTTGAGTTCACGTCTAAAATACCTCGTTAATAAAAGTCGCCTAACAAAAACAGTTCACAGTGTAGGCTAACAAACCTAACAAATAGATAAACACTATCATAGGTTACATGTAAATTCCTATGTAATGCAAGTGAAAATCTATTATAGATTATAAGAAGAAATGAACGGTTTAACAGGACGGATGAAAGGAATATCCGCAGACTAAGCACAATAAAAATATGGCAACATAGCAAAAGAAGGGTAGATTACCGCATCTCCCCTTCAGTGCATAAATTCGGTTTTTGTGACATCCAATGACGTACGAGAATACTTAACCGATTTTAGTAATCGTCGTCGTCTTCATAGTAATCATCGTCGTCATCGTCGTCATCATCTAGGAAATCATCGTCGTCGTCGTAAAGGAAGTCATCGTCATCGTCATCAAACTCCGAGATGTCGTACCCTTCATCATCGACAAAATCTTCGTCGATTTCGACTTCTTCGACAACTTCTTCCTCTTCTTCATCGAAATCGAGGTCTTCCAAATCCTCATCCTCGAAGTCGAGGTCGCCATCATCATCGAGGATTTCCTCATCATCGTCACCGGTATCAATTTCGTTCAGTAGTAAATCGTCTTGGTACATACTCACTGCCCCAATGGTCAAATACGGATTTGCGGGCGATATTTTAGCATGTTATGAGCAATTGTGAACGGCAAAATTGGATGAACTTTGATTTCACATTTACCCGCCGCGCCCTACGCACCCATCATAACATCAGTAAATGACATGTATCCTTAAGATGTAATCTTTTTTGCGGCTTAAATGAATACGAAAATCAACGATCAGCGAATAGACACGGACAGGGTAAAGCTGCCTCCGCGACAATGTACTATCTTGTTCATATGAAGATTTCGCTTTTAAGAAGACCTGATATGACCACGGCAGATTTCCCGCTCATCTTTTCACGAATAATTCAGTTCTGATTTTTACTTTTTTCTGAATTCACCTATACAGTGAGAGAAGGGGAGAAACACAAGGACGCCGCGATGAAACTTCGTCGTTACTTTCTAATAGGGATATGTGGCACTGTCATTGGCTTAATTGCGCTGATTATATTGGCGTTGCAGTTTATCCTTCTCAACAATTATCAACGCCTCGAAGCACAAGATGCCAAAGCCAACATGCAGCGGGTGCTAGATACCTTTCAAAACAACATCGACTCCTTCAAAATCAGTGACACTAATTGGAACGCCCCTCCCGCCCCCCGCCCCTTAGCTTCAGGGGGCGAACGCGGCGGTGTTGATCTGCGCTTAATCGAAAAAATTAGTTTCGACACCGGCGCTATCGTAACCATGCTGATCGACCGGGATAACAAGGTTGTTTTCAATACCGTCTCATCAATCGATAGCGAAAAATCGACATCATCCATTCCCACGACCGTACTCGACTCACCACAACCGGATAACCCATTTGTAGGATCACGTAATCTTCAACGTATGGTCAAAGGGCTGGTCACCCTGCCCGAAGGCCCATTAATGATGATCTCGCTTCCACTTCCAGCGGGTGCGGGGCGCATCATCTGGGGACGCTATTTTGACGAGGCCGAAATTCAACGTCTAAGCGATATTACGCATCTGGATATCGGCGCTGTAACCTATGATGAAAATCTAGCACCTGCCGATTTCCAACGAGCCAAAGTGAACCTGACCAACGGCGATGATCTTTATATAGAATCGCAAAACGATCAGACACTTTCCGGCTACACCCTCATGAATGATGTCTTTGGCGAACCCAGTATCATTTTAAGAATCCAGATACCGCGCACCATTTATCAAGTCGGTCAAAGCGGCTTAGTAAATTTCGCGCTGGTGCTGACCTTAAGTATGATCGGTATCGGTGCAGCCGCTTACCTTCTGCTAGAACACGTTATTTTGTCGCCCCTCACGACACTGACTGCCAACCTGAACAGCACCCAACCGCGGTCAGTACCCGCCTATAACATTGATGAATTCAACAAAATCGCGACGGGTTTCCAAACACTCAATACATCGCGATTGGCTGTTGAGAGTAAGCTGCAAGAAGCCAACGACAAGCTCGAATCTAGAGTAACCGAACGCACGTCGGAACTATTCACGATCAACGCCAACCTCCAGCAGCAGCTTGATACCAACAAACAAGTTCAGTCCAACCTTGTTGATGCCCGTGATAAAGCGTTAGAAGCTCTTCAGGTACGCTCACAATTACTAGCCAATGTCAGTCACGATGCCCGCACACCGCTCACCATTATTGGGCTGAATACCGAGATGCTCCAGCGTGGCAAGCACGGTGACTTAAACGCCAAACAGGTCGAAGTGCTCGACCGTATCTTAATCGCCAGCCGCCAGATCCTCAACTTCATGACGAACATGTTAGGGCAGTCACAGTTGGTCAACAGCAAAATACAGCTAGTGAAAGTTGTTTTCGAGCCTAAACTACTGGTTGAAGATTTAGTAAGTATGTTAATCCCCCTCGCCGATTCCAAAGGTATTGCGCTGCGCTCCGAAGTCGATCTAGCCCTGCCCCTCAACCTCATGGGCGATCCCGAACGATTGAAGCAGATCATCACCAACCTCTGCGAAAATGCGCTAAAGTTCACAAAAGAGGGCGAAGTAGTGGTCAAAGCCTTACGCAAAGACCAGTACAACTGGGTCATTCACGTCAAAGATACGGGTTGTGGCATCCCCCTCGAAGCACAAACCCGTATCTTCGAAGCCTACTGGCAGCTCGAAAACGAATTGCCGCCCAATCCTAGCCGTGGAATTGGCCTGGGGCTATCAATCGTCCGCCAGATTGTACAATTGATGAATGGCACAATTTCGGTGGATAGTGAACTAGGTCGCGGAACAACCTTCACCGTAACCCTCCCAATCGAGATCGAGCCAGTACGCCTAACACCGGAAACCGTCGAGAAGATAACAGGGCCAGTCACACGTCTGCCAAACAACACCGATCTAGAGTCAACACAAACGCATTAAACCAGTCATTTATTGAAAACTAGATGCGATCATAATTTAGATGCGAACACGCTTTTTTGTAAGGACAGCATAGTACGAATCCTCCCGTGCAACATGCTGTCCGCGCTATATAACCTCAACCACAATTTCCCCTATCCACAACAATAATTTTCCCTCTAACACCCCAACAAAGTTAGAATATTCGAACCATCAAATCAGAAATCTTGTGCTAAAATGACAATGTGAAACACCCTCAGTTTTCTCCTGAATCGGTGTCACTGAGGTTAAGCTGAAGTTGCCTTTGGAGAGTACCAACTTTTGCAGCAACCATAGCAGCGGCAGACCTATTAACAATAGTGCGGCAAAATGCTCCCTCATTCCCGCCACGCAAACGCAATTTTTTGCACGGCGGTGGATTGCTCCCGTAATTCTGCCGAAACTTCGCCATTTCAGCGCCGCACTCCCTCACTCCCGCCGACACAAAATGTCAATTCGGCGGATACACGCGAGCATCTCGCCCGTCATTTCGGCAAGAAATATGCAAATTGTGCAAAAACTGCAATTTGTGTAACATCAAAAACGACTACGACCATAATCAACGTTGATGAGTCTTTAAAATTGGTGATAGGAAAGCGCAATTTAAACGCGATACACTGAATATAAATTAGTCACGAGTACAAGTCAGCCTTACGAAGTCCGGTAATCATGTTAAGGAGTATCGCGCGTGAAGATTTTTGTTCCGGGTCGCATTTGCTTGCTAGGTGAACATTCAGATTGGGCAGGTGGCTACCGTCGCACCAACGCCGATATCGAAAAAGGCTATGCGATCATCGCGGGGACGAATCAGGGTATTTATGCCGATGTGCAGCCCCACCCCAACGCCCTCGTTTTATACTCAACCTCACCAACCGGTGAACGTCAGGGTCCGTATACCATCCCGATGGAAGCCGAAACCTTACTACAAGAGGCTGAAAAAGGTGGATTTTGGAGTTATATCGCCGGTGTAGCCTACCAGATACTCACCCATTACCATGTGCGTGGGCTGGTGATTGATAACTACAAAACCGATATGCCCGTCAAAAAAGGCTTATCCTCCAGCGCGGCGATCACTGTCCTTACCGCAAGAGCCTTCAACCGTATCTACGACCTTAAAATGACCGTGCGTGGCGAGATGGAAATGGCCTATCAAGGCGAAATCCTCACCCCCTCGCGCTGTGGTCGGCTGGATCAAGGCTGTGCCTTCGGTAACCGCCCCATCCTCATGACCTTTGATGGTGACCGTCTGGATACCCGCGAACTTCAGGTCAAAGCCAACTTGTACTTTGTCATCGTTGACCTGCACGCCAAAAAAGACACACGCAAAATTCTGGCCGACCTCAACAAAGCCTACCCCTTCGCCAACAACGAAGTGGAGCAAGGCGTACAAGACTTGTTTGGCAGCATCAATAAGCGCATCGCCCATCAAGCACTGGAAGCCTTACAAGAGGCCGACGGCGAACGGCTGGGCGCATTGATGACCGAAGCCCAGTCCTACTTTAATCAGTACGCCGCGCCCGCCTGTCCCGAAGAACTTAGCGCCCCCGTATTGAATAAGGTGCTGAATTACGAAGCCCTTAAACCACATATTTGGGGTGGCAAAGGTGTGGGCAGTCAGGGCGATGGAACTGCACAGTTTATTGCCCGCACTGAAGCCGACCAGCAGGCGATCATTGACATCATCGAACGCGACCTGAACATGACCGGCCTCAAGTTTACGCTCTTTGCCGGAGCGCAGGTGAGGAAAGCAGTTATCCCTGCCGCCGGTTTCGGAACACGCTTATTTCCGGCAACTAAAGCCACCAAAAAAGAATTGTTCCCCATCGTCGACCGTGACGGCATCGCTAAACCTGCTATTCTGTTGATCGTTGAAGAAGCACTTGCCGCCGGCATGGAAGAAGTCATCATAATCGTTCAGGAACAGGATCTAGCGTCCTTCCAATCCTTCTTCAGTGAACAAATCACCATCGAAAATTTCAACAAACTGCCGCGCCATTTTCAGGACTATGCCCAACGGCTACTTGAAATGGGGCAGAAGGTCAAGTTCGCTATTCAGCGCACGCAGGAAGGTTTAGGGCACGCGGTATACGCCGCCCGTGAACTCATTGGCAACGAGCCGTTTCTGCTGATGTTGGGCGACCATATCTATCGTTCGGACAGTGATCGTTCGTGTGCGCAGCAGTTGGTCGAGGCGTTCAACCAGCACGGGCGCAGCGTCGTCGGGATGCGCCAGACATCAGAAAGTGACATCGCCAACTTCGGTACGCTAACCGGCCATTGGCTGGAAAATGCCACCATGCTCAACATCACGACCTTTGTCGAGAAGCCGACGGTCGAGTTTGCACAGGATAATCTGCGCGTCGATGGCCTAGCCGATGACCAGTATTTGACGGTGTTCGGGCAGTACATCATAAAACCGCAAATATTCGACTATCTGGAAGAACACATCAACCATAATGTGCGCGAACGGGGTGAATTTCAACTGACCTCTGCGCTTGACCGCCTACGTAAAGAAGACGGCTTCGCGGGTGTCCTCATCGACGGCAAGCGCTACGACATTGGTCTGCCGGATTACTACTTGGACACGCTACAAACGTTTCGCGAGGGTTAAATAACCAACCCGCTTATAAGGCAGAAGCGAGCTTTGGTGCTGGCGCAGATGTTTCAGTCTGCGCTGCCTTCCATGTTCGCCACGCCAATACACCCCAAATCGTCAACAAGGTTAAGTTTTGGAACGACGCTTGATAGTAAAACAACATGTCCTTGTTCCACAGAATCAGGCAGTCAATCATCAGGATGAGGATGAAGCCAATGCGTGGTTTGCTTTGAAACAGTGGAATGACTCCCACCGCTAACACGGTGAGCAGGCTGTTCCCCGCTGCATAAGGCGCAATCAGCAGCGACCCGGCAATCAGCATCCCGGCTTTCTCGCGATTCAGGGTAAAGCGTGTGCGCCACGCGATATAAATGTTAGCAATGACAAAAGCCAACCAAACAACAAGGATAATCGGTGAGGGCACAAAGCCAACACGATTCAGGGTTGATAGCAGACTCACATCCATGATGCTGCCACGCTCGGCAATGCCAAACATCGCGTTTAGCCACTCGCCGCCCTTCCAAATCATAAACGGTGTGATAACAACGATCACAATGGCAGCGGTGGTTATCCAAAACCGTCGCTGCTTTGTCTGCCACATTTCGACCAGTGCATAAAGTCCAAGCGTTACGATGAGTAAACTTCCACTTTGTGGCTTACTGGTAATCAGCAGCAATCCAGCCGCTAAAGCAACCGGTTGCCGTTGTTTATAGCCATAAAGAATCAGCAGTGACCCTGCAATGATAATCCCTTCGAAATTACCATCGACCATGTGACGTAAGGATGGAAACGACATAATGAGCAGCAAAATACTGAGCCAATAAAGCCTGCGTTGACGAATACGCGGAACACTGACGATCAGAATGAGGATGGTGATAAAAGCCATCAGTCCCCAACTAGCGCTGAGTGACAATAATCCTAATGGGGAAACTAAAAATGCCGACCACGGCGAAAACTTCAAACCGGTAGAGTAGCGTACCGTAGCACCCTCAATTGAAGGCCAAATCTGTTTCCAGTCAATTGCAATTCCGCCCGATTCAATTGGTATATTCTGAAAAAAGCCAACAAAAACGATTGCACAAATCACAACGCATACGGTCAAAATAGAGACCTGAATGAGCTGCCAGCGATTAAATTTAAGCATCATAATCTCTCGGTAAAATAGTTCTCTCGTAATCGTAGCACATCCCATAACCCTTTGATGCAAAAGATAAGGGTCGGATTATTTTGCTGGAAACAAAAAGGCGAACACTGGTTAAGAGTATTCGCCTTCCAAAGCTTAACAAACGGGAAATGATTGATTACGGCTAGCTTTCCAACATTTTATAGGCATTAGCCGCATATTCTTTAGCCGTACCACTAGCAGGCAGTAAGTCAACATTTTCAGCAATCGCTTGCATCTTGGCCGAT
The DNA here is from genome assembly GCA_027492915.1 of Bacteroidota bacterium. GTDB lineage: Bacteria > Chloroflexota > Anaerolineae > Aggregatilineales > Phototrophicaceae > CFX2. The sequence goes on along the minus strand of JAPUDW010000011.1, from coordinate 3,048 downwards.
GTGACAACTTCCTTCAACTTGAGTACGTCACGGTCGGTCGGGTCCAGCGGAATAGCGTCATTCAACAGCAAATCAGCGATACCCAGATGTTTCGGGCTTTTCGCCAGCAACCGCACCGTATCCACAATATTGCTGACGATGTTCTCGCGGTTATTCGCCTCGTAAGCCAGATGCAGCGATTGACGGTAGCGAATGAGCGCCTGCCCCAACTGGTTCGCTTTATAAGACGCATAGCCGAGGTTGCTCAGTTCGAGCGCTTCAACTTCTTTATCCTTCACCTCGCGGGCGATGTACAAAGCTGAGTTATGGAAGTTAATGGCTTCCGTCCATCGGTCAAGATCGCCGTAAGCTGTGCCGAGGCCGCCCATCACACGACCTTCATAATCCCGCTTGCCCTGCGCTTTGAATAACTTCAGCGCTTGCTCCCATGTTTCAGCCGCCGTGTCCGGTTGGCTGCTGTCGAGTTGGGCATATCCCAGCTTATAGAGGATCAGCGCTTCGTTCTGCTCATCATCTTCAGTTCGGGCGATTTCCAACGCCTTCTCGTAAGAACGAATAGCGTCATCACTCTCTCCCAACTGCTGGCGTGCATCAGCCAGCGTAATCAAGAGGTGCATTTTCGTATCAGCATCAGCCAGTTCATCAGCCATTTTGATGCCGCGCGTGGCGTGCAGCACCGCCGCGCTCGAATTTTCGGTCTTAACCATCAGAGCCGACAGCATATCGAGCATTTGCAAGATATTTTCCGACTCGTCTAATTTCTCATAGGCACCAAGCGCCTCGGTATACGTGCTGATGGCTTCATTATCCATCCCACGACTGGCTTCGAGCTGCCCAATTTTCCCCAGCAGATCAACCTGCTTCTTCGTATCATTTTGTTGGCGAGCCTGCCGCAGGCCATTTTGTAAGCGGGTTAATTCATCCGCCGGTTCAGCGGCATCGGGTTCAAGCGGCGTTGAAATAACGGGCAAATCTTCACTCTCATCGAGTTCATCATCCTCGTCATCAAGGTCAAGCAGTGACGCGGGAGGTATCGGCGACGCAACAGGGGATGGTGGTATACTGGCAGCAGGCTTACTTTCGACAGACTGCCACAGCGAACCTACGGCGGCTGATGCGACTGGACGAATGCCTAGGCCGAGGTCGTCCTCGCTGTCATCGACCTCATTATCATCATCGTCGTTTTTGTCGAGTTCATCTTCGTGCAGGTCATCATCGAACTCATCGTCATCATTATCGAAGTCGTCGAATTCTTCCTCGTCCTCGTCAAATTCCTCGTCGTCAATCAGGTCATCATCAACGGTATCAACGCCGACGAGATCAACTTCTTCGGGTGGCAGATTTGACGATGCTGGATTGGCAGGGAACGGTCGGGTAAAGCTGGAGGCCAGTTCGCGCAGTTTGAGCAGCTCAGCCACATAACCACGTTCATTAACGAAATCGCCTGATTGCATCAAATCAACCACAATTTGGTTAACCACTTCGCGCTCACCTTGGTCAGCACTCCATCGGGCAACTGCCATTATCAAATCCATTGCCGCTGCCAGTTTATCGTGGGCGGCAGGACTGTTATTGCTGTACTTTTTAGTGTAAGCCAACACCGACTCACGAACTTTAACTTGCAACGACTCCAACCGCCCGTTAGGACGCAGCCAAGCCGTCGCGAAAGTCGCCGTCATTTCATGCAGACGGTAATACGGCGAGTCGTAGCGCTGGAAACGTTCGACTAGATGCCCGTTCACCAGCGTACCCATGACATTATCAATCGTCTCTTGATTCGCCCCTGCCATCATACTCAGGAGTTCAGCCGTCGCGCCCACATTAAAGGTTGCACCCAAGAGCAGCAGCACACCCTGATAAGCGTTACTCAGCTTGCGGAAGCCAATGGTGAGCGCAAGTAGCTGCGGCGTAGCACCGGAGCTGCTGGGGATCTTCTCGAATTCAGCGAGATAATCCGCCGGACTCAGTTTAGCCGAACGCAGCGTCCCCCCCGCAATCGATAATGCGAAGGGTATGTAATCCAGGATACTGGCTAATTCGTCGAGGTCATCATCCACGCCGGTCGCCGTTTCGAGTCCGGCAGTCTGCTTGAGGAGTGCCATCGCGGCATCTTCCGTCAAATTACCAAGTTCAAAGTTCGTCCACGGCCCTTCCAACGGTTCTTTCGCGAGGATGATAGCCGGCAAACTGCTGGCGCAGCGGGTAATAAAATCTGCTGTACCTTTTGGATCAGGTTCACCGTCGATGACAATCAGCGGTTTGCTACTGGCAAAGGTGCTTGCCACCGCCGCGACCATACCCAAAGCATTACTGCTGGCAGCAATTTCCAGAATATTGTAAGCCCGACCAACGCGGACGATAAGATCCGCCAGTGAACTATTTTCGGACTGCAACCATAACGCGCCACCAGGTAACTCGGTATAAGCACTGGCGAGCGTCGCGGCAAGCGCCGTTTTGCCGATACCGGATTCGCCGTAAATGAGTACGGCCTTATTCGCTTTCAATTGACCATAAACTTGAGCCAGCGTGCTGTCACGCCCGACCAATTTAGTGGGTATCTGCACAGGGAGAGATTGGGCTTTGTGAGCCGCAGCTTCGTGGGATGTGAATTCGGCCATCGCTTGCCACACCTTCATATTCATGAACAGCGCATCTGAGGAATTTAATAAAAGTATAGCATGATCGCGTGTAATGCCAAATGACCTTAGCCGAGTGGGACTTTTGGCTCAGTAATACAAATTAAAATTTGCATATACTGGTTATGGTTTCGGTCAACAAATGATGGAGGCATTACTTGCACAAGATTAACGGTCGATACGCAGTCGTTACAGTACTCCTGACAGGTCTTATATCCACGATTGGGCTAACGAACGCACAGGAAAGCAGCGCACCTACCCTAATTTCAGCCAAGCCTGTTCAAAACTACTCGACAGTAGAGGGGGACATTCGTTATAGCACGATTTCGCCGGATGGCACTCGTATCGCATGGATGGATACTAGAGGCGACCAACTCTGCTTAGGCTCGTTGGGAAACGCCGAAACCGAGTG
>JAPUDW010000010.1 GCA_027492915.1 Bacteroidota bacterium | reverse complement strand
TGAAGAATACATATCGATGATTACCGGCAAGTCAGCTGCTCTACTAGCCGCCAGCGCTCAACTGGGTGCCATCATCGGCTCCGGTAATACAGAGCTTGCACAGCACTATGCGGATTTTGGACTCAATCTAGGGATTGCCTTCCAAATTCGCGACGATATTTTGGGCATTTGGGGCGATCCAAAAGTGACCGGTAAATCAGCCGCTACCGATATCCTGTCACGGAAAAAATCGCTGCCTGTACTCTACGGCCTGAAAAATAGCGAGAAGTTAGCACAGGTTTACCAGCGTGAACAATTTACTCAAGCAGATGTCACAGAGGCCATAGAAATTCTCGACTCGATTGACGCGCAGGAATATACGCGCCAATCGGAGGAAACTTATTATCAAAACGCCATTTCCGCCCTTGAAGCAGCCAATCCACAGGGCGAACAAGCCGAATGGCTCTCACAACTTGTAAACAGCCTATTTGAACGCAATTACTAACCCTAAACCAAATCACGGAAGATCATATTACTCAGCAAGCGGCCTTGCTGGGTAATTTTGACCACCTCATCATCAACATGCAGTAATCCATGCTGGCTATAACGTTTAATGACATCAGGATGTACATCAAGTAAATCCTTACCAAACCGCTGTTTAAACGTTGAACGGTTAATCCCTTCGTGCGTAAGCCGCAATCCCATAATCAACGTTTCAGCAATTTCGCTCTCTCGGTCAACAACAGTTGCTTGGTCTGTTGCAGGTGTGCGAGGAAACTCATAGTGGTCACCACCCTCGTTCATTGCCTTAATATAACGCTGCGGCGACAGAATGGTTGAATAACGAACACCATTTGCATATCCATGCGCACCCGGCCCTACCCCCGGATAAGGCAAATTGCGCCAATATTGCAAGTTGTGACGGCATTCTAATCCGGGTTTAGACCAGTTACTAATTTCATACTGGTTTAAACCCGCACCTGCCAACATATCAGTCGCCATATCGTACATGTCTGCCGCTAAGTCATCATCGGGGGTTGGCACTTTACCATTCTCCACCCATGTTTTTAGAGGTGTGCCGTCCTCCAAACCAAGTGCGTATAACGAAACGTGTTCCGGTTGTAAGCCTAACATCACCTGTAAACTCTTTTCCCAATCACTAAGTGTTTGATCGGGAATACCATAAATCAAATCAAGGTTGAGGTTGTCAAAACCCCCGTGACGTGCAGCATCCACTGCCCGAATAACCGCCTGTAAATCATGCCGACGCGCAAATAATGTTAATTCGTCCTCGTTGGCCGATTGCATTCCAATACTTAAGCGGTTAATGCCAACCGATTTAACAGCTTTCATATACTGAGAGGTAAGATCACTGGGGTTAGACTCCATCGAAATCTCAGCATCATGTGTTACATCAAAATAGCGTGCAATCGCTGCTAAGATTTTCTCGATTTGCTCTGCAGTCAGCAAACTCGGTGTGCCGCCGCCGATATAAATGGTATGCAGTTGTTGCCCGACTTGGCTTTCGCCAACAATTTGAATTTCCTTAATGAGCGCGTTAACAAACGGCTCAATCAGATTATCGAGATTGATATATGTATTGAAAGCACAATAAGTGCATTTAATACGACAAAATGGGATATGAAGATACAAAGAGGAAAGATTCACCTGTTTAGCCTAACCTAGCTTAATGCTTCACCGATTGCGGTATCGTTATACCTCTCATATAATAATTGATGACGCATATATCATCCACTGTGTCTGTATTTATAGGAACCACATTATCATGCCCGAAACGACTCAATTCGCTGGTATGGGCGGCGAAGACTCGACTGACAGTTCACTTCAGGCAAATACTGTACTTCAGCGTCGCTACAAAGTACTTGGCGTACTCGGTGGCGGTGGGATGGGTACCGTTTATCAAGCGCGTGACCTCAATTTCCCTGACGTACGCAAGTTAGTCGCTGTCAAGGAAATGTTAAATCCTACAACCGATCCGACACTTCACGCTTCCACGCTTAAAACATTCCAGCGCGAAGCAAACATTCTTGCAACCTTGAATCATCCCGCGATCCCTAAGATTTTCGACTTCTTTGACCAAAATGACCGCGTCTACTTGGTCATGGAATACATCAACGGGCGTGACCTTGAAACATTGCTGGCTCAAACTAAAGAACTGCCAATTGATAAAATCATTGAGTGGTCAATCGATCTATGCGATGTAGTCGAATTCTTGCATACCCAACCGAAGCCTATCGTCTTTCGTGATATGAAACCTTCGAATATCATGGTTGACCAGTTCGGCAAAATCCGGCTGATTGACTTTGGTATCGCCAAAATCTTCGATGGTGGCACCAAAAAACACACCATGATCGGTACAGAAGGCTACTGCGCCCCTGAACAATACAAAGGCGATGTCACCGTTCTCAGTGACATCTATAGCTTAGGCGCGACCTTACACCATATTCTTACCCGCAAAGATCCTCGGTTAGAGCCACCATTTAGTTTTGCCGAACGCCCAGTGCCAGATTTTAATCCCGCAGCACCTGACCTACTCATTCAAGTCGTCGAAAAAGCGCTTTCATTCGAGCCTCAAAATCGCTTCCAAAGCTGTGCGGAAATGAAAGGTGAGCTTGAAAACCTTCGCTATAAACCTGTTTTAGCCGTTGCAAATGGTGGTGGCTCTAAGCCTGCGCAAACCAGTAGTGAAACAAGTTTCTTTGCAGGTTTGGATTCACATGGTTCAATTGAACCACGCTGGAAATTCCGTGCTGAGGATGAAATTCGCTGCACACCAGCATCATATAAAGAGATGGCATTCGTCGGTTCCTACGATACAAATGTTTATGCACTAAACATGACGACTGGCGCATTTGTGTGGAAATACCCCACGCACGGCGGTATTGCCTCGTCACCGGTTGTTGATCAAAATAACCGGCTCATTCTATTTGGCTCAGAAGATAAAACCTTCTATGCACTGGATTATCGCAATGGGAAAATCAGTTGGTCGTATACTACTCAGGATAAAATTCGTGGTTCTGCACGAATCGCTTCTGAAGTTGATGCTGTGTTCTTTGGCAGTGACGATGGTCATCTGTACGCCCTCGGTGCCCCTAACGGCCGCTTCTTGTGGAAATATCAACTTGGCGAGGCAGTACGCAGCCGTCCAGTCATCGCCAACGATCTCGTCATCGTAGGCAGTGAATCAGGTGAACTTTTCTCGCTTGGGCTGGATGGTAAACGCAAATGGAGCTATCGCACTAAGCGTGCAGTAACCTCTTCCCCATTTGTGGATACCGAGGAAGGCATTTGTTATGTGGGTTCAATGGATGGATTTTTGTATGCACTAGATGCCAGCAACGGGTTTAGTTCATGGCGTTTCCGCACCAATGGGCCAATCATCTCATCACCGGTTGTTGAAGGCGACCTCGTATTCGTCGGTTCAGCCGATGGACATTTATACGCACTAAATGCTCAGACTTCCAAAGAAAAATGGAAGTTTTCTACTGATAAGCCAATTATTGCATCCCCGGTTGCTTATCAAGGTGCCGTCTATTTCGGATGCACGAATGAGTATTTCTACTGTGTTGACATCAATACTGGCAAAGAACGTTGGAAGTTTAAGACCAGCGGGCCAATTACATCCACTGCTCACATTGCGAACGATACAATATTGTTCGGCTCACTAGACAAAACCTTATATGCATTGCCACTCGTTGGGGGTTAGCCAACAAGTGAAGCCATTACACCTTTTTCGCCATCGAATGGGAGTCTGAAAATGGATTTATTCCGTCGCCTCTTCAGCCAGTCTAATACAAAGACTGACTCTCCGGCACCCATTGAGAGTAAACCGACCACAGAGGTTGTTGATAAAGCACCAGAACTTGTTGTAACTAGCCCGCTTGCAACACAACCGGTAGAGATTGCACCGCCACCTAACATTGCTGATGGAATCACCCGCCCATTACCACCAGAAACCGTTATTTCATCCAGTAATGAGCACCTATTATTTGGGCAAGCAACGGACGTTGGGATGGTACGCACCAACAATCAAGACGCCGTGTTTTCGTTCGTTTCGACCAGCCGCAGTGCAACACAACGCCCTGATTTTGGACTATTCGTGGTTGCCGATGGCATGGGTGGTCATCATGATGGTGAGAAGGCATC
>JAPUDW010000009.1 GCA_027492915.1 Bacteroidota bacterium | reverse complement strand
GCACGGGCAACCCTCGGCTTGGTCGGCGAAAGCGGAAGCGGCAAAACCTCGTTAGCCCGCTGCATTGTCGGCCTTGAAAGTGCAGACAACGGCGAAATTTCGCTTATCGACGTGCCTATTTCGCGCCAGCTTGCCGAGCGACCACAAACCGTCAAACGCGACTTACAGATGGTGTTCCAAAACCCGAATGACACACTTAATCCCTATCAAACGATTGGTCACGCCCTCGAACGCACAATCCGCCTGTTGCACACCGAGAAGTTGAGCCGCGAACAGGTACAGGCACGAATCACCGAGCTATTAACGATGGTGCGCCTCCCCGCCGATTACGCCAACCGCTATCCAGCAGAACTCAGCGGCGGCGAGAAGCAGCGAATCGCCATCGCCCGTGCCTTCGCCGCCAACCCCGCGTTAGTCGTGGCAGATGAGCCGACTTCGGCGCTTGATGTGTCGGTACAGGCGGTGGTTCTCAATCTGCTGAAGGATTTACGGGCGAAAGAAGGCGCGTCTTACCTGTTTATCTCACACGATTTACGCGCCGTGACCTACCTCGCCGATTGGCTGATTGTGATGTACCTCGGTCAGATTGTCGAAGAAGGCACAACCACCCACGTTTACAATTTACCGTCGCACCCTTATACTGAAGCACTGGTGTCTGCCATTCCGATACCCGACCCGACCATTAAACAGGGGCATATTCGGCTGGAAGGCGATATTCCAAGTGCCGCGAACCTGCCCTCCGGCTGCCGCTTCCACACCCGCTGCCCGCGCAAAATCGGCATCATCTGCGAACAGCAAGAACCCCCGTGGCGCGATGCTGGCGAGGGCCATCACATCCGCTGCCATATTCCGATTGATGAGTTGATCGCACTACAAAGTCAATCACTGCGTGCGCCACAGCCCACACCGGAAGAAGCGAGGTAGCCCCATGCTGCGATTTATCTTACGCCGTATAGCCCTGCTCGGCCTCACCATGTTGATTACTTCTGCCATTATCTTCGGCCTAACGCAGCTCGTTCCCGGTGATGTAGCGCGTTTGATTTTGGGGCGAGAGGCTTCACCTGAAGCACTCAACACACTGCGCGAGGAGTTTGGGCTGAATGCTTCTCCGCCGGAACAGTACGTCCGCTGGCTAGGCGGCTTTGTTACCGGCGATTGGGGACGGTCTTTCACAGGCGCGAACCAACCCGTGCGCCCCTTGGTGACGGAACGCCTCGGTAATTCGATGCGGCTGGCGCTGATGACCCTGCTCATCAGTGTACCGCTGTCGGTGCTGCTGGGGGTTGTTGCCGCCCTGTACGAGAATACATGGATCGACAGCGCGATTTCGCTGTTCACACTGTCAGTGGTCGGTTTGCCAGAGTTCGTAACCGGCTTGGTATTGATTAACGGGTTGGCGTTAGGCGTGAAAGCGCTCGGCCTCCCCGCAACTTCCGGCGTACCTGATAACACGATTGGCGACTGGATACACGAACTCATCCTCCCGTCGATCACCGCGACCTTCGTTTTGCTCGGCTATGTAACGCGCCTCACCCGCGCGGGTGTGATTGATGAACTGAAGAAAGCCTATGTACGCACAGCGACCCTCAAAGGCTTGCCGCAGCGCACGGTTATTTTTAAGCATGTCCTTCGCAACGCCCTACTTCCAACCATCACCGTAATCGCCATCAGTTTCGGCTGGCTCATCGGCGGCTTGGTCGTCATCGAGAATGTCTACAATTACCCCGGCCTCGGTGCGCTGCTGGTGGATGCTGTCAAGCAAAAGAATCTCTTCTTGCTGCAAGCGATTGTGATGGTGGTCATTTTCTTCTTCGCCGTTGCCAATCTCCTTGCCGACATCATTTATGCCATCCTCAATCCGCGCATCCGATTGGAATAAATTCGATATAAAATAAAGGCATGAACAACGACAATCAGAATGAATCCAAACGCAAAATCGTTTCCAAGTATGCAATGTACATCCTGATTTTATTGATTCTGTGGATTATGTTGTTTGGCTGTCGACTAGCCCTTTTTATGCCCCAAAAATTAACTCAAGCCAAAAATCTCTGGGACTCGAAAAATGTCACCCATTACGAAGTTGTGGTTTATGCGGAATTCGCAGAAATCAAATTAGAAGTACTGGATGATCAAGTCATTAAAGCAATGTGGCGTGGTGGATTAAGACCTGACAAACCATTTGAACCCTTTGACCAAGAACAGATTATTGCCAGAGACCTCCAAAAATACACTATTGAAGGTTTGTTTCAACAAATAGAGTCAGTTACCCCAAATATGGGCATTATTGACATTAATGGTCGCATCCTCTTAGATTTCGATCCGGGCCTAGGATTTCCTAAACTTTATGAAATTAATGACTGTGGAGTTGGTGGCCTACTAAGCCCAGGGATAGGCCATTGTGCGTCGAGCATTCGAGTCAAATCTATCACAATACTCAACTAACCCATCAAATATTGATCTATACTTGAATCGAAGTACCAACAAGCGAGGATTCAATCATGCCACTCTATGATTATCGCTGTGAGTCGTGCGGCAAGCCGTTTGAAGCCCGACATGGATTTAACGACCCTGCTCCCATATGCCCCCACTGCGGTCACGCCGAAGTCAAACGCCTGATCACCAGTGTGCCAGCCATCGCCGGCGGCATCCTGACCAACGCCGGCGACAGCCGCAGCGCCAGCAAAGAACAGCTCAAGGACAAATGGGCGGAAGAAACCCCCAAGCTGCGCAAGAAATTGGTCGATAAACTCGGTGAGGATTTCGTGCGCAAAAACGCCCCTACCCTCGGCGGCTCGGAATAACACAGATGTACCCTCTATCAACCGTATTGCATCTGCTCTGGTAAATGGGCATGAAATTGTAAACGTTGGTGTGGTTTACGTGGTCAGACTATAATCACCCTTACCGTTGAAATACGTTGAGGGTGATGATGGTTCGACCGCTGCACATCCGTGGCGCACACATTTGGGACGGCACACAAACCGTACAGCGCGGCCTCTACACCGATGGCGACCACATTACCGCCACGCCGTTCGTTGGCACACAGGTGATCGACCTTGAGGGTTACACCATTTTCCCCGGCCTCATCAATGCCCACGACCACCTTGAACTGAACCACTACCCGCGCAGCAAATTCCGCGAAAAGTACGATAACGCCCACCAATGGGGCGAGGATATGAATGCGCGGCTGAACGACGAGCCGTATAAGTCGCTGCGTGCCTATCCATTGTGGGATAAGCTGTTCATCGGCGGCCTCAAAAACCTGCTGTGTGGGGCAACCACCGTCGCCCACCACAATCCACCGCACAAAGAACTATGGCGCAAAGATTTCCCCGTGCGCGTCCTCAAGCAGTATGGCTGGGCGCACTCGCTCCACTTCAGCACCGATGAGGAAATCGTGCGTTCCTACCGCAGCACCCCCCAAGATTGGCCGTGGTTCATCCACTTGGCAGAGGGAACAGATGAGGTGGCGGCGGGGGAGTATGAACGATTAGAAAAATTGAACTGTATTGATCTGACTAAAACAGTGCTCATTCATTGCGTGGGAATGCGGAAAGCAGGACAGTATCACTCAGCTAATCCTGATTATGAGGTCGATTTCATCACTGACCGCACAAGAGGCGTAGTTTGGTGCCCGACTACTAATTTATATCTTCTGGGAAAAACATTGGCTGATGAAAATAATGGTTTTCACGAACCGATTGCCAATGCACTAGCATTAGGCAGCGACTCTCGGCTGACAAGTGATGGTGACTTGCTATCAGAACTCACGGCAGCATATAAATGTTTTGGTGGTAATCCAATTCATGCAGCGAGTATTGTTAATTTCGTGCTTTATGACGCTGGCTTTGTCTTATTCCACGAATCGATACCAGATTGGATGTATGGGCAGAAATATGCTGATTTGGTTATCATTCACATCAGCGAAAATGATGCGATCAAACTCTGTAACTCCCGCCGCGCTGACCTCGCCCTCGTCGTCAAAGGCGGGGTGCCACAAATCGGCGACCCTGAAGTCATGGCAAAGTTCACCGACATCAAAACGATTGATGCGACACTCGACGGCAAACCGAAAGCAATCCATATCGACCTCGCCAAACGTATCCATGCCAACAGCCTGAAAGAAGCGGGTTTGGAAGTGGATATTGTGCCGAAGCGAAAACTATTCAGTTCAATTAGACGATAAAGCGAATAGGAGGCGGAAACACCATGACCGACATTCTTTTCGGACAATCCTACTACCTGCGCTTTGATCCCAAGTTGTGGGAAGCCATGCAGCCTTACCCCCCGCAAGGCACGCTCTACGCAGCAGCCTATATGCGGCAAAAAGGTTACTCGGTCGCCCTGTTCGACGCGATGCTCGCCGAAACTACGCAAGAATGGGCAGCATCACTTCAGCAGTACAAACCCCAATATGCCGTGCTGTTCGAGGACAACTTCAATTACCTGAGCAAAATGAGTCTGCTGCGGATGCGCGACGCGGCCTTCGAGATGATCGGCATGGCGAAGGCGCAGGGCTGCACTGTCATCGTCACCGGCGCGGATATGACTGACCACGCCGAGCAATATTTACAACACGGTGCAGATTACGTACTGATGGGCGAAGGCGATGAAACGCTTGGCGAACTCGTTGATTACCTCGCCCAAAATCAACCGATTAGCGAACCTGACCTCTACAAAATTCAGGGTTTAGCCTATCTGCACGATAACCGCATGGTCAAAACACCCGCGCGGCCTGTCATCCGCCACTTGAACGCGCTGCCCTTCCCTGCGTGGGACTTGGTAGACCGCGAGAAATACCGCAGCGTGTGGATGCAGCACCACGGCTACTACTCGATGAACCTTGTAACGACCCGCGGCTGCCCTTTCCACTGCAACTGGTGTGCTAAACCGATCTGGGGGCAAAAGTATAACGTCCGCAGTGCCGCCAGCGTGGTTGAGGAAATGGCATGGCTGAAAGCCAACTTCAACCCCGACCACATCTGGTTTATGGATGACATCATGGGCATCCAAGACCGCTGGATCGAGGAATTTGCAGATCTACTCGAAGCTCGTAAGCTGCACATCCCGTTTAAGAGCCTTAACCGTGTTGACCTGCTGCTGCGTGGCAAAACCATTCCGGCGCTGGCACGGGCAGGTGCGAAAATCGTGTGGGTAGGAGCGGAAAGCGGCTCACAGAAAATCCTCGACGCGATGGACAAAGGCACTCAGGTTACGCAAATTTATGAGGCGACCAAACAGCTCCACGCGCACGGGGTCAAGGTCGCCTTCTTCTTGCAGTTCGGCTATCCCGGCGAAACCCGCGAGGACATTGAACTTACGCTCAAAATGGTACGCGACCTCATGCCGGATGACATCGGCATCAGCGTCAGCTACCCGCTCCCCGGCACGCCTTTTTACGAGAATGTCAAACACGAGTTGGGCGAACGTGTCAATTGGCTGGATAGCGCCGACCTCGCCATGCTCTACAAAGGGCCATTTGCCACCGAGTTCTACCGCCAGTTGCACACCGTCGTGCATAAAGATTACCGTTCGCGCAAAACATGGGGTGAGGTGAAGGCGCTTATTCGCAATCCGGCGAACCTGCGCCCTTCCCTGCTTAAGCAAACCGCCGCAATGATCTACCATCGGCTAACATTACCCGCAGCCGTTGCCAAGCTGGACACACTCGCCCAATTGCCGCACGAACCCACCCGCGTGAGCAACGTGGTGATTAGCGGGTAACCTGCGCGCTGAGTACAATAAGTAGATTGTTTGACATCAGAGGCTTAGTAATGTCAATAAAAATACCTGATAGTACAAAACTTATCGATTTGACCTTAGGTGAATTCAAAGCCGTTGTACGAACAATTGTCGAAGATGTAGTTCAAGATGCAGTATTCGAGTTGGAACAAGAACTACCTGACCCCGATGCCGGTAAAGAATTGCGTTCGGAATTTGCTGACCGACTGCGGCAAGCTGCCCATGAAGAAAAGGCGCTCATTTCCCTAGAGTCCCTCACAAAAGAGTTGGGTGTTGATGACTAAGCCGTATGCAATTGGCTTCCGCCACGCAGCCGCAAACGATCTAAAGCGTCTGGATCGTCCCGTGCTTGAACGCATTTTGGCTAAACTGTATTGGATCGCCCGAAATGCCGGCAATATCCACCATGATGAACTGACAGGTCAATGGGCAGGTTACTTCCGTTTTCGAGTAAGCGATTACCGCGTTATTTATCGAACAGAACATAGCGACAGCCTCATTATTATTGAAGCAATTGGGCATCGCCGCGAAGTCTACGTAGATTAGTCTAGACGAGTCATCAATCCAATGGACATACTGCTCGCACACGGTTACTTCCTGTACGAAGACCCGCACGAACTGAAGGTCATGAAGCCCTACCCGCCGCTGGGCATCCTCTACATTTCCTCCTACCTTAAAAAGCAGGGCTTCGATGTGGGCGTGTTCGACTCGACCTTCAGCGCCATGACCGCCTTCAAAACGCTGGTCGCCAAGGAACGCCCCTCGGTCGTCGGCATTTACACCAACATGATGACCAAACGCAATGTGCTAGAAATGACCCGTGCTTGCAAAGAAGCTGGGGCAATCGTCGTCCTCGGTGGGCCGGAACCGCCCTACTACGCCGAAGACTATCTTAACCACGGCGCGGACATCATCATCAAGGGCGAAGGCGAACTCACGCTGGAAGCACTGCTGCCGCACCTCGGCAAACAGGGTCTCACTCAACTTGAGGCCATTGAGGGTATTGCATTCCTTAATGACGGTGGCAAGCTGGTCGAAACCCTACCACGCCCCTTCATCGCTGACCTCAGCGCCAACCCATGGCCTGACCGTGAAGCCATTGATATTCCCCAGTACATGAAAATCTGGAAGGACAACCACGGCAAGAGTTCGGTGTCCGTCATCCAAGCACGCGGCTGCCCCTTCACCTGCCGCTGGTGCAGCCACTCGGTCTATGGCAACACCCACCGCCGCCGCACACCGGAAGATGCTGCCGACGAAGTGTTGTGGATTAAAGAACGCTACAACCCCGACCTCATCTGGTACGCCGATGATGTATTCACCATCAATTCACGCTGGTTTTTCCAATATGCCGAAGCGCTCAAGCAGCGTGGGGTACGCATTCCCTTCGAGTGCATCTCCCGTGCCGACCGGCTGAACGAAGAAATCGTCAAAACCCTCGCCGATATGGGCTGCTTCCGCCTATGGAACGGTTCCGAAAGCGGCTCGCAGCATGTCCTAGACGCGATGGATCGCAAGGTGAAGGTCAAAGATGTGCAGGAGAAGACCCACCTGCTGCAAAAGTATGGCATCGAAACCGGCATGTTCATCATGCTTGGCTACGAGGGCGAAACGATCAATGACCTCCAAGAAACGGTCGAGCATCTCAAAATCTCCAACCCTGACTTGTTCCTAACCACCGTCGCCTACCCGATCAAAGGCACAAAATATTATGCCGAGGTCGAAAGCCGTGTCCTCGCCGACCGTGGTTGGGAAAACCGCAGCGACCGGGACCTAACCGTCGCCGGACGCTTCTCGCGCCGCTTCTACAGCTACGCTACCCGCTGGATGGTCAGTGAGGTTGCGCTCAATCGCGCCAATATCACAGGCGGTGTCCCACTTAAACGCCGCCTCAAACTGCTGGCGAACGCGAAGCTTGGCCGCTTAGGTATGATGCTGACACAAGGCGAGAAGGAAAATCGGGGGCAGCGTGTACATGAGCCAGCCCCAAGCCTTTGATCCGGTAGCCTCCGCCTACGATACCAACTTTACCCATACGCAAATCGGCCAGTATGTTCGTAGTATTGTGCAGTCGCGTTTAACTCAGCACTTCACATCTGGCAACCATATCCTTGAACTCGGCTGTGGCACGGGTGAGGATGCGCTGTGGTTGGCGGAACATGGTGTTCATGTCACTGCCACCGATGTCAGCGAAGGCATGTTGGCGACAACACGGGCGAAATGTGCCGGTAATCCATTAGTGCAGGTCAACCCGTTAGATCTGCGCCATCTACCCACAAACGTTACGGCTTCATATGATGGCGTGTTTAGCAACTTCGGCCCGATGAATTGCCTTGCCGAATGGCGAACGTTGGCTGCTTGGCTAGCACAGCGTGTCAAAAAAGGGGGTATCGTGGGGCTAGGGGTCATGAGTCCCTTTTGCCTGTGGGAACCCCTATGGCACGGCGTACACGGCAACTGGCGCACAGCCACCCGCCGCTGGCGCAAATCCATACCCTTTCAACCGGAAGGCGTAAGCGAACCCATTCAAATTACCTACCCCGCGATCAAACGTATCACCAATGATTTTACCCCTCACTTTCAGCGCGTGTTTGTACGCGGCATCGGCTTGTTCTTGCCGCCGAGCGATGTCTACGGCGCTGTTGAAAAGCGACCGCAGTTGCTCAAGCGCTTGATGAGCTTAGAACATCGCTTCGCTTCTTGGCCCAAATTATCCCTTTTAGCCGACCATTACTGGATTGAGCTCGAACGGAAATAACAATAATGCCTTCTCAACCTACAGGCAAATGGCCTCGCCTTCAGATTGTGGTCGTCTGCAAAACCTGTAATACCACAATCAAATTCAGTATCAATTACGGTCAAAGTAACATTTGGAGTTTGAACGCGGCACAAAAGTTAGCATTGTGGGCAGAACACGATCAGCATGACCTTGATATACAATATGAATTCTTTAGCGGGCGCGACCCTACACCTAAATGGTCATAAATGTAATGCTCATGCCCAACCTTTCCCGCAACACCTTCACCCTGCTCTTCAGCAATACGGGCAGCGCTGTGCTCTCATTTGGACTATCGATTCTCATCGGGCGGGCACTCGGCAAAGACGGTTTGGGCGTATACACGGCTGCTTTGGCATGGGTGTTCCCGCTGTCGTTGGTTGCCGAGTTCGGCATCGGCACGTTGATGACCCGCGAAGCCGCCCGTTCGCCGCAGGTAGAAGCCAGCTACTTACATTTGGCCGCCCAAACGCGCCTATGGCTTGGCGGTGGCCTAATGCTGATCTTGCTGCTCATCGCTCCCTTGTTGAGCGATGACCAAACCGTTATCGAAGGCTTACGCATCGCCGCCCCACTCATTCTCATCACACCCCTGTTTGGTAATTACACCGCCATCTTCCGCGCCCGCCAGCAAATGTGGCCTATCCCGTGGTTGAATCTCGGTATGCTGGTACTACAGGTTACACTGACCATAATCGTGTTCGCGGCTGGTGGCGATATACGCGCTGCGTTAGTAATCAACACGCTCACATCAGCACTTCAGCTCACCGCTGCGTGGTGGATATGGCGTAAATGGTTCGTTAAATCCGCAAGCATCGATCAAAACAGTTCGGTAATCACGCTACATATGCGTGACATGCTGCGCCGGGCATGGCCTTTCGCGTTAGCAGGTATATTGGCCGCGCTTCAACTGCGTTTAGCACCTATTCTTTTGGAAAAATGGACTGATACGGGTAGTGTTGGTTATTATGCTGCCGCCAGCCGCTTTGTCGAAGCCGGACGCACCATCCCCAATGCCCTTTTTGGCGCACTGTTCCCGATGCTGGCAACATTAATCGCCCAGCCGGATAAACTGCAACAAACTTTCCGCAAAGTCATGCTCGGTCTTGCGACCTTCAGCGGCTTGTTAGCCCTTGGCTTCACCCTTTTTGCACCACACATCCTTAGCCTAACGTATGGAGTAGCCTTTTCACCAGCCAGCGGTACCTTGCAGGCATCCATGTGGGCGCTTGTACCTTCCCTGCTTCGTGCAGGACTCACACTTTATGGGTATGCTCATGGGCGTGAGCAACTTGTAAACCGTGTCGTAGCCGTTATGCTCATCGTTCAGTTGGCGATTAGCCTGTGGCTCATACCGATGCATGGCGCATACGGGGCGGCACTCAGCGTTTTAGGCAGCGAAATACTCGGTTTCGTACTTTTGCTACTGCCACTTAGGCAAACATTTGCCCATGAGCAAGGTGAAGTTTAGCCATTTTCAAATACAAGTCTTGCTGATTGCGGCACTGTTCGTCATCAGCCTATGTTTTCGGCTCGTTCTTTCGCTGCCCACTCAGTTTGATGGCCTCTATGGTCAAGATGCCTATGCGTATTATGACTACGCGCAATCAATTCGAAATAGTTTGCACTCGGCTACCGCCCTTCCACCGTTCTTTTGGCCGTTGGGGTATCCCGCTCTAATCGCTCTAGTTCAAACAATTGTAGGGACGCAGCCTTCAACGGCTCAATTCATCAATGTGCTGCTCGGTGCCTCCCTTTCCCCGCTCGTATACCAGTTGGCGCGCGAACTGGGTATAAACCACTTCGGCGGAGTGGCAGCAGCACTCATCATGGCCGTTTGTGGGCAAGCGCTGCAATCGAGCATCGTCATTATGAGTGATATTCCTGCGCTCTTTTGGGCAGCATTAAGTGCTTTATCACTTGTCCGCTACCTCCGGCTTCTTAGTATCCGACCATCACCAAGCTGGCTCATTCTAGCCTCGATTACGCTGATGATAGCGGTCATTACCCGTTGGCTCTACATACTTTTAGGCATTCCCTTCGCCCTCACCCTTCTGGTGGCATGGCGCGGACGCATCCATTGGCGCACAGCAGGATATGTGCTGTTAGCGGTGAGTCTGGTCTATTTGCCGCAGTTCATATTTAGCCACACCAACCCTGCCCCCACGCTCAATCACCAGTGGGTCGAGGGCTGGGCACCTGCAAACATCATAAATAGCAGTTTCACCAACGTTGATGGACACTTTGACTATGAGAAACCAAATGCACTATATTACGCTCAACCTTACTATGATGACTATTATCTCTCACCGCTGTTGACCATATTTGTAGTCATAGGCCTATGGGGAATGTATCAGCGTGGTATCTGGAAACTGATTTTGATCGCTAGCTGGGCATTACTGCCTTACCTATTTCTAGCTGGCATTCCTTATCAAAATATCCGCTTCTCGCTGATCGTAGTTCCTGCCGTAGCTTTATTAGCAGGCAGCGGGTTGGAAACGACAACAAATTTCTTTCGCCGCATAAAGCCTAAACGCATTTCATTCAATGTCGCCCAGCCACTGTTTACCATTATCTTGCTGATAGGTTTAGGGCAGATGTGGGTACGCGCGAATGCAGTGATCCGTACCTTCATCACCAGCCTGCGGCGTGGGCAGGTGAATATATCCCCACAGGCGAAACTGTCTATGCCTTTGGCATTACGCTAACCCTCAAACACTACACCGCACTTAACGTCTATGAGATATACTACGAAACACCCGAAACATTAGCTCAAAAGTGGCAGCATGGACATGCAGATTATCTTCTACTCAATGTTTGGAATATAGAGAATCAATGGGCAAACCGCACCCCGCAAGCGGATTTTCACTGGCTGCGCGACCAACGCGGTTTACAACGCATGGGTAAGTACGGCAATTACACCTTATATAAGATACGAGGTTAAACATGGCAAAGTTAGATAGTTATATCGAACGTAAAGCTGCGGCACTCACCGAGCGCCAGCAAGATTGGATCGCCAACCCTGAAAAAGCCGTAGCAACAATCCGTGCCTCTTCTAAAGTCGCTGGTATTACCGGCACTCGCCCTACGAAAATGGGAGAGTTTATCATTGTCAGTGACTCTGCACCCGGTTTGGCGGGGCATTCACTCGGCCCGACCTCACCGGAAATGCTGCTCGGCGCATTAGGCAGTTGCCTCGTCCATACTTACCTCATCCACGCCACCTTACTCAATATCCCGCTGGATGATGTATCAATTGAAATAAGCGGCTCGCTTGATTACAAACCCGTCGTTGGTTTGCCGTCCGAAAATCGCCCCGCTTTCTCCGGTATTCAATATAACGCGAAGGTCGAAAGTCCTGCCGATGCCACCACCATCGAGCAGTTGCACGCCTCCGTCGAAGCAAACTGTCCCGTCTTAAACACCCTTCGCTTTCCCACCAGCATCCAACGCGAAAGCTAATGCGTGTAGGCATCGTCCTGCCGGGGTTTAGCAGCAGTGAGGACGATTGGGCAATTCCTGTTCAGCTCAACCTTGTCCGCGAAATGGCGGCACACGATGATGTGCGTGTGCTAACGCTCCGCTATCCCCACCGCCGAGGTTGTTACACCATACACGGGGCTGCTGTGCATTCGCTCGGCGCGGGGCAAGTACGCGGTTGGCAGCGACTAAAACTGTGGGTAGATGCACTGCGCAAGTTACGTGAACTTCATCACCAGCAGCCATTTGATGTGCTGCACGCCATGTGGGCGGATGAGACAGGCTTAATAGCAGCATGGGCAGGGCGTTGGCTCGGCATTCCGGTCGCGGTATCCATCGCGGGCGGCGAACTTGTGGGGTTTGACAATCTCAATTACGGCTTACAGCGCAGCCCTTTTAGCCGATGGATTGTCGGGCAGGCATTGTCCGGTGCCGACCGTATCATCGCTGCCTGTACCTATGCAGAACGACTCATTGCACAGGCAGGTTACAAGCTGCCACCAACAAAAACACAGATCGTTACCCTTGGCATCAACACTACCATATTCCGTCCTCTTCCTAACCCGCTGACTTCCAGCACAAAGCTCATACACGCCGCCTCGCTCGTTCCTGTCAAAGATCAGGTGACGTTGCTACGCGCCCTAGCTCGGCTGAACGAGTCAATCACCCTCGACATCCTCGGCACAGGCCCGCAAGAAACCACGCTCCGCACTCTAGCCACTGAACTCGGCATCAGTCAGCGCGTGCGCTTCATCGGCGCTGTGTCGCATCTCGAAACACATGCCTACTATCAGCAAGCCGCGCTCAATATCCTATGTTCGCTTCACGAGGGATTAGGCATGGTCACGCTCGAAGCCGCTGCTTGCGGTATTCCCACCGTCGGCACAGCCGTTGGCTTGCTGCCCGATCATCCAGCGCTTGGCATCTGCGTTCCGGTGGGCGATGATGCGGCACTCGCAGAAGCGATCAAATTGTTACTAGAGAATGAGAAACAACGGGCAGCATTAGGGAAAACTGCCCGCCAACTTGTCGAGGAACGCTTTACAATTCAGGCAACTGTGCGTCAATTCCGTACTATTTATGCCGAACTGGTCGAACACAAACGCCGCTAAACCGTTTTCCACCACACACCGGTGGATTCCGGCAGGATCACCCAGTTCTTCCGCACCACCTCGTTCGCCAGTTCGTCGCCGAAGAAAAAGCGTGTCAACCGCTCTGCTTCTTCCAATGACTCAAACTTATAGTCGGTACGGATGATGGTTGATTGGTAATCCTGTTCACCTTCCAACCAGGCATAGAGTTCAGCTAAGCCTTGCGTAGGCGCTTTCGGTGTCTCGCGTCCGGTACCCAACGTCTCCAACAGGATAATCGTCCCGCCGGGGCGCAGCACCCGTTCCATCTCGCCCAACGCCTTGCTCATTTCCTCACGCCAGCTATCAGGATACCAACCGTTGAGATGTCCGAAACTCCACCCTTCAATCGCCACATCTGCCGAATCGTCCTCAGCCGGAACATTCCGGTTATCAGCCACTTCCGTCTGCCAATTCGCTAATCCGGTCGCTTTCAGTTTAGCAATCGCCACGTCAAGCATGTGCTGCGAACCTTCATATGCCCGCAAACGCTTGACCAGCGGCACTAGCATCAACGTCAAGCGTCCCGTTCCCGCCCCCCATTCCGCTACATCTATACCCGCTAATGGTCGAATGGTTTGCAGCGTCTTGAGGATGTTGCCTTCATAATCCTCGCGTTGAATCAACGCCTCATATTGATCGGCATGTTGGCTATATATCGTCTGAAAATGGTCAGGCAAGATAAAATCCTACTCAGTAGTAAACCATATTGTAGGGACGTAGCGTGCTACATCCGTGTTCAATCTTCACACTAATCACTAACTGTGCACCCCTATCATGCATTAAAGCCCTTCTCCCTTGAGTTCGGGGGAGAAGGGTTGGGATGAGGGGGTTAATTGATTACTAAACTAGCTGAAACCCTTCACTTGATCCAGCAGCTTGCCTTGGTCAACATCAGGGTACTTATCCAGCAGCGCCGTGAATATCTTCATGTATTCCACAATCTGCTCTTTAGTATATGCCTCGAACCGCAGCGTAATAGCTGGCTGCGTATTGCTGGCGCGTACCATGCCCCAGCCGCCGCTAAACGATGCCCGTACACCATCCAGTGTAATCACGTCATACTGCTTCGCCAGAATATCCGAAATTTCTTGGATAATTTGAAACTTGGTTGCATCCGGCGCGGACAGGATAATTTCCGGCGTCGCCACCAACTTTGGAATCTCATCAAAGATCTGCGAGATCGTTTTGTCGGAGTTCGCGATAATTTCCAGCGTCTTAAGCGCGATCAACGGCGCATCATCGAAGCCATAATAATTCTCACCGACAAACAAGTGACCGCTCACCTCGCCGCCCAAAGGTGAACCGATTTCGTGCATCTTCTTCTTCATCAAGCTGTGTCCGGTTTTCCACATCACCGGTACACCGCCGTACTTCTTAATTTCATCCGGCAGCGCTTGCGACGCTTTCACGTCAAACACGATCTTCGCGCCCGGTTGGCGGCTCAACAGGTCACGCGCCAGCAGCGCCAGCAACCGGTCAGCCGCGATATGATGCCCGTGGTCATCAATAAACCCGCAGCGGTCGGAGTCACCGTCAAAACCTAATCCCAGATCCGCGCCCACTTCCACCACTTTCGCTTCCAAATCCTTCGTGGTTTCAGGGTCTTCAGGGTTCGGCAGGTGGTTCGGGTAGGTGCCATCCGACTCCAAATAGAGGCCGACAACTTCCACACCCAACTTCTTCAACACATCGGGGATGTATGTCCCGCTCAAACCATTACCCGCATCCAGTACCACCTTCAACGGGCGGTTGATCTTGACCTTCGAGCCAATCGTATCCATATGCTTGTAAATCATCTGCGGGTCACTGTCAATTTCGCCCTGTCCGGTTACAAACGCATCCGTTTGAATAAGATTCAACAGCGCTAGGATTTGCTCATCTGCCAGCGCCAGTGACCCGTAAGCCATTTTGATACCGTTATAACGGGTATCGAGGTGGCTGCCGGTAATCATCACGCCTGCGCCCTTGCCGGCGTAGCTTGCCGAGGCGAAATACAGGGTCGGCGTCATCACCGCACCGATATCGGTCACATTCATACCGGTGGAAACCAAACCCTCCGCCATCGCCTGCTTGATGCCGGGTGAGGTTGTGCGGTTATCACAGCCCACAAACACACGATCAGTCTGGAACTGCTGGGGTAAATAAGTGCCCAGCGCTTTACCTACCAACCGCGCAAGATCAGGTGTGATCTGGGGTTTATCGCCGCTAACGATTCCGCGAATGTCATACTTGCGGAAAATTGAGGTATCGACCTGCGTCATATAATAAACTCCTTAATAGGTACGAATAGATTTTTGCCTGCAATCTTATCCGTTCGCGGGGATTAAGACTACTTTTGAACTTCGTTTTCAGAAGTCTGGCGTTTGCGCCGCTGGATGTGCATCTGTGCCGTTACCCGCAGCAAATCGCGGCAGGCTGCTTGCAAAGTTGCCCCCTGCCCTAGCATATTCAGCGAATCGCGTTCTGTCATGAGCCGTGCTTGAAACCGAACATCTGCTATTTCAACAGGTTCATAAATGAGTGTCAGCGTCCATGCGGGGGCACAGGCAACTTGGAATAACTCGATCATCTGGTTGAATACGTTCCGCGTAGCAGCATCCAACCATTCATCATCACTATAATTTGAGGGGCGGCGCAGCATCGCCTCGCGCGATTCGAAAATCACATGCTTGCGGTCAACCACCGACCACAAGTCTCGTAACGCGGTTGTCATAGAAGGCTTGTCCGTCACCAGCTCGGTGTTCTGTCCCCATACCGCGTAAGCGTTCCAACTAATCACACTCCCCGCAGCCACAGCACGCAGAGTCAGCGAGGCATCCAACCGGTACTGCAAACGCAAATAACCAATTGTCGCCTCCCACGCCAACAATCCATTTGCAGGGCGCTGTGGCATCGGGCGCGCACTAAGCGTCGCGGGCATGTCTACTGCTCCCTGAAAAAGGTATATGCCAAAAAGCGGTCTAGGTGATACTGCGCCAATTGTGCGCCCAAACCAAACGTTACAGCGTCGAAACCATGCCGTGCCCACGGTATCCGTATATGCACAAACGTGTTTCCACTCATCGTCAACCGTTGGCTTAACTGGTCGCCATCGACATACGGCACTATCGTGTCCATCATACCTTCCACCAAAAACATCGGCGGTAGCTTGCCAAACGGTTGGTCTATCGGGTTCGCTGCCGTATAGGCATCTCGCAATTGTTCCCAAGACCCACCGAGTAAATCAAAAATCGGTGAAACAGAGGTGAGGTTTTCATACTTAAGGTCTGTGGGGGTATAAAAACCGATGACTGCTTGTACTTGTGTCGCCGCATCAGCCTTCAGTGCCGCCATCAGCGCGATATGCGCCCCTGCCGAACGCCCCAGCAGCGCAATCCGACGTGGGTCAACGTTATATTCCCCTGCGCAGTCCCGTACCCATTGGATTGCCGTCTGCGCGTCTTCCAATTGGGCGGGCCAAAGTGCCATTCCCGACAAACGGTATTGAATATCAAAAACGACATAGCCCAAATTAGCCAGATAACGCGAAGTCGGCTCAAAGTATTCTTGCTTGTCCCCGTTTCGCCAGCCACCACCGTGAATAACAATGATTGCCGGATATGACTGCCCCACAACCGGCTTCGTCATCGGCTCGTAAACATCTAATTTCAGTGGCTTACCATTCGGGGTCGCGTAAACAAGATCACGCCACACTCGCGCCCGTGCCGCCTTTAAATGTGAACCAAATAGGTTGGGCAGCGCAACCGTAACGGGCAGCAATCGGTGATGCACCACTGGCTGGATTTCAGCTTCGTAGTCTTTACCGAGTCCCGTCCGCATCGCCGAGGCCGCGTCCTCAACCGTCGCCCGATAATCCATTAACGGTTTAGCCGCTAATAACACACCAATCCCGCCGGCAATCGCCCCGAACCACAACTTCGGCCTGCCGATCAGCGACCATATTACCGCTGCTGCGCCGACTAATCCCGTCAGCCACGGCAGTTCACTAACAATAATCTGCACCGTGCTCAGCAAACCACCCCGATCCTTCACAACTGTGAGAATACCAGCAGCAGCCGAAACCAATCCCAAGAAACTGGTGATGAAAAAGCGCAAAATTAGCTCCCCACCGTCACTTCTTTACCGTCCACCAGTGCCGCGAACTTCAATCCGTTCGCGTCAGCATCCGCTTTCACTTCTGTGCCAGCAGGAGGATTCACCTTCAGCAAAAAGTCCGCCAGTGGTTCACGCACGAAACGCCGGATGATGCGTTGCAGCGGTCGTGCGCCATACTCAGGCTCATCGTTCTGCGCCAGCATCCACTCAATCGACGCATCCGTGAAATCCAACGTCAGGCCACGATCAGCCGCCATCTTGCGTTCTTTCTTCAAGAGCAGTTGCAAGATGTTATGCAGGTCTGCCGGCGACAGTGCATTAAACATAATCACTTCATCAAGGCGGTTCAGGAATTCCGGTCGGAACCATGTCCGCACTTCTTCCATCGCCTCCTCACGAATATCATCTGTAATCACAGGTACTGCCAGATACTCCGCGCCGAGGTTACTCGTCAGGATAATCACCGTTTCGCTGAACTGGGTCGTGTTACCCCGCCCATCCGTCAAACGGCCTTCTTCAATCACCTGTAGCAAGATGTCCATAATGCGCGGATGCGCTTTTTCGACTTCATCAAACAGCACGATAATATAGGGCTGCTGCCGTACACGCTCGGTAAGCTGTCCACCCGCCTCGCTGTCCACATAACCGCTCGGCGAACCGATCAAACGGTTAAGGCTGCTTTCGTCCTTAAATTCGCTCATATCCAGCGGCAGCATCGCATCCTCACTGCCGAACATGAACGCCGCCAGCGCCTTCGCCAGTTCGGTTTTACCCACACCCGTCGGCCCAAGGAACAAGAACGACCCAATCGGGCGCTTCGCGTCTTTCAATCCGACACGCGCCGTTTTAATCGCGCGGCTCACCGCCAGCACAGCCTCATCCTGCCCGATCAACCGTTCTTTGATATGCTCCACCATACTCGCATACCGCAGCCGTTCATCTTCACCCAACTTGCTCACGGGGATGCCCGTCATCTGGCTCGCCGTCAGCGTAATATCCTCGGCATCCAAATTGGTATCGCCTGCCCGTTCATGCTTGAATGGCAGTTGGCTCTGCTGGCTCATGCTCACCATCGCCGCCGTCCGGTGCAGCAGTTGCTCGGCGCTCCGTGGCAAGGGCGACGAGCTAAAGTAGCGCTTCGCCAACCGTACCGAGAGTGATAATGCATCGTCTGTAACCGTAAGTTTGTAGTCAGCCTCAAGGTGCGTCTTTAAAATCTTTAAGATTTCGAGGGTCTCATCTACCGAAGGTTCTGGCACACGGATCACATTACTATTTTCCGACAAAGCGCTGACCGACTGTAGCCGTTCTTTATAATCCTGCTCGGTCGTCGTACCGATAATCACCGGATTATCACCCAAAAACGCCTTCTGAATCAGCGGTGTCGCCTTGCTGAACTCTGCTTTAATCGGCCCGCCGAAGAAACGGTGCAAGTGGGGGATAAACAGAATGCCGTCTGCTGCTTGGCTTAACCCCGCCCGTACCGTTTTCTGGTCGTTATCCAGCAGCGAAGTCTCGTCAATCTGCACAAAGTTCTTCAGCCCCACCGGCCCCTTGCCCTCGGACATCAACAAACCGAGGCTGTAGGCCAGCGTCCGCTTACCCACGCCGTCCGGCCCCACCAGAATAATGTGCCGCTTCACCGACTGCGACAAAATATTAATCATGTCGCGCAGCAAACCCTCGCGGAAGTAAACCGCCCGCAGCTTACCAGCCTTCGCCTGTGCCACCACATCTTGCGTCGTACCATCCGGCTTCAACCGCACCTGCGAATTATCCATGCGGATGTCAGCAATCGCCTTCGGGGTAATCCCCTGCGCCCGCAGCAAACCACTGGTGGACATCGACGGTTCCGCCATAATACTGAGCATATGGTCAGTATCTACCCGCACCTCATCCTGTGAATTCGCAAGACTCAGTGCGTCATCAATCAGGATGATAGCCTGCTTAGAAAGCGGTACCTGCCGATTGCCCTTCGCCACGAAGTCGAGGTTGCCGTTCGGGTCACCGCGCCCCTCAACCGCCAGATGCACCTGCCGGTCGAGCTTGGCAGTGTCAATCGCCCGTGTGCTGGTGAACACATCCAGCAGCCGCGCCGCAGATGTATCGGGGTGCCGTAGCAGCGCCAGCAAGATCAATTCAGGTTGTAACGTCGGTTTGCGGTATTGGTCTTTAAGTGCCACCGCGTCATTCATCACCGCGTCTAAATCTTTAGAGAGCAGATCAGGGTTTAAAGTGCCCATTTAGCCGTTGCTTTCTACGCTCAAAACGTATGCCATCAAAAAACAAACACGGCGCACCGGTTGCCGGTCGCCCTTGAGTTACAACTGAACCGGAATAGTGATCCGGAGTGGCTTAGAGTCGCGTTAGTAAACATCACTCAACATCGAAGCTAGCTGCCACCAAACGGTCTGCTTCTTCGCCTGTGAGTGGGTCTACCCCCAACACGCGCTCACCTGTCTGCCAATTATACACTGCCACGCGCAAAGTGTATGCGCCTGCTGGGACATTTAATCCGGTTTTTATACACGCCCGTTCCGCGTTCGGCAAACCATAATCCGCCTGCGCCACAAGGTTGCCTGCCGTATCCACCACATGTACCGCTACCGAATACTGGTCATCCGGTACATCTTCTGCTTTTGCCGAGCCTATGACAACAGTCACTTGGCCTAATCGGTCGCTCCTGACCGGCTCAACCAACTGCATAAAAATACCATCGCCAAATTGCAGCGGCATATCATGTGCATCCTCAGGCAGCCGTGTTGCCAAACTCAGCGTCACCGACTCATCATCCAGTGCTGTATAACAATCGACAAATCCCTCGTCCACCAGCGCTCGTTGGAACGCCTCTAGTCGGAAATTCGGCGGGTCAACATGCGACAACGCCACCCACACATTCACCTTATCCGCCACGAACGCCCGCGCGTGGTTGTAGTAATCGTCATTCTCCGGCTTACCGTCAATGTATTCCATCATCTGGTGTGTCAGCGGCAAACCGTACATATAATGGTCAAGTTCCAATGACCGTATCCAGTCGTAATTCCCCGCGTGGTAAGCCACCACATCCCCCACCTGCGCCTGTTGCTCCAACGTCGTGCGGAACTCCCGCCACGATGGAATGATGCCGTACAAATATCCGCTGAAGTCATTCGCTGCCACCGTCCACAACCCCGCCGCCATCCATATCCCTAGCACAACCACCGGCGCGATCCCCACACGGCTCAACCGCTCTACCCCTAACCCGACCACCACCGCCAGCAGCGGCCATAGGAACATGATGTACCGTATCTGGTTAATGAACGGATACACCATATTCGCCGCTAATACCCCCACCACGCCGAACGCCACCAGCAGCAGTATCGCCTTATACTGCCGCGCATGTTTATACACCGCGAATACCGCCACCAACCCCAGCAGCGCCACGCTGTTGTTGCTAAACGTCAGCAGCAGCGCGGGGATAACCTTCGCCGTCGCCATCCCCACCACCGCGTTAACCGTGCTTCCCTCCGAAAACGTGTAGACCGTCCACACCCACGGCAGGAATAATACCCCCGCCGCACCGATCAGCACCGCCACCCGCCACCACTGACGCGTCATACGTACCGTCACCAGATGGTATAGGCCGATAACCCCGAACACGAACATCAACTGATAATGCAGGTAAAGTGATGCCCCCGTCACCACCACAAACGCCGCTTGCAGCCCCCAATCGCTTCTTTTCTCCGCATCTACGCTAAAAAATTCTGGCACAGCCTTTGAGGAACTCTCTGTGTATCTCTGTGCCTCTGTGGTAAATCGCTTTTGTATTCCTCTGTATTCCTCTGTGCTCTCTGTGTCTCTGTGGTTAAATCTCGTATTTTGCCTTTGTACCAGCTTCAAATACGCCCACACCTCAAACGCCGCACACAGCACAATCAGCGTATACACGCGCAGCTCGTGCAGATAATAGAGGTAGTACGCCGATGCGCCCACCGCCACCGCCGCGCCTAACCCCACCAGAGCCGCCGACTGAATGCCTGCCCACGCCGCATAATCCCGACCCAAACGATAGGTCATCGCCACCGACAGCACCCCGAACAACAGCGAGAGCATCCGCCCCGCCACTGCCGATGACCCAACCGCACCCAACCAATAATGCAGCATCAGGTAATACCCCGGTGGATTCTTCTCGTGCTGCAACTGCTCCACCACCCGCGTCAGCACATCCCCTGCCCCAATCGGCCCGTACTGCTCACCCCCCGCGTAAATGTACGAATAAATCTCGTCATACCACATCGCATCATGGTCAAGCCCAATAATGCCTAGCCACGCCACACTCAACAGCAGTAAAATAACCCACCAGAAAATTCTGGTAGGATGATAATCAGATTTTGCAAACGAGAACTGAGGCAGCATCAATTACCCTCAGGCATAAAATAGATATTATTTATCATTTACAGGTCGTGCCCGTTCAATTGGAATGCAGTAACTAGGTGAACGGTTTTGAAGTCCCTTTAGTGGACTTGTCCCTTGTCTAGCATCACGGCTTTAGCCTGATGCGATGCAACGAGGCAATCCGTTCAAAATGCTCCATTTTCCAGCGCACGGCATTATACAACCAAATCGAAACGCAAGTTGAAGGCTGGTCAAGTGCATTCACCCAAAACAACATCCCTCCGCATTACCCAAATTCTCACCATCGTTACCATCTTCGCGGTGCTAACGTTCATCCAACCGTCCACCAACGCCGCCCAAACCTGCGCCTCGTCAACCGGCGCAGTCACGCGTAGCAGTTTCCGCAGCGCCCCTGCCGAAACCACCTTCTATTATTCCGTCTACACCCCTCCCTGTTACGATGCTTCGACCAATGTCTATCCGGTCGTTTACCTCATGCATGGCTCGAATGACGATGACGGACATTGGGTGCGTTTGGGCATCCAGCAGACTCTAGATGAAGGCATCACCGCTGGCACACTCCCGCCCATGATCGTCGTCATGCCCTACGGCGAATGGCTTGCCAACAAAAACCAGTTTGATTACGTCTCATGGGAAAATGTGTTTCTCAATGAACTCATGCCGCTGGTCGAATCCCAATACCGCATTGACCAACGTCGTGAAACACGCGGTATCGGCGGCATCTCACGCGGTGGCTTCTGGGCATACGAAATCGCCTTCCGCCATCCCGACCTCTTTAGTTCCGTTGGTGGTCACAGCGCCTTCTTTGCCGAAGGCAACGCTCCGCCCGATTATGACCCGCTCAAACTCGCCCGTAATGCCACTAACCTCGATACCCTGCGCATCATGCTCGACCGTGGTAACGCCGACTACGCCGCCCCCGGCATCGACCTCATGCACGAACGGCTCGACGAACGCGGCATCCCCCACACTTTCATCATTTACCCTGAAGGTGAACATAACAACATTCACTGGAAGCAGCACGTCGCGGAATACGTAGCCTTTTACGCGGAACCTTGGCTCGCGGTTGCACAGTCACCCACCGCCGCACCCGCCATGCCAGCGATTGTATTTGCGACCAACACACCGCAAACACCGCTTGCTGTCCCAACTCAAACGCTAACGTTTGAACCGGCACAGACGGCAGAAACCACCGCTGAACCTGCCGCCGTCAGCGAACAGGGTTTCGCTCTATTCCTTCCCGCCGTGTCCTTCCCAAGTCTCTTGAGCCAAATCACCATTGAGCAGTTGCAATCCATTAGCCTTGGTCAGCCGGATTCTGCACTCATTCTTGACGAAACCACCGCTGCTGCATTAGCGGGCTTCGGCGTAAATCTCTCGCCCGCCATACAGATTGTCGCCGACGATGCTCTGCAAAACAGCCTGTGGCGCAATGGCAAACTCTACACGCTTATCGCTTTCGACCGCCTCATCACCCGTTACCGTGTCCTGCATATCGGCGATACCCATCCGCTCGATACGGATCTCACAACCTACCCATTCGCCTTTACCACCGATCAACCCAACTTCGAACCGCAAAAGCTCACACGCTTGCTGATGTCCGGTGTCACCGCCCTCACCCGCCTCACCCGTACCGAACTCGATGAACAGGGAACCGATTGGGCAGCATCCGGCATCCTACCCTTTGTCGAGCGCACCGACTTTTTCCACACCAGTAACGAGGTTTCCTTCTCGCCCAACTGTCCGCAGGCCGATACGACCCCGCCGCTCGGTGAATTCTGCTCCAAAGAAACCCACTTCGACCTGCTCACCAAGCTCGGCCTTGATGTGGTCGAACTCACAGGTAACCACAATAACGACTTCGGCATCGAAAACTACCTCCGCACCCTCGAATGGTATCAGTGGCATGGCATCCGTACCATTGGCGGTGGCGCAAACCTCGCCGATGCGCGTCAGCCCCTCATCCTCGATCATAACGGCAATAAAATCGCCATGCTCGCCTGTAACTGGATCGGCCCCTACTACGCCCTCGCCAAAGACACCACCCCCGGCGCGGCCTTCTGCGATTGGGATTGGATGCGCGTCATCATCCCGCAGCTTAAAGCCGGGGGTAATTTCGTCGTCGTTTCGGTGCAGTATCTCGAAATTGAGGATTACTTGCCCAGCGGTCAGCAAATCTCCGACTTTCAAGGGGTCGCCGACCTCGGCGCGGATGTCGTTCTCGGTACGCAGGCGCATAAACCACAAACGATGGCCTTCTACGGCGCGCGCACGGGTCAAGAAGCCTTCTTACATTACGGCCTTGGCAACCTGTTCTTCGACCAACCCTTCTGGGGCAACAGTCGCTTCTTCATGGATGAACTCTACATCTATAACGGTAAGCTGCTCAATGTTGATCTGTTCACCGGCATCATTGACGACCTCGCCCGCCCCCGTCCCATGACGCTCGACGAACAAACCAACTTCTTCGCCTTCATGTTCCATACGCAAGGCGCGTTCTAAACGCACCCAAATATTTTTATCATAGGAGCGCACGGCTGTGCGCCCTATTGACAACAATTATGGCTAACAACCATCGTATTTTCGTAGGGACGTAGCGTGCTACGTCCGCCCTCATCGTTACATCACTCCCACAACCGCCATTTGTAGGGGCTTGTCGCTGGCTTGTCCACCACTAACCATCATAATTACCAAAAGGCGACCAACTACATTGCTCCATTTCCTACCCAAACGTTTGAAAACTCTAACCAAAACCGGTTGACTCAACACGCCCATTTGTTCTAAAATGGATTGAAATGTGATCACACTTTTCACACCGATTCAATCGGATTGCTGAACGGCGCGTAATCGAATGCGCCCTGTTCACTACAATCGACAGGGACGGTGGTCACAATTGGATTGCGGGTTCAAAAGATCCAAAGATCAAAATTCTGCATATTTTGCATTCGACTAATGACTATTAACTGACGACTAAAGACTACCACTTTGCCATTGCCGTATTTGCTGCCAAATTTGCCAACCGACATTTCCGCCAACGACGACTTCGCCGACATATGAGGGAGAAATCACATAATGTCACCGACATTTACGACAATTCCGACACAAAACTTTGGTTACTACACGTAGTATCACCTATAGATTGCAACCTGCCTTTGCATTAAGCTGATGACTGGCGACTATAGACTGAAGACTATTTTTGCAGCAAACATTGCTATAGTCCCCTTGTGGGGCAGCAGCGGGCTGTCCATTTCGCTGGCTACTGACGACTGATAGCTGGTGACCGTATTGGAGCTAAAAACCAATCGCTAATCGCCAAAAGCTGTATTGGCATCCTACTGCCGCCGCCGCCGCCAATGCCGCCACAACATTTTTAATGACTTGCCTATGCCTTATTGCTGGAGACTGACGACTGATAGCTGGTGACCATATTGGAGCTATAAGCCAATCGCTAACCGCTAAGAGCTACCGACTATCAACTAACCCCTCCAGCGTAATCGACAGCTTCCCATTCGCCGGTATTCGCCCAAATAGCACCCCACATGCCGCTGGAACTGCCTGCGGTAACGGGCTGTAAGTCACCACGTAACCCGCCACTTGCGGGTAAGTCATCCAGTCGTAAGGGGAAGCCAATGCCACCGCGATTGTCTTGTCCGGTGGTAAAGCATTCACCAATGCCCGCCGCTGTGGGGTTACATCCGCGTTCTCGCTGAACACCACCACAAAGTCGACCTGTGCTGCCATCCGCTGCGCACTCGCAATATCGCTCTCGGTTGGTGTCTCGGAAACCGCCAGCGGTTTTACGATAACCCCCTCGGCTGTACATTCTTGTTGAATGCGCGGTCGCGTACCGGGGAAAATCACCGCCACCGTCTGTCCAGTCTTGAAAGGAATAACCGTGTTACGGTCAACCGCCACCGTCACACCTTTATTAAAAATCTCGCTCACCAGCTCAGCGTGTGCATCCAAATTCAGTCGTGCATTCACAGTCGTCGGGTCAAGCGGTTCCCAGTCCAATATGCCGAATTGTTCCTTCGCAGCCAGTATCCGCCGTACCGACTCGTTAATCCGTTCTTCTGTTATCTCGCCGGACTGTACCGCATCCACCACTCGCTGAATACCTGCGGCCTGCGCGTCAAGGCTCATATGCGCTGCGATCACCAGATCAACACCCGCCTTAATCGCCTGTAAGGATGCACTTGGGTAGCTGTAAACCGTATCAATCGCGTCCATATCCAGCGCGTCGGTTATGATCAACCCGTCGTAACCCATTTCCTCGCGCAGCAATCCGGTAATCACATTGTAAGACATCGACGCCGGTAAATCGGGCTGTGGTTCCAATGCCGGATACCAGATGTGCGCCACCATAATCGTACTCACGCCGGCCTCAATCGCCGCTCGGTACGGCGCGAGTTCCACCATTTCCAGCCGTTCACGGTCAAGGTCAATCACAGGTAGTCCAACATGCGAGTCATCACTACTGTCGCCGTGGCCGGGGAAATGCTTTGCTGTCGCCAGTACGTTCGTCGCCTGCATCCCCTCGATATAAGCCGCCACAATCGGGCTAACCATCGTTGGGTCACTACCATACGAGCGCCGTTTAATAATAGGGTTATTGGGGTTAGTTTCGAGGTCAGCCACCGGTGCGAGGTTCATATTCACCCCCACCGCCAGCATCTCCTCCCCCATCGCCTGCCCTACTCGGTAAGCTAACTCCGTATCGCCAGAAGCCGTCAACAACATTGGCACTGGAAATGTAGTAAACCCTTCCCGCAAGTGAGCAATCGTCCCACCCTCTTGATCGACTGAGATAAATAGGGGCAGTCCGCCGCTGTCTATAATTGTCTGCTGGTAAACATTGTTTAGCCGTGTAACATCCTGTGGTGTTCGGATGTTCTCCGGCAATAACACGACGCCCCCCGGATGATAACGTGTCAAAAAGTCACGCGCAGGCTCATTCAACTGGCTGCCGTACAAATTGACGACAAACATTTGTGCCACCCGCTGTTCCAATGTCATAGTCGACAGCAGGTCATCCTGTGCTTGTGTTATGCCGCCTACGCCTAAACTCAGGCAAATAAAAACACAGAGCACTATACGCGATAGCCTCCGTGTTCCGATAAGAGCATATGAATGATTAGTCAAACGCATTCAGATGACGTTCTTACTGACCTGTCTCACTGAGACGGTAACCGATACCACGTACATTCACGATCAAATCCGCATCCTTACCCGTCTGCTTCAGCTTCCGGCGCAGGTTGCTCACGTGCGGGCGAATAACTTCACGCGCTTCCGCCTCATCAACTGCGTACCCGCGTACTTCCCGCACCAGTTCATGGCACGAAACCACACGTCCACGGTGCGCCGCTAGATACAACAGCAGGTCAAACTCGGTCGGGGTCAGGTCAATCGGCTGGTCACCCACCGAAATCTGGTAACGACCGGGGTAAATCGTCAGCGGCCCAAGTGTCATGTTTGCGTTCATCGGTTCAACCGGTGCGCTGCTCTCGTAGCGTGCTTCTGGAACAATCGCCGGTTCTTCATCCTCGTAAACCGCCGCAATCGCTTCCACGTCCGCACGGGTCAGTTCAAACACATTGCTGCGGATAGCATCTAACAGGGCGCGACGGCGTTTCAGGTTACGAGCACGCTCGACACCCCGCGCCACACTCTGTCGAATATCTTGGCTGCTGCTGGGCTTAATCAAGTAATCGTGTGCACCCAATCGCAGGCTTTCGACCGCTGTTCCTAGGCTTGCATAACCCGTCATAAGGATAACAATGGCATCCGGTGAAAGGTCTTTGATGCGCTTAAGTAAATCGACACCTGTCAGCCCCGGCATACGAATATCGGTCAGGATAACTTCATATTCGCTCCGCGCAATCATTTCAAGCGCTTCTTCGCCACTGGCTGCTTCATCCACTTGATACCCAATGCGTTGGAGCGTTTTGCTGACGGAATAACGAATTGCTCCTTCATCATCAACCACCAAAACGTGGGCAGTATCAATCATCGTGTCCATAGACCAACCTATATCTAGTGTTCACTATTCCCATATTTTGTCTTAAGGATACTCAACTCTTTCTACTTTTGCAACCAACAGCGCCTCTTACATACTTGTTTATTACTTAAAATTTTCGGAAATTCATGAATTTTGCAGAAATTGAAAATAAATAACACGCGATGAAGTATTCCGCACCGCGAATGAATCGCTAATTATCCAGCGCCTATTCACAAAGATTCCAGCAATATCCCCATTTATGACAATTAATGGGATTTGATCACGAATAACTTGTGGGATTTTTGCATTCACCATCCATCTGCTCAACTTCTGCGTGTGACCATCCATACCAAACGGGGTAAACCGATCCCCGTTTTGCCGGGTACGCAAAATAACAGTTGAAACATCATCAATTGCGAGTTGGCAGCTTAGCGCTTCATTAGTAACTTTATCCAACCCCACAGCCAATCGGTAATCTCCCAAATCAATGACAGATGGTATTTCAACCTTCTGCTCATATCCCATATTCAACAACGGCAGATCAGCTTTTGGCACCGGAGCATCAATATGTTCCACATAGATCAAATC
This sequence comes from Bacteroidota bacterium, assembly GCA_027492915.1. GTDB lineage: Bacteria > Chloroflexota > Anaerolineae > Aggregatilineales > Phototrophicaceae > CFX2. The sequence continues at coordinate 2,879 of JAPUDW010000009.1, read as the reverse complement.
GTAATCAACTCTAAGCCTCAACCCACTGCCGAGTAATCCAACAGAGCCTTGCTGTCCCCGTATTCCAATTTCGACAGCTTCTAAAATAAGTTGTGAGGGAGCGCTTTCGCTTGTTTCTAACTGTCCTACCGCCCACATCAACAACCGCCGCTGTAAAGCCATGTGCATCCGTTGGAACGCACGGCGAGAAATTGAAACTCGGCTTTCAATACTTTCAACAGTGTTCAACTCAACCAATTGTTGAACCTGCTGATTGAAATAATCATCCTCAACCGCTGCCAGCTCGGCGAATCGCGCCAACGCCACGCGAACATGCGGGCTGCGATGCTCTAAATACGGCAAAGCATCGCGCCTGATATAATTCCGAAAAATCGTCGTGTCATCATTAGTCGAGTCGTGGCGTGGTGTTACCCCACATGCTTCACAATATGCCTCGATCTCCGCCCTCGTAACCCGTAGCAAAGGACGAATAAGGGACAAATTCGCATGTTCAGGCACCGGCGATTTTAGCCTCATGCCCGCTGCACCCTTCATCCCTGCCCCACGCAGCAGGTGCATCAATACCGTCTCCGCTTGATCATCTGCATGGTGCGCCACAGCAATCGTCATAGCCCCTACCGAACTCGCAGTTTCTGCCAAAAAATCATATCGGGCTACCCGTGCTGCTGCCTCGATTCCCAATTTACGACTGGCTGCCAACCCCTTAACATCCGTTGTTCCAACCACCAATGGAATATCCCAATCAGAACAAATTCTCTCCACAAACGCGACATCTCCGTCGCTTTCCTCGCCCCTCAATTGGTGATTAAGCGTTGCAGCATGTAGATTAAACGCTATTCTTGGCTCCAGCTCTCGCAGTAAATGAAGCAATGCCAGTGAATCCGCGCCACCAGACACGCCGACAACGATAACGTCGCCCGGTGCAACAAGTTGGAACTTTTTTATGATTTGCCGTACAGTTTCAAGCATAAAATTAATTCAGAAAGGGAACGTGCCCTTTAATACCAGTCATTGGAATATCTACCGATTGCAAATGCTATTTTGTTGATGTTAGCGATCATTCGCAATCATTATAGTATAGTTGCCGTATAGTGGCGGTAGCTTTGTAATCAGCCTAGCGCGTGTTATAATGCCGCCCGCTTTCCTTTTCGTGAGGAGTCTTCTAAGTGCAGAGTCCCTTTTATTTTTTGCTCGGCATTTTTTCGCTGGACATTGGTATCGACTTGGGTACAGCGAACACACTTGTAAGCGTCCGTGGCAAGGGCATTGTTATCAATGAACCGTCCTTTGTCGCGCTTGAAAAGAAGACCCGTCGTCCAATCGAAGTTGGCGCACGCGCCAAAGAAATGTGGAACAAGAATCCTAAGGATATTATTGTTGTCCGCCCATTGCGAGACGGGGTCATCAGCGAGTTCGAAGTAACCGAAGCTATGCTTCATCATCTGATTAATAAAGCCCATGAACAAACATGGGTTCCACTGCCCCGGCCTCGCGTTGTCGTAGGCATCCCTAGCGGCGTCACTGAAGTCGAAAAGCGTGCTGTGTTCGACGCCGCCATTAGCGCTGGTGCTCGTGAAGCCTATCTAATCGAAGAACCAGTTGCAGCAGCAATTGGCGCGGGATTACCTGTTCAAGAAACACGCGGCAGCATGATCATCGACATTGGCGGCGGTACAACTGAAGTGGCAATCTTCTCCCTTGGCGGTATCGTCATCAGTCGCTCCATCCGCGTCGCAGGTGACGAGATGGATGAAGACATCGTTCAATACATGCGCACCAAGCATAACCTTCTCATCGGTGAGCCTACGGCCCAAAAAGTAAAAGAAGAAATCGGTTCGGCCTATCCGCTCCCGCAAGAACGCACCCATATAGTTAAAGGACGCAACTTGATGACCGGTCTACCGGCGTCGGTTGAAGTCAGTTCTATCGAAATTCGTGAAGCCGTGTCCGGCTCGGTGGATATTATTGTCGACACGGTAAAAGATGCCTTGGATGATACGCCGCCTGAATTGGTCGCTGACCTTATGGAAAGCGGCATCTGTATGGCTGGTGGTAGTAGCCAGCTAAAAGGTCTGACAGAACGAATCGCGGATGAAGTCAATATCCGTACGTGGCTTGCCGAAGATCCGATGACCTGCGTCGCTCGCGGAGCCGGACGTGTGCTTGAAGATTACAACAACCTACGGCGGTTGCTAGTGGGTTTGGAGCGGGGCAGCACCCGCCACTAAGCCAAGCTTGGCGAATGCAATCAAGAATTCATCTTGGGTTTGGTTTTTAACCGCTTACCGCATGTTGCAAATCAACGCCAGCCAACAACTTTGCTATAATGCATCCAATCATTAGCACAGGCAGGGCAACAAATCGTGCGCAATTGGCGATCAAATCGCTTACTTTTTTTGGGTGTATGCCTACTCATTTGTTTGGCACTCATCACCGCCAGCCAAGCTGGGATTTTATCACCAGCGACTGGCATTCTATCCATTCCGTTGAACTTCATCACAGAGTTACTCAATCGTACGACCCTTGAAACCGTAAAAACAGTCGATATGCCCTCAGATGTCCCAACCCTTCAAAGGCGAGTTGCCGATCTTGAAGAAGCGCTTGCACGTTATCAATCTGAACTCGTTGAACTGCGCGAAGTTGCTAATGACTATCAACGGCTTTCTGAGTTGGTCAACTACACATCCCAAACGCAAAATCAAGAATATGTAGCGGCTGATGTAATCAGTAACTCAGACTCAAACGCACCTTTGCAAACTATCTCACTCAATCGCGGAACCCGTGACGGCATTGAAATTGGAATGCCCGTTGTAACCCAGTTGGGTTTGGTTGGTCGTGTATCAGATGTCACAGCCAACTCATCTCGCGTCCTCTTAATT
>JAPUDW010000008.1 GCA_027492915.1 Bacteroidota bacterium | reverse complement strand
TCGGTACTCGGTACTCGGTACTCGGTACTCGGTACTCGGTACTCGGTACTCGGTATTATTAAAAAGGTTTATTTAAAGTTTGTCAGCAAACCGATTTCCAACCATCCACCAACATTTCATCGTCCTCGCTCCCCTGCAAAGTTAGCGTCAGCCCCGCTTAAAAGCTGCCAAATGTTCTTCCAAATGGTCACCCTTAACGCCTTCACTTCGATTATGCTATTTTAAGGGCGGTTAGTAGGGGTTTACGAACAAGAAATCGACATCTGTTTTTGAATTTTTCCCTCCATCGCTTGCGGGGGAGGTGTCGCGTTAGCGTCGGAGGGGGTTTACCGGCAGTAGCTTAACAACTTACTTCGTGCCGCATTTGCTGCTTTTGCCGCTTGTTCTGCATCTTGTGCATTTGACTAATGACTGTCAGCTATAGACTGAGGACTACTTTTGTAGCAAACGTTTCAGCAGCAGCCCGACCTTCCACTGCTGCAAATAAAAAGTTTGGCAATCTTGGATATAGTCGGCAGCGGTCGAAAACGCTATTTTTTGCCAACTTTGCCAAACTCGTGACCGAAAAACAAGGTTGCTGACATAAAAATTGCCAATTGAAATTGCTGCCATTGCCGCCAATTTTGCCAAATGCCATTCCGACACTGATGACTATTTGGCACTCTGCCGCCGCCGCCATAAACCACTTGGCGATTTGTATTGCTCTAATGACTATCGACTACTGACTAAAGACTACCGATGCAATTTAATCCCGTCCAAAATCTTGTCCACCAACTTTTTGCGGTCACGCAGCGCCATGCCGGCCAGCTTCAACTCGTCGCTGCGTTTAGCGATAACAGCCGCTCGATTATCAATATCGTTGCCGGTCGCGAACAAGTCCTCGGTAAAAATGCTAAAGGGGATTTCAGCCTTCATCGCCCGTTCGTAAGCTTTCAAGATTTGCTCGGCACTCGCTTCGAACACCATCACCGGTTGCTTGAACATCGGCAGGTAGCGGTTGCCGGATGCATCTTCATACTTCTCACCCATCACGTCCGGTACTGTTCCCGCGATCCCGCTGACGGTGAAGGCGGTCACGTTCAGCTTCTGCCATGTGGGCAGATCATTACGCAAGATCACCGCGATTTTGGTATCAAAAGTCATCGACATCTACATCACTCCTGAATCTATTCATAATCTTAAAAGCACCGCCCCAAACGTTATTGGCTCCCTCGTTTACGGGGGAAGACAGGGGTAGGGGTTTCTAAGATATGTATTTATTTTACAGGGAGTATAAGGTCGAGCTTAGGCGGCTGTCTTGCAAAAAATTGCTCTATAGCGTCCCGGCGTGGTACCGATGAAGCGTTTGAAGGCGTTCGTGAGGTGGCTCTGGCTGGAAAATCCAGTCGCGTAGGCAATGTCCACCAGTGGCATCTCACTGGCGATCAACCGCTGCACTTCACGGATGCGTATACTTTCGAGGTAAGCATGTGGTGGCAAACCAACTTCCTGCCGGAACACCCGCAGCAGGTAAAACGGACTCCAGTTGACGTGGTTCGCAAGGTCGCTCAAGCGGATGTCGTCAGCGTAATGCTCATCCATATAACCCCGCAGTCGCGTCACCATCTGGCTTTCACGGTGAATTGTCGGCAGCGTTGGGCGCTGCGCAGCATACCGGCGTAGCAGTTGCCCGAAGGTATGGAGGAATGCCGAGTCATGTTCCAACCGCGAGGTATCCGCCCGCAGTCGTTGGTGCAATCGCAGTAAGGCTTGGCTCATCGCCGTATCTTGAATGGTGGAATGGTTGAAATCCGGCAGCGTACCCGAACGGTCGCCCATCTCCATCGCGATCTGCTGAAGGTCTGTGGCCTGTGGGTAAAACACGCTGTAGGTAAAGCTCTCGTCCGTTGCCGACTGCCCATCGTGCGCCTCACCGGGCGGTATGATGAAGATACCGCCGGTCGGGTTTACATATTGGTCGCGACCAGCCGAAAAGGTTTGCACCCCATCTTCGATGACTCCGATAGCGAAGTAATCATGGAAGTGGCGCTTATAAGCGTAAGTCGTGTAGGTCGCCCGCAGCAGTTCAAGCTGGTTGAGATGCGTTACACACCACATCTGGCTGATTTCGGCGTTCATTGCTGTTGTTGCTGCTGTTCGTAAATTTCTTGTGGGCTAAGCTGCTCATTCCCCTCACCGTACGATGCCCAATGTTCGGGTAACGGTGGGTCTTGCATCGGGGGTTCATCAGCCAATGTCACCCGTACCGACACATTCAGTTCAGTGTCCGCCTTACCTTTAAAAATACCGCGTGTGGGCGGCACATCCGCATAATCCCGTCCGATAGCCACCCGAATATGGCAGTAGTCAGCGATCAGGTTATTCGTCGGGTCAAAGCCCACCCAGCCTAACTCCGGCAGTAGGGCTTCTACCCATGCGTGGCTGGCTCCCGGTGTTGACCGTGAACCACCTTGACGCGGGTATAAGTAACCGCTGACATAACGGGCAGGGATACCGAGCGGTCGCAGCAGCGCCAGCATAATGTGGGTGAAATCCTGACACACCCCCTGCCGTGCCTTTAGCGCGTCATCAATTGGTGAATCGACTTTTGTGCTTTCCGGCACGTAGGCAAACGCATCGTAAATACGTGCGGTAAGTTCGCGCAGGAACGAGAGGGGATCATCCCGCCGTGTCACTTCCAACTCGGCTGCCAGATCACTTAGCAGAGGGCTGGGGTGCGTGAAGTGGCTGTCCACCAGCATATCGTATTCGCCGTGGTTCAGTTCATCCCACGCGCTGGCTGGCATGTTCGCTGGCAGGTCGGGCAGAGGTCGTACCTCTACTTGGGATTGCGCGATGATGCTCAGTTGGCGGTGTTCACCGGGAATATCGAAGTTATGAATCGTGTTGCCCAAATAATCGCGGTAATTCAGCACCTTCGCATTCGGTGTTACCGAAAGTTGGAAGCTCAGGCAGCGTTGAGCGCCTTCGGTGCGCGGCTGCATCCGCACCTCCATCACACTCTGGGTAATCGGGGCGCTGTAGCGAAAACGGGTCACATGGCGAATGGTATAGTACATAGTCACTTTATTGGTAAATATCAGATCGAACAGGTTTTATAATCGGGACAAGAAAACTCATGTCATATCACTTGCTTAAGAGGCTGATTTTTGGAAACGTGATAATTAAATATTGTAGGGACAACATACATGCTGCCCGTCATTTTTCACGTTCAAAAACATGATCTTAGGGCGCATTACCCCAGCGCCGCTTCCACCGCATACGTGATATAAGTCTCATAAAGAGCACTGTGTATCTGGGCGCACTGCACATTAATATCGTGCAGGTAAGTATCCGTACCGCGTGCCAGCATCTCATCGACCGTATCAAAGCTCATGCTGGAACGCAAACGTCCTGCTAAACGGTGAACACGGCTGTTCTTGCTAACTGCTGCCGACTCGGAAATTGATTGTAGGGATGTTTGTATTTGCTCGATACAAAAGCGCATGGCATGGGGGAATTCAGCGTTAAACATCAAGAACTCGGTCAGCTTATACGGGCGTAAATCGGCGTTGTACACTTTGCAGTAGGCTTCAAAAGCGGTGAAGCACTTTAGCAGCCCCAACCATTCGAAGTAATCATCAGCCTCGCTGGCAAACGGCGATACCGGAAAGGTGCTCAGGTGAGCGTCCAGCATGGTTGCCAGCGACAGCGCCCGTTCGATATAACGACCGAGTTGGATGAACTGCCAGCCTTCATCATGTACCATCGTCGTATCGGTGATACCTTGAAACAGATGCGCCCCGTTTTTGATCGCCATAAAGAACAGGTGCGGTTGTTCATTCCAAATCGTATCAATATTTGTACGGCGAACATCGAGGTACAGCGTGTTCAGTTGCAGCCACATCTCGGAGCTAATTTTCTCGCGTACCTGACGGGCATTTTCTCGCGCATTGGCGATACACACCACAATCGAATTCAAGTTGGATTGGTCGAACGCGAGGCGCTGCGTCATGTTGTACTCATCCAGCGTCAAATCCTCCAACGGCGGCACATGCAGCGCGGTAATCAAGCGTTCCCAACGCGCACCCGGTTTCTGTGGGTTGGATTGGTCGAGCGCGAGGTTAAGGTGAACATCAACCAGCCGCGCCGTGTGTTCAGCCCGTTCGAGGTAGCGGCTCATCCAATACAGGTTATCAGCAACGCGAGAAAGCATGTTTGATCCACTTTCACTCAATAAGATGGATATTCGAGCAAGTGTCGTGCAATCGACTTGGTTTTAGTTCGTCAATCAGATCAGCTTATGGAGAACCGAAATCGCCTCTAATTACATTAACCACCAGTGCAAACGGCAGCGCCCCACCGCCCAGTTGTACAGCCAGTCGGCGTGTTTCTTCCTCGGTAAAGTTCCCTTGAATGACCGCCTCGCGACCAAGTTCGCTTTGGATAATCGGTATACTCAACACCTTACCATCAAGTACGATACCCAGCGGCTTCCGGATATGGGTGCGCGTATATTCGCGTAGGATATTCCCGGCGAGTTCGGTAAATGTTAGGGAAACTTGCCTCTGACCGAATTGATCATCTAATCCGGCGCTGGCGGCTTCGACATCCTCACCCAAAAACACCGTGATGAATGGTTGGTTGGTCGTCGGGTTTACAGCCGCTGTATCCGAAATCGGGTGGTCGCCTTGGCCTGTCGTTAGGATTTCGCGCTCTGTCCACGCCGCGTAATCGGGCACATCACTGAAGTCGACAAACTCCAGCAGCCCGCGTGAACTGAGGGTCAGTACCACATCGTCAAGGTTATCGAGTGGTGGCAATCCAATTTTGATGATCGTTGCATCAATAATTTCGACGGTAGCAGTCTCAAAACCAAGTCCGTCAAGCCGCTTGGTAATGACATCCGCAGAATATTGCAGTTCGGCTTCGGTGAAGCTTTCTACGGATGGTACAAGGCTAACGTAGATAGCAATATCAGTAGAGGGCGTGATAAGGGGATTAATCGCAATGTTTCCGGCTGCCATAAACGCGCCAAATATGGCAACCAGAAACGTGAGTAAGTAAGTGAAGCAACCGTTACTGGTTGTAGCGGGTTCACTCATAAAGTCTTAGACCTGTAGATGGGCTTCCAAGAACCATAAATGCTTATCCATATCACCGGAGATGCCAGTAAATAGGTCGGTCGTATCAGCATCGCCCGCTTCTTCAGCGGTATCGATGGCGGCACGCAGGTTGTTAGCGACATGCCCATAGGCTTCGACCAACGCTTTAACCATCGCTTTGCCATCATACGGCCCGTTCGGGAATTCGGCCAAGCTGGAATTAGCGGCTGACATCCGCGCCGTACCGAGTGCCAAACCACCAATCGCGGTTGCGCGTTCGGCGATACTATCGACATACGGCAGGACTTTCTCGGCAAGGTCATCAAAGAATTCATGGAGTTGGATGAAGTCCATGCCTTTGATATTCCAGTGCGCCTGTTTGGTTTGGCTATAAAGATCAAACATATCTGCTAACTGTTGATTCAGCAAATCAACCATTTGGTCGCGCGTATCTTCAGGAAGATCGACGTGGGTTGTGAATGTACGAGTCTTCGTTTTCTGCATGATAGTTGTCCTTTGGCAAGTTATTGATCACTATCAATTCTATTGAAAACGCTTGCTTTCTTCATCGCCCATTCCACTTAATTTTCTTCACCCACTTGACCTATTCCACTCCCTCGTTAAGCACCCATGTATCTTTGCTGCCGCCCCCTTGCGACGAGTTCACCACCAGCGAACCTCGTTGCAGCGCGACACGGGTCAAGCCGCCGGGAACAATTGTGACCTTTTCACCACACAGGATGTAAGGTCGCAGGTCAACATGCCGTGCCTCGACTTCACCTTCAACAAAGCAGGGCGCACGGGAGAGTGCAAGAGTAGGTTGGGCGATATAATTGCGCGGGTTGGCGATGATACGCCGCTTGAATTCTTCGCGCTGTTCAGCCGTGCTGTGTGGGCCGATGAGCATTCCATAACCGCCCGATTCGCCTACGGCTTTCACCACCAGCTTATGCAGGTTCGCCAGCACGTATTCGCGTTCTTTGTCATCGGTCAGAATGTAGGTTTCGACGTTGTTGAGGATCGGGTCTTCGCCCAGATAGTATTTGATAACCTTCGGCACATAATAGTAAAAGGCTTTGTCATCCGCTACGCCCGTACCTATCGCGTTGGCGAGCGCCACGTTTCCAGCACGGTAGGCGTTGAACAAGCCGGGGACACCCAGCATCGAGTCCGAGCGAAAGGCCAGCGGGTCAATGAAGTCGTCGTCAATACGGCGGTAGATAACATCCACCTGCCGCAGCCCTTTGGTTGTACGCATATATACCGTATTGTCGTGTACCACAAGGTCGCGTCCTTCAACCAGTTCCAAGCCCATTTGCCGCGCGAGGAAGGCATGTTCGAAGTACGCCGAGTTATACACCCCCGGCGTGAGGACGATCATGGTGGGTTCAGGTCGGTTATCCGGTGCAAGATGTTGTAAGGTCGAAAGGAGTGCCCGTCCATAATTTTCGACCGGACGTACACCGTAATCGCTGAACAGCCGCGGGAACACCAGTTTAGACACCTGTCGGTTCGAGAGCATATAGCTGACGCCGCTGGGGACGCGCAGGTTATCCTCTAAAACAACAAAGTCGCCACCCGGTACGCGGATCAAATCAGTACCGCATACCGAGACGTACAAATCACGCCGGACGCGCAACCCACGCATCTCGCGGCGAAAGTGTTGGCTGGTGAATATAAGTTCGGGTGGGATGATGCCATCACGGATGATGCGCTGGTCGTGGTAAATATCTTGCAAGAACAGGTTGAGGGCAGTAATGCGCTGGGTGAGGCCGCGTTCAATTGTTGACCATTCTGCGGCGGTGATAATGCGTGGTAACAGGTCATAGGGGAAGATGCGTTCGGTTCCCTCATTACGCCCGTAGACGGTGAAGGTAATTCCTTGATGCAGAAACGAAAGGTCGGCTTCCTGCTGGCGATGTTTGAGTTCTTCCTGCGTCAGATCCAGTATGCGCTGATATAAGGCATCATACTGCGAACGTGCTTTTCCATCAGGAACGAACATCTCATCGTAGGCTTCATCAAGTTGGTATTTCACGAAAGGTTTGGCATGACGTTGAGACTGCTTTTGTTTGGTTGACATGGCATATGTAGATGTAGTTTTGTTAACAATACAATAGTGTACATCGCTTACTATACCTGTTAATTGAGCATTGTTGCCAATATTTCACGTTGATCTGTTGACCGATTGCGCTAAAAAAGTGTCAATTGCTTATTAAGATGTTAGGCATTCTGGAACGCGAATAAAATCCTGTGACGGCGTAATATAGCATTTGTGAAATCGTCTACGTAACAAAAATTCAAGTATGTACCGAGAATAATGTTAGCCGTGTGTAAGGCAGGCATACTAAAGTCCAAACTGACCCATACAAAATCATAATAATGCTTGTTTACATCATAACTTTAACCTCAATACTTATTGAGTGAAATTTGGGAGAAAAATAATGCGACTTTCGATTGTTATCCCCGCCTATAATGAGTCGGAAGGGGTACACCAAACTGCTGAAGCGATGCGCACCTTGTTGGGTCATTTAAGCAAGTCTCATGAGGTTGAAGTCGTGTTTGTAAACGACGGTAGTAAAGATAACACCGCTGACTTGCTGAATGCCGAATTTGCAGATGATGACCGTGTTCACGTCATTTCACACGAAGTCAACAAAGGTCTTGGCGCGGCTATCCGCACCGGTTTAGGTCATGCAAAGGGTGATGTCATCATTACCACCGATTTTGACGGTACTTACCCGTTGGATACGATCCCGCAAATGCTTGCCCGTATGAGTGCTGATGATTGCGATATTTGCACCGCCTCACCCTATCACCCCAATGGTCATGTCGAGGGAGTTCCCGGTTACCGGTTGATTTTCAGCTTCGGTGCGTCCTTGCTGTATCGCTTGCTGGTTAGCTGGCGCATTCATACATGGACTGCCCTTTATCGTGCCTATCGCCGCCGTGTAGTCACAACCATCACCTTCGAAAGCAATGACTTTCTTGCCGGAACGGAAATTCTCGTCAAGGCTATTCAGGCTGGCTTCCGTGTGACCGAGTTCCCGACTACGCTCCATGTTCGCACTTTCGGACAGTCAAGCATCAAGATTGCGCGTGTGACCCGCAGCCATTTGAAGTTCCAATGGCGATTGCTGTTACAATCATGGTTTGGGATGCCTGCGTTCTCTAATCCCGTTGAACGGAGTTCTTAGTAAATGTCGCCTTATGTTTTTGTCGCTTTAAGCACCATCTTTGCTATTACCGGACAACTGCTGTTGAAACGCGGTATGGGAAGCATTGGTGAATCTACAACAAGCGGCGCGGTTATGGTTAAGAAGATGATTATATCGCCGTGGGTTATCGGCGGTCTAGTCATCTATGCGCTGGGTGTAGTCAATTGGCTGTTGGCGCTGTCCTCCTTTGAATTGAGTTATGTCTATCCATTCGCCAGCCTTGGCTACATTGGTATCATCATTGGCTCGTACTTTATTTTTCATGAGCGTATAACGCTCATGCGTTTGATGGGTATCGGGGTAATTATTGCTGGTGTACTTGTCATCAGCCAAAGTTAACAGATTTATCACGTTAGAGTGGGGAAGTTCGCGGTAATGCAGCAACAAACAAAGAAGAACATTGCAATTATTGGCGGCGGTATTATGGGCGTCACACTCGCCTATAAGCTGGCTCAGCAGGGGATGCAAATCGAAGTCTATGAACGGGGTGATAACCTCGGTGGTCTTGCAGGCTATATGTCTTTTGATGGCGTGCGGATGGATCGCTTTTATCATACCATTCTTAGCAGCGACACCATGATGCAGTCCCTCATGGACGAAAGTGGTGTTTCGGATAAACGACATTTCACGGCCACCAAGCAAGGTTTTTACGACAAGGGTAAGCTCTATGATTTCAATACACCTGTTGATTTCATGCTGTTCCCGCCGCTCAACCTCATTCAACGGTTTCGTCTCGGTTTACAGGTCATCTATTCCCAGTTCGAAAGTGATTGGCGTAAAATGGATACCGTGCCCGTCGACAAATGGTTGTTGAAGGTCAGCGGACGTGGCGCGTACGAAAAAGTCTGGAAGCCGCTTTTGCGGGCGAAGTTTGATACCACCGCCGAAAGTGTGCCTGCCACCTATATCTGGTCACGCCTGCGTCGCATGATGGGCACCCGTAAAGGTGTCACCTCGAAAGAAATGATGTGCTACCTCGAAAATGGCTATTACACCGTAATCGAGGGACTAGCGCGTAAGTGCGAGGCGATGGGTGTGAAGTTCCACCTCAACACCCCGATTGAAGAAATTGTTATTGAGAACGGCGTGGCGACCGGCATTAAATTGACTGGTAATACGCTGCCCTTTGACGCGGTTATTAGCACCTTGGCTTCTCCCATCTTGGGTGCAATTGTTCCGCAAGCCAATGCAGCGTTCCGTGCGAAGTTAAATAAGCAGCAGTATCTGGGTGTAATGTGCCCGATGCTCATCCTCAAGAAGCAGCTTGTGCCGTACTATGTGGTCAATATTACTGATGAATCCATTCCTTTCACGGCGGTAGTTGAAACGACCAACCTCATCGACCCGAAATACGTCAAAGATTATCATATTGTCTATCTGCCCAAGTATTTGGCTCCAGATAGCCCCATTGCAACATGGTCACCGGAACAGGTTAAAACAGAGTGGATGAAACACTTTCGCCAGATGTTCCCTAATTTCGACGAACGCGATATTGTGGCGTTTATTGACCAACGAGCCAAATATGTCGAACCGATTCGCCCGATGAATACGCTCGACGATATTCCAGAGATCAAAACACCGGTTGAGCGCCTGTATATGGGTAACACGGTGATGATTTATCCTGACCTCGGTAATGGCGAAGCAGTGACTCGTTTTGCGCTGAAGGTTGTTGACCAAGTTATAGCAGATGCCCCCAAATGGGCTGTTCAAAGCCCACAATCTGCTGTACAAACAGCCATCACTTAATAATTGACGAGTCATATATGGAATGAGTTTTTCAATTTTGGAGTCCCGTGCAAGGATGGTGGCAACGGGACTTGTTGTCGTTGTAGCGCTATTTCTACATTTCTATAATCTTCAGAATTACCCGATTCCGTGGTATGACGAAGGCTCACATTTGCATGTAGCCAAGAATATGGCTTTGCACGGCGTTTATGCCGATAGTAGTAGTGAAGGCTACCGTCCCTTTGGCCCTGCGGTGGGTGTCGGCCCAACGGTTATGCTGCCCATTGCTGCCTTGTTCAGTGTCTTTGGCGTAAGTATTTCGCTGGCCCGTTTGGTCATTGTAGCATACAGCTTACTTACCTTACTGCTGGTATATATTATTGCTATGCGATTTGTTCGTTGGCCGTTTGCTCTCTTGGCTGTCGTCTTAGTCCTGCTAATTCCAAATATCCGCTACCTTTATTACTCCCGTACGGTCGTCGGCGAAGCCCCCGGCATGTTCTTCTTTTTGGCAGGGCTGGCACTCTGGTTGCATCCGCGTGGCCGCACTGTGCTGGGGCTAGTTTGCGTTGGTACTCTCATCGGCCTTGCTGCCATTACCAAAAATCAGTATGCCTTTTTTATGCTCCCCGCTTTGTTATTAAATTGGATGGCGGACATATTTTGGTATAAACAACGGGGTTGGCGCTATTTTGTGATTCCCGGTGTAATCTCTGGCCTTATTTTTGCAGGGTGGCTGTATATTGTGATTATAAAGCTGGGCGAAGGTGGCGATTTCGCCGAGAATTTGAGGACTTTGCAGACAGCAGGTACAGGCGCATTAATTGTTATTGATAAATACAGCATTCAGCGGGTAGCCAAGCTGCTGGCTGGCGAAGGTACATACGGCGCATTGTTTATACCTGCGGTACTTTACAGTGTAATCGTCAGCCTGCGTCGTAGTAAAGTAGGGCAAGATCGTGGCATTATCACGATGTTTCTCTTGGTATCAACCCTATTGTTTAGCATTTCACTGGGTTGGGATCGTTACGCCTTTGGCCCTGTTGTGCTTGTTGTGATCTTTTTGGTGATGCTCATACGTGATCTAGCCAATATTGCGGCGGTTGATAATATCGGCATCGTACAAAGTGTTCGGCAGGCAAACCCTTCGCCGGCCTTACTCATGATTTTGCTTTTAATTGGCTGGTTAATCGTCACCGTTGGCTTTCCGGTTTACAATCGGTTCAATGACGTCACAAACCAAGGACTTGATGATGTGTATGTATTGGCGGATTGGATCAAAACCAACATCCCGAACGATGCGCTCATCGAAACATGGGAGCAGGAAATTGGTATATTGACGGACAATACGATCCATTACCCGCCTCAGATAATGTTGGCACATTCAGTTGAGGCGCAATGGCAGGGTGGCGAATCGGTTAGCGAGTATTATGATTTTCGCGAACCATCACCACCGGAATATGTAATACGCGGCCCGTTTGGCGCTTTTACAGGTCTTTACCCTGATGATCGACTAACGGATTATGAAATTATTCAAGTAATTGGCCCTTATCAAGTTTTTCAGCGGCGCAGTTAGTCAAGCAATAAGGAATTGAGCGTGGTTATACATAGGCGAAATTTGCAGTACGGGTTGAGTGTTGTTCTCCTGTTGGTGTTTTTGAGCGCTGTCGTTTTTCGAAATACTGCCTCTGCTCATGATCAATTGCCACTACTTTCGCCTTCAAACCAGGAAACACTTTCTGCTGCATGTGCTAACCCCGCGAATTCAACAGTTGCCGAAAATTGTTTGCCCGGTACTGCTGGTTGGCTGGATATTGAAACGACTCCTTCAATCGAGATTTTCGTCGGTGATGATAGTGTCAATATCGGTCGCCGTCTCGATTTTTACGTCAGCAGTCAATCGCCCATGTTTGACCTCAAAATCTACCGCATTGGTTATTATGGTGGGATTGGCGCGCGACTCGTCCATGAAAAGCCGAACTTGAGCGCATCACCGCAGCCGGAATGTATTCGTGTTGAGGATGTCGGTTTGCGCTCATGCAGCAATTGGCGTTCTTCCTATACCTTGACCATCCCCGCCGATTGGGTATCAGGCGTATACGCAGTGCAGGTTCTCCAACCCGGAACGAACATAGGGAACGAAACTGTGTTTACCGTTCGGCAGGATGACCGCAAGTCTGATGTTCTGTATCAAATGAGTACCAACACTTTTCAAGCCTATAACAACTACGATGGTAAGTCGGTGTACAGCTCCAATAGCGGTACTTGCGATACGGTTGCGAACGCCCCTCGCGCGGTCAAAGTCTCGCTCCACCGTCCCTATAATGCCACGATGCAAGACCCCAATTATTTTTACCGTGCCGAATATCCAATGGTGCGCTGGCTTGAACAGCAGGGCTACGACATTACCTATTCCACCAATATGGACACCCACCGTTCGGGTAAGGTGGGATCACCAAATAGGCTGCTTGACCACAAAGCATTTTTATCGGTCGGTCATGATGAATATTGGTCGGAAGAAATGCGGAATGCGATCACTGCTGCTCGTGATGCGGGGGTGCATATCGGCTTCTTTACCGCCAACACGGGTTATTGGCGCGTCCGTTTTGAACCCGATCCGGTAACCAACGAGCCAGACAGCGTGATGGTTACCTATAAGACCACTGAAAGTGGCAGCCCTGACCCTAGCGGTGTACCCACCGGCACTTGGCGTGACCCGCAGGGTGCAAATAACCCCGAAAATGGTTTGATCGGTGTGATGTATATCGGCGATAATTACAATTTGTTTTTTCCGCTGCGACTTTCGTCAGAGTACACATCCGATCCCTTATTCCGGCATACCGGCTTACAGGATATGCCTGCCAACAGCTACCTTGATGTTGGCGAAGGGATTGTCGGCTGGGAATGGGATAGGACTGCTGATAATGGTATGTCGCCTGATGGTTTAACAGTCGTTGCTGATACGCCCTTATACGGCTTTATTCTGCAAGACGCGGGGCGTGCCCAGAACGGTAATTTATCACCCGCCAACGCGGTTACAACTTATTATGTTGCACCCAGCGGGGCTATTGTTTTTGCCAGCGGCACAATTCAATGGTCGTGGGGCTTAGGTGCGCACGGTGTTGAAATACAACCGACAGACCCATATATCGCGCAGATAACCTATAATATTCTGGCTGATATGCAGATACTGCCTGCCACGCCGGTTGACATTATTGTGGACGGTAGTGACGTGCCTGATCTGCCGTTGCCAACGGATCGCGTCAAGACGCTCGGCGAAGTTCAACCACCGAATATCAGTGATATTCAGATAACAGCGGATGACACCAGCTTCACCGTGACTTGGAAAACAGATGACGAGGCAACCGGACAACTATGGTACGGCACATCACCGGATCATATCATTAGTGCGCTGCCAACCGACTCGACACGATCATTCGACCACAGCTTTACGGCTACGGGTCTTGTAGCTGAACGCACGTACTATATTAAAGTTGCTTCGATTAACGGTGATTGGACGTATACGATTTCGGATGGGAGTTCCATAACGACATCCGCTGCATCGGTGCCGCAGAAATTCAAAGCAGCCTTCGATCCATTATTGCAGCGTGGAAAATGTTGGATTAGTGCTAATCGAACCGGTGCGATTATTATGGGCGTTTTGGGCGTGGTGATTGTAGCGCTGTTAGTTGCGCCCACTTTTATCTTGCGTCGGCGGTTAAAGGCGAGGGCACTTAGAGCGAGACAATGAACAAACAAAAAGACCTGTCAGCGCGACAGGTCTTTTGTTTATGAACGAGTTTTGTGATCAACTACGACTTTAAACGCGCATCAATCGGATGCTTTCTTCGAGCTTTCCCGTTTTCGAACGAGTGTGGGCTGATACTGCGAAACGGTTGTCCGCGTTTTCTTCTTTGCGCAGCGATAGAGTTAGCGCCAGCTTACCAAAGCGTACCACATCACCATCCCTCAGGTAGCAGGGGCTAAAGGCGGCGAGTATCTCGTTATTCACATAAGTCCCATTCCGGCTGCCCAAATCCATTAGATAAACACCGGCTTCATTACATTCCAGCGTGGCATGAATACGAGAGATACCATGCTCGGCGACCTTAAAACGAGCAAGGTCAAGGTCAGGCCGGTCTGTCATCTGGTTGGACTGACGACCTAGTATCAAGCGTTCTGCCATTTTCAACGAAATCGCAAGTTGGTCATCGCCAATCTGGAAAGTTAGCGTATGAATGATGCTGCGGTTGGTTGGAGAGGTTAGGGGACGGGTATCATCTAAGTCGTCCATAAGTAATTGACCACACTCTACGCAAACAGGCGACTGTTTAGCGTTCGCAAATTGGCATCGCGGGCAAATATGCTGGTTCACCCTGCACCCCCTGAAACAACGCAATCTTTGATTTGAGCTAAGGACTTTATATATCATATCGTGGTCTTAGAAGAAGCGCATGGGAATTTAGTACTGGGGAAAACACTGTTTCAGGATCGTAACCTGTTTAGCAAATATCAAGGGATAAGAGCTTCCGAAGAAGTAAGGGCGGTTACAAGTACCACCCTTACAAAATGCTATTGAGGAGTGTTGACGAATTACTCGGCTAATGTCAGTACAATGCGCGCATAAGCAGTTTCTTGGTCATAGCTGCTGCTGAGGCTGGCGCTGCTCACCAAATTCAGGAAAGCGGCGAATTGTTCGCCGTCACGCTTGCTGCCCATCATTTCCATCACTTTGACCAGCGGCCTGAGTCCCTCGCTGCCGAAGTACGCGACGACACTCGATGAAGGGACGAAGTACTTGCCCGCTTCAATGTAGGACGTATCGCTCTCTAATCCGCCTTTGCCAGTCAGTGCGGCTTCGGCGGCGCGGCGGGTACCGAAGAACAACAGGTTCTCGTTGCTTGCGAAAATCAGTTCAACCGGGAAAGGTATCCCTGACTCGGTCGGTGTAATGACGAGCGCTTCCACACCCCCAATCGTTTCGGTGGTCAGCTTGATTTCTTCCGCATCAGCCATCGACTTGGTAATACCTTCGGCAATCGCTGTGCCAATGGTCGGGTCGGTCATTTCGGTCACGAAGCCGAAATCAACTGGAAGCTGCTTCAAAACATCTGCTTGGCTGGAAAGATCACTAAGCGCTGGATTCAATGTGAGGTACAGAGCGTAATCACCTTCCATCGCGGGCAGAATTTCAGTCACGAGGTCTTTACCCGTGATGATCTTAATGAGTGCATTGACCTGCTCAAGTCCTTTCTCGATGTCATCAGCTTTGAATTCACCCGAATTAATCATCTCAGCTTGTGTTTTCAGGTTATCAAGGGAGGCGAGAATACTGCCGCCCAAATTCGTACTGTGAATAACCAGCGGTGAACCAGTGAGGAGGTTGGCTGCGAAGGACGGGTCAAGCGCTACCGGCATGGCTGTGTTCATGCCTGCCGCTGTGAAATCCTTCAGCAAGTCGCCGTAAGGAAGCACAATGTCAATTGTCAATGAACGCTCGTCCAATACCGTGAGGCCGATCACTTCTGGCGGGAAGTTCTCAAACAGGGGTAGATACTTCTCCATCATCGCGGCTTCAGCGGCGGACATATTCGATTGGGCTGGCATGGTTGCCATAATCTTTTTGAACAGATCGCCCAAATTGAAGAACATCGTGATGTTATAGTCCGCTTCTGGCAGCAGCGCGATGCTGTCCGCAAAGGCTGGATTTTCGCTCAGTGGGGATTCTTGTCCGGTCAGCGGAAGGTCTTCTTCGTAAACGGCCACATACAGCACGTCATCGCTAATGGCGACGATTCCGGGGCTTTCCTCACGATCATCGGATGAGAAAATTGTGAAATCACCCTCGGTTCTTTGTTCGTATTTCCGTGTTTCTGATTTGCCGAGTGCAGTTTCCCAGAAGCTTACTGCCGCAGTCTTGTCTTTCACTTCGGTTGCAAACAAGAAGTGCGGCGGTTGATCTTCATCATCAATATCAGCGCGCCCCATCAGTCCTTCAAAAGACATGATGCCGACGCTGGCGACATCACCCAGCCACGAACGAACTTCTGAGTTGAAGTCGCCGTTGCCCAGACCTTCGCCGATAGCCTTATCCAATTGGTCAGCAATCGATTCAGGGGTTTCCATACCGGGGATTTGTGCCGCGATTTTGGCAAATAGGGTGTCAATTTCTTGGATGTAGGCATCGTCCGTTCGCAAGCTGACCAGAACTGGTGTATCCGCTGGGAAATGGCTTGCCAGTGCGTTCAATTCTGCTGTAGGTGCGGCTGCCACAGGAGCAATCAATGCACCTGTCGCCACTATGAGTATCGTAAATAATGCTAAAAGTTTCTTCAAAACGTCCTCCTTGAGTGTTTGTTTTTAGCGGGTAAGGTTGGCTACCCACGCTGTATTTATACTACGTCGAAACGGTTGGGAAAGTTCCAAAAGATAGGAAATGCTTCCCATAACTAGGCAATCTCTCTCAAGGTTTTTATAAACTGGTGTGGTAAGTCTTACTTTCAGTATCGTGGAAATCGGCATTCTGAACATCGGTCAAAAGGTTGAAATTACGGGGAAGGATTATGAAACTGTGCGAGAGGGTTGGTGAATCCTCCCGCACAGCTAAGTCATTGGGTGCTTTACGCTAGAGCTATGGGTTGATAACCAACTCTGCTTCTGCCAATTCTTGTGCGCTGCCAATCAACCCGACCAAATCGCCTTCCATAAATTGGGTTTCGGATTTTGGATTGGGCATAACCTCGTTATTACGCATCAACGCGATAACTGAAGTGCCGACTTTTGACCGCAGATTCGCCTCTGCCAATGATTTGCCGATGAGCGTGCTGGCTGCTGAAATAGGCTGCCACGCAATTTCAACGCTGCGCGTGGCATTAATCAATTGATCAAGGACACGATATTTCTCGTTACCTGTGTAGGTTGCCGCATAAGCATCATTACGCACTGCATCGGTGTACTGAGAAATTTGACTCATCGGATAACCGAGAGATAGCAGCGTATGACGAACGACTTCTAATCCGCCTTCAAGTTCAGGGTGGATAACATAATGTGCCCCGAAGTTCGCCAGTCGTTCCACACCACTCTCTGTACCCGCACGAGCGATAATCTGGAGATTTGGTGATAGGCTGTGGGCGGCGGCAACCACCAATTCGGCTGTTGCTTCATTCGGGACAGTGACAACCAATGCGCGCGCATCTGCTAAGCCAGCATGGGTAAGTACATCGGAGTTAGCCGCATCACCAAGCAAGGTGTTAATACCTTTGCTCTGTATTTCGGAGGCTTGGATCGGATCACTTTCGACCACCAGATAAGGCAGCTTAATATTTTCAAGCACGCGAGCAATATGCTTGCCAACTCGACCATAACCCACGATAACCACATGATCTTTCATGCTTACGTGCAGAGGTTCCGGCGGCAGCGCCCCGCCGCGATTCAATAGGTTCCACAGTGCAGGGACGCGCTGCAAAAGACCTTCGAAAGTTGGGATTGCCTTGAACATGAATGGGTTAATGACGATGGAGATCACAGCACCTGCGAGAATTAACCCGTATTGATCCTGCGTCATGAGGCCAAGCCCGACACCGGCTTGTCCAACAATAAACGAAAATTCACCGATTTGGCTGAGTCCGGCTGCAACTACGACTATTGTGCGTCCTGAGGCTGGCAGCACGAGGCCAAGCAGCAGCGTGAGAATGCCTTTGCCAAACACGATAATGAGCGTCAGAATGACAACATGACCCGCGTTTGCCAGAATGACCGCAGGATTAACGAGCATACCTACGGATACAAAGAAGATGACTGAAAAAAGATCACGGAAGGGCAAAACCTCTTCCCCAACCTGATGACTAATATCAGATTCGCCAATCACCATCCCTGCTAAAAAGGCGCCAAGTGCCAGTGACACACCAAAAAGCTCTGCCGCCCCAAAGGCTGTTCCCAACGCCACAGTGACGACTGCCAGAATAAACAACTCACGTGAACGGGTATTGGCGATTTGGGTCAGCAGCCACGGCATCAATCGTGAGCCGGCAAATAGCATGATGGCGACAAATATGCCGGTTTTCACTAAGGCGATGGCGATGTTCCCAAGTGCGTTGCCTTCTGCACCGCTGACCAGTGCTGGCAGTAAAACCAGAATGGCGATGGTTGCCAGATCTTCAAAGACCAGCCACCCAATAACGGCTTTTCCGTGTACGGTATTTAGCAGGCCATTGTCTTCTAAACCCCGCAGCAAAACAACCGTGCTAGCAATCGAGATGGCTAAACCTAAAACCAAACCAGCGGTAATTGACCATCCCCAGATTTGCGTAATGGCTAAACCGATTAAGGTTGCTGAAACCATTTGGAATAGTGCGCCGGGAATTGCTATCTTGCGTACATTCCACAGGTCTTTGAGTGAAAAGTGTAACCCTACACCGAACATCATGAAAATGACACCGATTTCGGCTAATTGGCTGGCAGCGGCGCTGTCCCCCACAAACCCCGGCGTAAAAGGCCCGATAGCCATACCTGCGACCAGATAGCCAACCAGCGTCGGTAATCCAATTCGTCGCGCGATGTATCCGCCGACGAATGCCGTGACAAGTGCCATCGATATGGTAGCAAACAATGCGAGATCGTGATGCATCCATCACCTCCTTAAATGTATGAAATTGGACGAGAACAAACACATGTGAGTGGGTTTTTAAGCCCATTTAAGCGCATAAGACCGACGGTATATGTCCGCCGGGGGGTGCAAGCCAATTACACTCATGCGAGCGTCTTAGGTGCGCCAGATTGATGTTTCCGTCATAACTTGTAGAAGCGATGACGAAATATAGTCAATATGAGGTTATTCAGGGCATTACGATGCGTCCCATTTATAGCGGGGTGAGCACAAAGCCAACAAACAAGGCGCACTAAAACTTTATGACAACAGTATAATAGACAACAGCCACAATTTACAACTTTTTTGCGTCTCAAAAGTAACGTCTAGAGCTTATATAAGAATCATGACAGCATATAAATTTGTGTTCGTTAATCTCTGCTGTGGCTATCAGATGTGAATTTTTCGCCTGATACAAGTATGCGAATACGTTGTCTGCTTTAAAAAAGTTCATATGTTCTGTAGGATGAAGGCAGTTTTGCGGGGGAAATTCTAACCTAAAACTTATCTATTGTTCGCTTTTGTTCGGCAAAAAACCGCACATTGTTCTAGGCTAGAATTGAGAAGGCTGCTTAGGCTGAAGCCAATACCTTGGCGTGTTCTTGCCAATAATGGTTCGTCTTGGCGATTACGGTAATGATATTTTTAACCTCGGCCTCAATACGGAATTCGGGGCTTGCTGGAAAGAATAAGACATTTCCTTCTCGTCGCACGCTGACATTTTCCACAATAATGGCACGCAGCAGCCATAACGCCATCGCTTCATTTGCACACACCATGCCAATCCAGCCAAGTGACGTGCTGCGCTGCGTTGGCAAACCCGTTACCATGCGGATGCCGCGTTCCAACTCCTCGACCACATTGTTGTACCCATCTAGATTGGTCACGACAAAATCGGGCATCACCGGCTCAAGGAGTGTGCCTCGGTGTGGTGGACCACCGGCAAGGGCAAGGT
This sequence comes from Bacteroidota bacterium, assembly GCA_027492915.1. GTDB lineage: Bacteria > Chloroflexota > Anaerolineae > Aggregatilineales > Phototrophicaceae > CFX2. Next base: position 11,696 of record JAPUDW010000008.1, on the reverse strand, counting down.
CGCAAAAGTCGCCCCATATTTCATCCCATGCCACTTTGCCTTGTGCGTCATATTTCAGGTCAGCCGCGCCCATACCCGCTGCGCTCACGTCCACACCATTCTGGTAGCGGGGCGGCAATATTGAAACACGCGCTTCATCTGGCTCGAATTCCTCACGCGAGTAAGCGTGGGAATGCGGGACGACTTTCCACTCGCTGCGGTCGTGGGCATTCATCAACGTCCGCCGACCGTCAGCTTGCATCACGCCTTCTAGCCACGCAATCACCTCATCCAGCCCGACTTCCGCCCGCACGTTGGTGAATACGAAGGGGCGCTTACCGCGCTTCTGCCGCGCATCCCGATCCATCACCGCCAGCGATGCACCCACAAAAGGCGCGAGGTCAATCTTGTTGATGACCAGCAAGTCCGACCGTATAATCCCCGGCCCACCTTTACGCGGCACTTTGTCGCCGCCTGCCACGTCAATCACATAAATGAACACATCCACCAATTCAGGGCTAAAAGCCGCCGCCAAGTTATCCCCGCCGCTTTCTACCAGAATGAGTTCGACGTTTGGCAGCGAATCTTCAAGGTCGGCAATCGCTTCAAGATTCATGGACGCATCTTCGCGGATTGCTGCATGGGGGCAGCCGCCGGTTTCCACACCGCGTACGCGCTCGGCAGGAAGCGTCCCCTGCCGCAGCAAGAAATCGGCATCTTCTTTGGTATAGATGTCGTTGGTTACAACCGCTAGATCATACTGCGGCCACAATCGCTTGCTCAGGCGGTCAACCAGCGCTGTTTTGCCGCTGCCGACTGGCCCTGCTACGCCCACTCGGAATGCTCGTTTTTCATTACCCATAATCGCCTACCGTTTTCCTAATAACTAAAACAAGAAGTACCGTTGTGCCATCGGCAGCACCTCGGCGGGTTCGCAGGTCAGGATTTCACCGTCGGCCTTTACCTCATACGTTTCAGGATTGACCTCGATGCTTGGCGTCGCATCGTTGTGGATCATGCTAGACTTGCTGATGTTCCGGCAGTTGCTAACCGCTGCTGTGGTTTTCTTTAACCCCAACGACTCGCCAAGTCCCGCATCCACCGCCGCCTGTGAGACAAAGGTTAAGCTGGTTGCTGCGGTTGCCCCGCCGAATGCCCCGAACATCGGACGGTAGAGGACGGGCTGTGGCGTGGGGATGGAGGCATTCGCGTCGCCCATCACACTCCACGCGATGAATCCGCCTTTGACGATCATTTCTGGTTTGGTGCCGAACATGGCGGGCTTCCACAACACCAAATCCGCCAATTTACCGGGTTCAATCGAGCCGATGTCATTTGCCATGCCATGTGTAATCGCCGGATTGATGGTGTACTTCGCCACGTAGCGCTTGGCACGGAAGTTGTCGTTGCGAGTTGTGTCCTGCGGCAGTGAACCGCGCTGTACCTTCATCTTATGGGCGGTTTGCCACGTCCGTGTGACGACTTCGCCCACGCGCCCCATCGCCTGCGAGTCGCTGGAAATCATGCTGAACACACCCATATCATGCAGGATGTCCTCGGCGGCAATGGTTTCCGGTCGGATGCGGCTTTCGGCAAAGGCCACATCTTCCGGCACTTGCCCGTTGAGATGATGGCAGACCATGAGCATATCGAGATGCTCGGCAATGGTGTTGACTGTGTATGGTCGGGTAGGGTTGGTGGAGGAGGGCAGAATGTTGGCATAACCCGCGATGCGGATGATGTCCGGCGCATGTCCTCCACCTGCGCCTTCGGTATGGTAAGTGTGGATAATGCGGTTGCCGATGGCAGCAATCGTATCCTCAACGAAACCCGCTTCATTGATCGTGTCGGTATGGATAGCGACCTGTACATCATATTGATCGGCGGCACGCAAACAGTTATCAATTGCGGCAGGTGTCGTTCCCCAGTCCTCGTGCAGCTTTAGCCCACACGCACCGGCCAAGATTTGTTCGCTGAGTGGTTCTCCGGCAGCGGCGTTCCCTTTGCCCAAGAAGCCAAAGTTAATCGGCCATGCATCCGCAGCTTGCAGCATCCGTGCGAGGTTCCATGCACCGGGGGTACAGGTGGTCGCGTTCGTGCCGGTCGCTGGCCCTGTTCCGCCGCCGATCATGGTGGTAATGCCGTTGGAAATCGCTTCGTAGACCTGCTGCGGTGCAATAAAGTGAATGTGGCTGTCGATGCCGCCTGCTGTCACGATCAGGTGTTCACCCGCGATGACTTCGGTTCCTGCACCCACGACGAGTTCAGGGTCAACGCCGTCCATCGTATCGGGGTTACCGGCCTTACCGACCTTCACAATGCGCCCGTCTTTGATGCCAATGTCCCCTTTAACAATGCCCCAGTGATCAAGGATGATGGCGTTGGTAATCACCAAGTCTAACGCGCCGTTTTTACCTTCGCGCAGCGCCGTGCTGCTTTGCCCCATGCCATCGCGGATGACTTTGCCACCGCCGAAGGTGATTTCGTCGCCGTAAACGGTAAAGTCCTTCTCGATTTCGATAATCAGTTCGGTGTCCGCCAAGCGGATACGGTCGCCAGTCGTCGGGCCGTATAAGTCGGCATAAGTACGCCGTGGGAGTTGTAATGCCATCAGGTTAGCCTCTACTTTCCTGCTTTAAGCAGTGCTTGTTCGCGTACTGCTGCGTCATCCAACGCGCCGTTCACCCAGCCGTTATGCCCGTGAACAATTCGCGACCCACCAAAAGCCACTAAGGTGACTTCTTTTTGCTCCCCCGGCTCGAAACGTACCGCTGTCCCTGCCGCGATGTTCAGGCGCATCCCATAAGCAGCGGCGCGGTCGAAAGCCAGCGCACGGTTGACCTCAAAAAAGTGATAGTGGCTACCGACCTGTATCGGTCGGTCGCCTGTGTTACTAACCAGCACGGTCGCCGTCGTCCGCCCTTCGTTCAGCGTAATGCTGCCTTCTTCTAAGAAATATTCACCGGGTTTCATTTGTTACCCCTTATTGATGCAGCGCTTTTAGTAAGCGTGTGTCGTAAAAATGTTATTGAATTGGGTCGTGGATGGTGACGAGTTTCGTGCCATCTGGAAAGGTGGCTTCAACCTGCACATCATGAATCATCTCAGGGATGCCGTCCATCACGTCCTCACGTTTGAGGATAGTCGTCCCCCAGATCATGACCTCGGCAACGCTGCGCCCATCCCGTGCTGCTTCCATCACTTCGGCGCTGATGATGGCAATCGCTTCGGGGTAATTGAGCTTCAGCCCGCGGGCTTGGCGCTTCCGTGCCAGTTCAGCCGCCACAAAGATCAGCAATTTTTCTTGTTCCCTTGGGGTTAAATGCAAGGTTCATGCTCCTCAAGTACGCTGCCCGTTAAAAACTTTATTGCCTCAAATTAGGACGATTTTTGCCTGACTTCACATCAGACAATCTCCATGATTTTTCCACCGCTTCTTTAGTACACTTTGCGCGGTGGCGTGGCCTTTTCACCGTAAAGCGCTTGCTTTGCCGCTTGCCAGAACAGCAGTAAGCCGCTGCTGAGGTTACGCCCTTCGCGGCTTAACCCGCGTACCACCAAGCCATCGCGCACCAGCGTACTCACACCCCACAGCGTTTCGCCAGCGCTCGTCAATCGTCCCGCGAGTTCGCCTAACTCGGTCTCTAGGGCTGTCCATTGCGCCGCAGGTACACCCGTGCGGCAGATGTAAAAGGTGGAGAAGTAGCCATACTGCGCCAGTCGCACGGATGAGGCCAACGGTCGGGCTTGCGGTTCCAGCCGCGCATATTCCAGCGCAATTGGGCGACCGTTAGCCTGAATATCAACTTCCAGACCCAACAGGTTGTAATCAAAACGTTCGCCCCGTGCTTCCCGCCCCGGTGCGACGGTCTCCCACCAGAATAAGCCTGCGCCTCCCGCCAGTTTAATCTGCGTCCGCTGGCGATACGATGACTGCGCGAACGGAATGAGAGGGTCAGGCAGGAACTCAAACACCGCATTTTCACCCACGTCGATCTCGTTCAGTTGGAACGATGCCGGCTTATCAACGGCGTTGCGGTAGATACGGGTCGCGCTGGTGGTCGTCACCTGCGCCCGTGCATTCTCGCCCACCTGCACCCGCAGCACCAGATGGTCGCCGCCCAATACCCCGCCGGATACATTATGCAGGTGTACCAACGCCGCGCCGTAGTCCGTTTCAAATGCCCGAATGACTTTGAGTGGTGGTTGTGCTTCCAACACACGCATCATTGTCCGTTGGGCGGTTGGCTCGTGCTGGAAATCGAGGTGCAGACGTCCTTCAACTCGTGCTTTCAACTAATAAACAACCGTGTGTTAAGCGTAGGATGGCGCAGTGAGGCCACATCAATCATCGGCGTGAAGGCGACGGCGTGATGTGTAGGGTCGTAGTGACCAAGTACCTCAATGATGACAGGCTTGAGCGCCCAGAGGAGTTGGCTGGCAGCGGTTTGCCCTAGCGGCAACAGCCGTTGTCAGGCAGAAACCAACCCCGTAATCGACTGGTTGAGGTAAGCTAAACCCGTTCGTCGCGCTTCCACGCCCAACACACCGCCCACTAACCCGAAGGCCGCGCAGTGGTGAATACCGGTGCCGTCAGCTTTCGTCACACGCAGAGCATCACGCAGCAGGGCATTACTTTCGAGGTCAGCGGCTAATTGGATGAAGCGCCGACCGAGTGATGCACTGGCAGCACGACTTTCACGCGCGGTTTTAAGTGCATCAAGCTGCCGGTTGAGTGCAAGCCACTTTGTTGTGAACGCCTCATGATTGGAAGCGCAAGCGTAGGCAGATAGACAGTAAGCTAGTTCGAGGCCGCCCGTTTCATAGAGGTAATCGTGCAGGAAATTGGCGAGTAGGGGAACACTGACAGTTTCGTCATCGACCAGCGTTTCGAGGCCAAACGAATGCGCAGTCGAGCCAATGGGCAGCGCACTATCTGCCAGTTGGAGCAGCCGAAGCCATCTTAAATCGTCCTGTTCAAATTCATTCATAGCACCCGCTGACTAACGCGCTTGTCGAGAAATCGTCAACTAGCCACCACTTTACTGAACCCAACCCCCGCCGGTCATTAGTGAGAATCGCTAATCTTAGTTGTATATTCTTCACGGCGGTTTTGTCCGAAGTTCACAATGCCTTCCGTAAGATCAAATGCCTTTCCTGCGCTTATCAAGTATGGTCAGTGCTTTCATAAATGCTTTTCATTATTATGCAGGCATGGGAATTCATTTAGGTGTTATGCCCACCTACCTCTAAAACACCTGCGTAGTATTCAGCAAATTACCCTATTCATTTGTGCAATATGTTAAAAAGCATCGATTTTATCGTTTTCGTTAGAGACAGCGACAATATAATTTTCTGTATGAAAATGAAATGAGGCATTAGTGACAAATTTTATAGGTTGAAATTTAGCAGATTTATACGCTTGCGACAAAGAACAAACAGCGTCTAATGGTGCCGAGGGTTCACACACACTTCGGAGGAAATGATGCATAAGTTTGTTAAGGGGCGCACAGCCATCCGGTTGATGAGGGTCGCATTCCTCGTCAGCATGTTGGCGATTATTTCATCGGCCTTCTCGGTGAAGGCGCAGGAAACCATCAAGGTTGGTATCTTGCACTCACTGAGCGGTACGATGTCGATCAGCGAAATCACCGTTCGCGACTCGACACTGCTGGCAATCGAGGAGATCAATGCCGCCGGGGGGGTTTTAGGCAAACAGATCGAGCCGATTGTTGAAGACGGTGCCAGCGATTGGCCGACATTCGCGGAAAAAGCAGGCAAGCTGCTGCTCGAAGATGAAGTTGCGGTCGTTTTTGGCTGCTGGACAAGCTCCAGCCGCAAGGCCGTGAAGCCCGTGTTCGAAGAAAACAACGGCCTGCTGTTCTACCCCGTTCAATACGAAGGTCTGGAACAATCGCCCAATATTTTCTACACCGGCGCGACCACCAACCAGCAAATTGTCCCGGCGGTTGAATATCTGCTGGAACAAGGTAAGAGCAAGTTCTTCCTGCTCGGCTCGGACTATGTATTCCCACGTACCTCGAATACCATCATCCGCGCTCAATTGGCTGCGGCCGGTGCCGAAACCGTTGGTGAAGAATATGTTCCGCTGGGCGGCACCGAATTCAGCACCATCATCGACAAAATCAAGGAAGCTGCACCCGATGTGATCTTCAACACCCTGAACGGTGACAGCAATGTTGCATTCTTCAAGCAGTACAAGGATGCCGGTTACACTGCTGAAACCCTGCCCACCCTCTCGGTGAGCATCGCGGAGGAAGAAGTCGGCGGTATCGGTATTGAAAATATCGTCGGTCACTGGGTTGCATGGAACTACTACCAGACCGTCGAGAGTGAAACCAACACCAAGTTCGTGGAAGCTTTCAAAGCCAAGTACGGTGAAGACCGTGTGACCAGCGACCCGATGGAAGCCGGATACTTCGGTGTCTACCTGTGGGCGGCGGCTGTTGAGGCGGCTGGCACAACCGATGTGGACGCGGTTCGCGCCGCAGCCGGTGGCATCACCTTCGAAGCGCCGGAAGGCACCGTCACCATCGACGGCGACAACCAGCACACCTACAAGATCGTTCGCATCGGTCAAATCCGTGAAGATGGCCTGATCGACAGCATTTGGGAAACCGAAGGTCCGGTCAAGCCTGATCCGTATCTTTGCACCTACGACTGGGCGGCTGAACTGCCTAAGCCGGAAGAGGGCTGCCCTGCACCCGCAACCTCCTGACCTAGCAGGTAGTTAGCAGGGTTCGATTGTTACAAGTTGCACTGTTGCAGGGACGCTCATGTGCGTCCCTGTACTGATTTAACAGGGTGATACTTCCCTGAAAAGAGGTTCATGTGGAAAGCTTTCTGGTACAGCTATTTAACGGTATTAGCATCGGTTCAATTCTCCTTTTAGCCGCTTTGGGGTTGGCGTTCTCGTTCGGCCTGATGAAAGTCATCAACATGGCGCATGGCGAGTTCATCATGGTCGGGGCGTATGTGACCTACTTCTTCCAGAGCATCATAGCTGTGCAGTTGGGCGGGCCAGACGCACCCAAACAAGGTGGTTACTTTTTACTTTCAATTGTTGCAGCCTTTTTAATAACCGGTCTTTTGGGAATACTGCTCGAAAACTTTTTAATTCGGTTTTTGTATGGGCGCACGACCGATACCCTGCTGGCAACGTGGGGCGTTGGACTGGTACTCCAGCAAGCCGCCCGCAGCTATGACTCGCGCAATGTGCCGGTGGTCGCGCCGGATTGGTTAAGTGGCAGCCTCCGCATTTCGGAAGGGTTGGAATTTCCGTACAAACGTTTGTTCATCATCGGCCTCGTCATCGTGTGCATCATCGGCATATACATTTACCTGAACCATACACCTGCCGGACGGCGTACCCGTGCCACTATGCAAAACCGCGAGATGGCGGCCAACCTCGGTGTCACCACGCGGCGGGTGGATGCCTACACCTTCGCGCTGGGGGCAGGTTTGGCGGGGGTAGCGGGGTCGGCGCTGACGTTGTTAGGGCAGATCGGCCCGCAGTTGGGTACAGGCTACATTGTGGATGCGTTCATGGTGGTGGTGCTGGGCGGGGTTGGCAGTTTGCCGGGGACGGTGATGGCTGCCGTGTTGATCGGTGTGTTTAATTCATTCCTCGAACGGAGTACGACGGCTACGCTGGGCAAAGTGTTGGTATTCGTCATCATCGTCGCTTTCCTTCAGTGGAAGCCGAACGGTTTGGTCGCCCTGCGTGGACGCACCTAGTTAAGGAATGGGCTTATGTTGAAACTTGGTCGTTCGAATCTCGCTGTGCAGGCTGTCGCATTCATTGCCTGCGCAATTTTCTTCTTGGTTGTCATCCCACAAACACAATCGACGTTTCAAATCAACTTGCTGGGGCGCTTCCTTACATACGCGATTGTAGCGCTCGGTCTTGACCTGATATGGGGCTACACCGGCATGTTGAGTTTGGGGCAGGGCTTGTTCTTCGGGTTGGGCGCGTATTGTTTCGCCATGTACTTGAACCTCGAAACCGCAGGTAAGAATCTCCCGGAGTTCATGGGGTTGTACGGCGTGACTGAATTACCGTGGTTGTGGCAACCGTTCCATTCACCAGTCATTGCCCTGATTTTAGCCGTGGTTGTGCCGATGGTGCTGGCAGCGCTGCTGGGTTTTATGATCTTCCGCAGCCGCGTTCAGGGCGTTTACTTTTCGATCATCACACAGGCGCTTACAGCAATTGTGGCGCTGTTACTGGTTGGGCAGCAGCAGTTGATTAACGGTACGAACGGTATCACCGAAATGCGTACGATTTTCGGGGCGAAGATGGCTGCACCGGATACCAAAATTGCGCTGTATATGGTGACGGTTGTGGTGCTGGGCATTGTGTTTATCGCCTGTCAATTTCTAGTTAAGTCACGCTTCGGGCGGGTGCTGGTGGCGCTGCGGGATGATGAAAACCGCCTGCGCTTTATGGGCTACAACCCGGTTCTGATTAAGACTATTGTGTTCGCACTTTCGGCAGGGATTGCCGGTATCGCGGGAGCGTTGTTCGTGCCGCAGGTGGGCATCATCGCGCCCAAGCAGCTTGACATCACCGCCTCGATTGAGATCGTGATCTGGGTGGCGGTCGGCGGGCGTGGGACGCTGGTGGGCGCGATTTTAGGCGCGCTGTTGGTGAATATGGGTAAGAGTTCCATCAGCTCGGCTAATCCTGACCTGTGGCAGTTGTTTATGGGGGCGTTGTTCATCGGTGTCGTGCTACTGTTCCCCGAAGGTCTCATCGGTGCCGCGCGTAACCTGTGGTTCCGCTTAACAGGCAAAACCAAGCCCAAGCCAACAAGCATTGGGCCGGATGCTCAATCCGTACTCGAAATGGACGCAGCGAAAGCCGCTAAATAATAAAGGATAAACGTTATGACTGAGAAAATTCTTGATGTGCAGGGTGTGACGGTTAGCTTTGATGGTTTCAAGGTGCTAGACGACCTCAACTTCTCGATCAATTATGGCGAACTTCGCTTTTTAATCGGCCCGAACGGTGCCGGTAAAACCACGCTGCTCGACATTATTACGGGCAAGACCCGCCCGACCACTGGCAAGATCAAGTTTGATGAACACGCCAATATTCAACGGGTGGTGGAACACAAACGGGTGCATTACGGCATCGGGCGCAAATTCCAAACCCCGTCGATCTTCGGCAGCCTGAGCGTGTACCAGAACCTCGAAGCGGCGATTGGTTTCCGCACTGGCACCGGTCGTTTGCTTCAAGTGCTGCCGATGTCCCAGCGCGAGAAGATTGAAGAAGTGTTGGAGTTGATCGGCCTGCAAACCGAAGCCAACAAACGGGCTGGCACGCTTTCTCACGGGCAAAAGCAGTGGTTGGAAATTGGTGTCATTCTCATTCAAGAGCCGAAGCTGATGCTGTTGGATGAGCCGGTGGCTGGGATGTCGCGCGCGGAACGTGACCGCACGGGTGAACTGCTCCAGAAAATCGGTAAAAATCGGTCGGTGCTGGTGGTCGAACACGATATGGTGTTCGTCCGGCAGTTCGCGACGACCGTGACTGTACTGCACATGGGCAAGATGCTGACCGAGGGGCCGGTATTACAGGTACAAAGTGACCCGCGCGTGGTTGAAGTGTATCTGGGGCGCGGGCATTAATTAGTCTTTAAAATACCTCACCCCCTAGCCCCCTCTCCAATGCGTTGGAGAGGGGGAACCAATCAGAGGTGAGCATTATTATCTCCCTCCATTCGGCAGTTAGGATGGTCGTTATGTTGAGTGTATCGAATGTGCATGTGTACTACGGTGAAAGCCGCATCCTGAATGATGTGAGCGTGAACGTCGAAAAAGGCCAGATTGTTTGCCTGATGGGTCGTAACGGTGTCGGTAAAACCACGCTGCTCAAGACGATTATGGGTAACCTGAAAGTGCGCCAAGGGTCAATGGCCTATGAGGGCAAGGACATTACACGGGAGGCCAGCCACAAACGGGCGCGGGCGGGTATTGGTTACGTTCCGCAGGGGCGGGGCATATTCCCGTACTTGAGCGTGTATGAGAACCTGTTGATGGGCTTGGAAGCGCTCGACCGCAACGGACTGAAACATGCCGATAAAGCGGTTGATGAAGTCTATGAGATTTTCCCCGTGCTCAAGCAGATGAGCAAGCGAGTGGCGGGTACTTTGAGCGGCGGCCAACAGCAGCAGTTGGCAATCGGGCGCATTCTGGTGCGCTCACCCAAGCTGCTCTTGTTGGACGAACCGACCGAGGGCATTCAGCCGAATATCGTGGAAGAGATCGAGCATTTGATTATGGCGCTGGGCAAACGCGGCGATATTTCTATTCTACTGATCGAGCAGTTTTTGGACTTCGCGCTGCGGGTGGCGGATTACTGCTATGTGATGGAAAAAGGCCACATCGTTTCTGAGGGCAATACCAACGACTTAAGTCAAGATATTATCCGCGAGCATCTATCAGTTTAAGTAGGCTGGTCGGTTAGTTCCTAAATACAGGGCGGTGGACAATGCTTCGCCGCTTTTTATTTGGCGATTAGCGGTTAGCGATTGGTTGTTAGCTCCAGACAAAGGCAAATGCCAATCGCCATCCATAGGATGCTTCGCACAACACGCCAAGCGTTATTGGCGGCTGTGGCGGCGGCGGCGGTTCCGCCATATCCTATTTTTGTCGCCATAAAAGTTGGAAATGTTCAAAATATTGCAATTGTTGCAGTTGTAGTTTCCCCATAATTGCCCTAAAGGACTCCTTAGTCGCAACTTTTGAGAGAGCAAATGCGAAATACTGCACGACAAGCGACTGCAATTGCAAAAGTCGTCCTCAGTCTATAGCCGACAGTCATTAGCCAAATGCACAAGATTGCCAAACCGCAGTGTTTAGTTTCAAGTGACAAGTTTCAAGTTTCCAGAGACAAACGAATGATTTACAGCAAAGAGGCGAGCGGACTGCTGCTGCCCCACAAGGGGACTATAGCAACGTTTGCTGCAAAAGTCGTTATCAGTTGCCAGTCAACAGTTAACAGCACAATGCACAAGATGCGGAACAAGCGGCAGAGGCAGCAAATGCGGCGCGAAATACATGTGCAAATTGTGCGCAGCGGTCGATGAAGTTGTTAAGTTGTGTGGGTAGACCCCCTCCGTCGCTGACGCGCCACCTTCCCCGCAAGCGATGGAGGTCATTCAATGCGGCAGAATAAGCATCAGAAGCCTTATTTTGTTCGCAGCGGGTGTGGTTTTCCTTCAATACCGGAATGGTCTGAGACCATTCCCTACGATAAAACGATGGATGAGGTAGTAAGTGCGGATGAGGCACCGCCTCACCCCTACACAATAATCATTCACCGTTTAATTAGGCTCTGTAGCTTACCTCTACAGCCAGCCCTACAAACAGCATATCCGAAGTGATGATGATAAGGGTGACCATTTGGTAGCTTTTAAGCGGCGGTGGCACTAACTTTGCAGGGGAGAAATGGCGGGATAAGGTTGGGGAGCGGTTTGTGAACGGTTTGCTGACAAACTTAAACTAAACCTTGCTCATAATAATGGGATGCGGATAAAGGGGCGTGATGGGCAGGCTATCTGTTTCCAGATAGCTATTGGGGTAGTGCAACGTAAGTGGTGAGTGTGAATTTGGGGCGCGGACGTAGCACGAGGCTTGTCCGGTACTCAAAAAGGTTTGCGTTTGCTCCGCTGAGGGCTAAAGCCGCTCAG
>JAPUDW010000007.1 GCA_027492915.1 Bacteroidota bacterium | reverse complement strand
GACAGGTGCAGCGGATCAGACATGTTTGGGCGAAAATAGCTTCGAGAGCTTAATCCCTTGATGATGCGATTCAGGGTATAATCGTCACATTAAGTTAAATTTTTTATATCTCTACCTGCTGAGGCTCATCTATGGCTCAAATTCTCATTTTGGGGACGGCAGCCGCCGTGCGCGATGCCAACCACGAAAATACACATTTCGTGCTGATCGGCGACCACGGGGCGGTATTGATTGACTGCGGTTCGAACCCGTTGGGTAAATTCCAGTTTCAAGGGCTTGATGATGAGCAGCTTAAAGATGTGGTGCTGACGCACTTCCACCCTGACCATGTGAGCGGCGTACCCAATATGCTGATGCACATGTGGCAGTTGGGGCGACAATCACCGCTGCGTTTTTACGGCTTGCACCACTGCATGAACCGCATGGAAGATATGATGGTGGCGTTTTCGTGGCAGGAGTGGCCGAATTTTTTTCCGGTGACGTTCAACCGCGTAAGCGAACGCTTTAACGCGCCAGTGATGGAGAACGAGGACTTCAAGATTACCGCGTGGCCGGTGCAGCATTTCGTCCCGACGATTGGTTTGCGCATTTTGAACAAGCAGAATGGCAGGGTGCTGGCTTACACTTGCGACACCAACCCCACCCCCTCGCTTTACGAGTTGGGTAAGGATGCTGATATGCTTATTCACGAGTCAGCGGGGGAAGGCTTCGGTCACAGCAGCGCACGACAGGCCGGTGAAACGGCGACCAAGGTGGACGCCAAGTCCCTTTACTTAATCCACTACTGGGTGTGGGAGACCGACCCCGCGCCGCTGGTTGACCAAGCACGCGAAACCTATAACGGGCCGATTACGCTGTGTCAGGATTACGACACCTACGAGTTTTAGAGGGAGTTGAGAGTCGAAACCAGATTGAGGTAGGGACGGGCGTACCTCGTTCGCTGCCATCAACACGGTCGTTTTGTGTACCCATTAACAATCGTTTTTCTAGACAGTAACTCGAAAGACCTATGCCAGAGCGTTTACTTCAGTCTGCCAGTACCGAGCTTGACCGCTGTTTGGCAGAAGCCGACGCGCTGAAATACACTGACCATACGCGGATGCTGGCTGTGGCTCAAGAAGCCAGCGACCTCGCCCAATCCCTCGGTGACTACTACCGTTATGCCCAAGCCCTGACGCATAAAGCATGGGCGTATGGCAACCTCAACCAATATGCGGCTTCACTCATGAGTTCGTTGGAAGTGATGTCGCTGGCGCGCAATCACGGGTACGTGGATGTTGAAGCGCGGGCGGTGGGTATCGTCAGTCTGAACTTTTGCCGCTGCGGCATGAGCCACGAAGCCGTTTACCTGTATGAGCATCAACTCAAGCTGGGCAAGCATCTTAATGAGCCGCAAATTCAGGCGATGGCGCTGAATGATTGGGCACTGATTGAATTGGGTGATCATAAGCTGGCTTCCGCAATCGACATGCTTCAACGGGCGGCTGAATTGATGTCCGCTGACACCCATCACGGCTTGGATCGCGGTTGTGTGCATCATAACCTATCGCTGGCTTATATTGACGCGCAGCGCTGGGATGAGGCGTTGACCCACGCCCGCCAAATTTTGGCACTGCAAACCGAGGCTCCGCGCTTGATCTCGGATGCGCATGTGTGTATCTCGATGATTTACCTGCGGCAGGGGCAAATAGAAGCTGCCAAGCAAGAAGCAGCGCTGGCACGGGCTGCTGTCGACAATGCCGTGCCGCCCATTTACAACGACAACATCGAGCAGCTCACTGCTGAACTCCTGATACATGAAAGCCGCGATGCTGAGGCAATCGCTGTGTGGGAGCAGATGTACACGCTGGCGGTGGAGCGGCAAGAACTGGATTACGCGGTTGAAGCCTTGAACCACATCAAGAATACCCACGAGCGCAACGCCAATTCGGTGGGCATCATTAGTGCCTACAAACGGTTATCCGAGGAGATTCCCCGTTTGCAAAAGCAGCACCATGACCTGCGCTTTGATGTGCTGCGGATGGTGTTTGCGATGGACAAAGCCGCCCTGCAAGCCGAACTGCAATTGAGTCATCAGAAAGTCGCAATTCTGCATCGTCTGTCGCACGAATTTCGAACCCCGTTGGCGATCATCCAAAGTGCCACGCATATCGTTGAAAATTATAGTGATCGCCTGACGTTGGAACAGCGCCAAGCACGTTTGCAGGGGATAACACATCAGGTTAATTGGCTGACGATCATGTTGGATGACATTCTTGAACTGCTGCAACTGGAGGAAGGCACGCGCAAGCTGCCTACCCAGCATATCTTCCAACTGACTGACCTCGTACAGATGGCACTCATCAGCATCGCCGGATACCAGTTGTCCGAGGCGCGTGTGATGACCCATATCCAGCCCGATGTTCCAGCCATCATCGGCGCACAAATGGCGCTGAAAACTATCATCGTCCATCTCTTGACGAACGCCATCAAATTTTCACAAGACGAGGTGTGGCTGGTGCTGACGGTTGAGGGGCATGAATTGGTCATCAAAGTGAGCGATCAAGGTATCGGCATCCGCCCGGATGAACAGCGCATGATCTTCCAACCTTTGGCACGCGGCAGCAATTTGGATGAGGTCACGGGAACTGGCCTCGGCCTCGCGATTGTTGCCAAGCAGGTCGAGCGGCTGCACGGTCGGATTTTGCTCGACAGCGCTGAAGGCAAAGGAACAACCATCACGGTATACATTCCGGTTACATTTGTGTCCACCGACTAAACATTCCCAATATTGAACAACTGCACGATCAACCCCGTACTTGCTGGTAATGCTGCCAACACAAGGGGATACACCATGCTTGCTACACTGCGCCAACGGGATTTTTCGCTGTTATGGTTCGCCGGACTTATTTCGCTAAGCGGCAATTGGATGCTGCAAATTGCGGTGCCGGTGGTGATTTATCAACTGACCGGCTCGGCGCTGGCAGTGGGTGGGATGCTGTTGGCAACCACTGTGCCGGGTATCCTTTTCGGGTCGTTCGCGGGGGTATTTGTTGACCGCTGGGAACGCCGCCGTGTACTGGTTGTCACGAATGTGCTGATGGCGGTATCTATTTTGCCGCTGCTGCTGGTGGTGTCGGCGGATATGTTGTGGCTGGTGTATGTCGTCAGCTTTGTACAATCGACATTGAACCAATTCTTCAGCCCTGCGGAAAATGCGCTGCTGCCCCAACTTTCTGACCCCAAGCTGCTGGTGTCCGCGAATGCGTTGAACGCGCTGAATAACAACCTCGCCCGATTGATTGGCCCGGCGGTGGGTGGTGTGGTGGCGCTCAACTTTGGTTTGGGCGGTGTGGTGGTTTTTGATGTGGTGACGTATTTGGTGGCGGCGTTTTTGGCTCGACTGATTCGGATGTCTGCACACCCGCGCCAATCCGAAGCGGCTGCCACCGAGGTGAGTGTCCGCAAAATCTTCCACGAATGGAAGGAAGGTATTCAGCTCATCTGGCGGGAACGCACAGTGCGCACCTTATTCTTATACAATATTTTGACATCGGTGGGTGAAAGCATCATTTTTGTGCTGTTCGTGCCTTTTATTAGCACGGTTTTAGGCGGAGACAGCCTGCATGTGGGCGGAATCATGTCGGCGCAGGCGGTGGGCGGCATCGTGGGCGGGCTGCTGATTAGCTCAATCGCTAAATATTTTAAGACCTATCGACTGCTGGGCATTAGCTCGATCATATTCGGGCTTGTTGATCTGGCTTTGTTTAATTACACCCGCTTTTTTGACGGTATTGGTATCGCCTACATCATCATGATCGTCGTCGGGCCGTTGGCGGTTGCTATCGGGGCGAGCTATAACACGTTGTTGCAGTCGAAGGTCGATAACGCTTATCAGGGGCGGGTGTTTGGTTCGCTCAACCTGACGTTTTCCCTGTTCATGCTGGTGGGTATCGCGATTGCCGGTTTTGCCAGCGACCGGATTGGTATCGTCCCGGTCATCAACATTCAGGGTTATGTGTATATTCTGGCGGGTGTCGCGTCTCTGCTGCTGCTGCGTGAGAAGCCAGCCGTGCAGCCGGTGATCGCCGCGCCGGAGCTTGCCAAGTCGGATGGGTGAGGTTTAGCGCGGTGCTGCAACGATGAAAATAATTTTGCCGCGCCGTGCTGAGTTTAAAAAGAATAGGCGATAGATTGCTTCTGACAGCATTTTTCGCCCCAATCCATATTGTCCATCGCGCCCACGCCCATCAGTCAGGTTGAGCGCTAAACGGTACAGCGGGGAGTAAAATGGAAAACCCCATTCCACACAGCGTATTAGGGTAAAGCCCGCCTGCTGTACCTTGGCGGCTAACTCGCCGTGCTGGTAATGCCGCACTTGCCCACCGATGCGCGCTTGCCACGGTGGCAGCGTGTGACCCTGCATCGCCGTAATCAAGATATATTTGGCTGTCATTTTCCGCATATGGATTAACGCTTGAATGTCATTGACTAGCAGCTCCATCACCTCGGTACAAATCACCAGATCAAATTGTTCGGGTAAATGCGCGGTTTGAATGTCGAGTTGGTGAAATTCGCCTTGCCCGACCCGTGCTTTTGCGGCACTCAGACTCGCTGTTGAGAGATCAATGCCTGCTACGCGGTTGATTGACGGGTAACGTTGCGTAAGCCGTTCGAGGGTATGACCACGCCCACAGCCGACATCAACCACCGACGAAAAACTTAACGGATCAAGCAGTTTGTGTATCCAGCGGGTGAGTGTTCGGGCATACGGCCCGTACAGCTTCATGTCGTCCCAACGCGCCTGCGGGTCGGCGTCGGTAGTATCAACCGAATTAGTCATGATGAACGTACTTGGCAACCTCGGCATCCATTTGCCCCAGCCATGTTTTGATGTACATCTGAATATCCCCAAACGCCGAAAGAATCGGGTAATCCAAAGTCGCGGGGCGGTTCTTTTCGACAAAGAAATGACCGTACCACGCAAAGGCATAAGACGAGACGACGGCAAAGATGAATAATTTGGGGCTGCGACGCACGACTGCTAAACATAACCAGAATAGGAGGTTGTGTGTCCCCCAAAAATGGAGTTTGCGCGTTCGTGGATTTGCGTGTTCACTCACATAATAAGGCCAGAAATCCGCAAACCGCTGATACTTTTTGGCTTTCATGGTGTACCTCTCTGACATTTATAAGACATCATGCCCGAACATATCATACAAGGCAAACAGCAGCTTTCATCACACATCGTTTGCAAACATGTATCGCAGACAGGGTTGTAAGCTAAGGGAACTGCTATGGGGTTTTGGGTCGCGTTTGGCTTTTTATTCGCTTTTGGGCAACTATTTTGCTACGCATGGTGTACACCAGAAAAAACGCCGCCGCCGATCCGTCGTACGCCGATTGATCATTTTTTAGCAAACAGCCTATACGTGATGGCTTACATTTTATCGCTGCTGCGTTTGCCGTTTGCGCTGCTGCCATACTGCATCAAATTATTAGGTCTGCTGTTATTTCGAAAGCAGTATCCGGTGTCACGCTATCACATGGGTGTAGAAGTCCTGCGCATCGTTGGCGATGTCGCTAATTGGCTGGTGGGGGTGGTCATCGTTGGTCGTTTAGAAGCTGTTTCGCCGGTGGTGAAGTTTGTGCTTTGTGCCAGTGTTGCCGCTGAAGCCATCCGTTTGTTCGCCGAAAAAGGACAGATGATTTTAAGCGCGGTCTGGCAAACACTGCCGCACAGACGAGCAGCCGTTTGGCTCAGTCGAACCTTCAACTTGCACAGTCAGTCATCATTACTCAAGCGACGTATGCTGCGCTACTGCCAATACTATACGCTGGATGATGAAGCCCGTATGGGTTACATATTGAACACACTGCGGCGTTATGTACATGGTAACGCCGATAGCTCGGCTAAACTGGCGTACTTATCAGCCTTACGCATTGTGCCACCCTCGTATGGTTTGCGCGGTGGATGTGTGCGCGATGTGGCACGGGGCGAGGTGTTCATCCATGCAGCGTGGACGGCTGACCCGTGGCTGCTGATGGGGCAGGCGCTGCGACGTGCGCCGTGGATGTTCGACCCCCGTTACCTGCGCCGACCTTTTCACTATCGCAGCGAGTCGAATCGGTTAGCCACCTGCTTTGTGTTCAACCACATCCGCTGCTGCCCAAGTTATGCGCTGTACCAATTCGGGCATGAAATCAAAGCTGCCCGATATGACTTTTTCTTTCGGCTGCTGCGCGGGTTGGGAATGGACGTGGAGCCAAAAGTACAGGCGGATGGCACATTCTCTTTTGACATCATCATTTCGTTTTTAGAATGTAAACTGGCTAAACGCCAACCGCTTCCCAAAAGTGAACTGTGGACGGATGAAGCCGTAATAGAGGATGTGCGCCGCCGAGTAGAAATGGGTGACAATCTGTCAGCACTCGATATTGCGTTGCAGTATACCTACCCGCTCAAGTACGTTGAAGAAGTGCTGATAAACCAATCGGGTGTCCGCAGTAGCTAAACCGCCGCTTTATACACCACGCGGAAGTGTTCGCAGATGACGGGCATGGTCATCGTCGGTTCGCGTTCCATCTCGGCGCAGCGGCGGCTGAAGTAGCTCCAGTGCGCCTCGCGCCAATAGGCCAGCGAACGGTCGCCTTCGCCCTCGTCATAGGCGAACGCGGCGGACACATCCTCGTAAGGCCGGATGCTGACGGCGGTGGTTTGCATAACGCACAGGGCATCACCATCGCCGTCCAAAATTACGTTGTACTCGCCCACCTGCGGCACGCTGCGCCCTTCAAATTCCACCGTCCACACCAGATCAGCCGTGCCGGTTTTGATGCCTTGCAGCACCAGCGCGATCAGTTGGTCAGCCAGTTCGGGGCTGTCGCCAAAGGCCCACACCTGCGGCTCGGCGGCAGCCTGTTCGCTTTCGGGCAGTGTGGCAAGGAACTCTTGCCATAAGGCCGCTGCACCTGCATGTTCGATCATCAATTCCCCTGCTTTTCGGTGGTTTCCAGCGGCTTGACGGTGGCGTGTAGAAACTGGAAATCATCACGCGGGGGGATGATCTCATGCACTTCGGTGACTTCGAACTTCATGCGACCGATTTGCACCACCGCGCCGACCTGCGGACGCTCGGTTTCGTTCTTGATACCGCCGGGGTAATCACCGCCGCTGACGACATAACTGACTTTGTAGATCATTTTTCCGCCTCCTATTACAAACTGGCTGACGGATCGAGGTTTTTGTGGCGTAGTTTGAAGCTCAGGTCAAGCGCCATATTGCGCATGACGATGAACCCGATGGCTGTATCCTGCTGACACAGCGCTAAAAATTCACTGGCGGTAATGGCATACACTTCGGTTTCATCCTCCACTGCCAATACCGAGGCCGAACGCGGTCCCTGGTCGAGCAGCGCCATCTCGCCGAAGATTTGCCCTTGCCCCAGATACAGGGTGGTGTGCTTACCGCCGCTGCCATTGTCGAGGCGGATTTCCACCTGCCCGCGCGTGATAATATACATCTTATCTCCCGCATGGTTCTGGCTGAAAATGACCGCATCGGTGTTATATGTTTCGCGATGGCTGATCGCCGCGAGGCTGCTAAGCTGGCCGGGGGTGAGGCCGCTGCAAAGCGGCACGCTGGCTAGGACGTTAACGAGTTCCATCACATCCTCCAAAATATTTTCGCTTAATTTTACCGCTTTCTTGCCATTACCCCCATTAAGATTCGATATTCGTTTGCCCAAAAAGTTTATTCAAACCCCTTGACTCTCACGCTGCGTCATCCTTTATGATGCTTATTAGAGAGGAGGTCATGATGTATACCGTTAAACAATTAGCCGAACTGGCCGGCATTAGTGTGCGCACGCTGCACTACTATGACGAAATCGCACTACTTACACCGTCACAAGTCGGTGCTAACAACTATCGCTATTACGACGAAGCCGCCGTCATGCGCCTACAGCAAATTCTTTTTTATCGGGAAATCGGGTTAGAACTTTTGCAGATCAAAGACCTGCTGGACAGCCCAAATTTTGACCTTGTGGCGGCTCTACAATCACACCGCGCGGCGCTGCAAGAAAAGAGCGACCGCCTACAAAAATTGGTAAAAACCGTTGACCAGACCATTAAGCATCTGATGGGAGAAATTAACATGAGCAAACGGCAGTTTTTCGAAGCCTTTAACGACGAAACGCAAAAGGAGTATGAGCGAGAAGCACGCTTGCAATACGGCCCCGATCAGGTGAACACGTCAATCAAACGCTGGAATAGCTATACACACGCCCAGCGCGAGGCTATCAGTAACGAAGGCAATCAGGTTTACAGTGATTTAGTGGACGCGATTGAAGCGGGAAAGTCACCGCTGGATGCCGATGTGCAGACGATCCTACAACGCTGGCACAAGCACATCCACTATTTCTACGAACCCTCGCTGGACATCTTGCGCGGGTTGGGCGAGTTGTATGTGAGCAGCCCGGACTTCCGCAAAAACTTCGATAAAATCGACCTGCGCCTTGCCGAATATATGCGGGATGGTGTCATGCAGTATGTGGACGACTTGGAATATGCCGAGATTGAACGGATGCTGGCAGAGGATGCGACCCACAAAAGCATCTCATAAAAATCAAAAGGCGACCCCTTTGGATTAAAGAGCCGCCTTTTGATTTGGTTGGGGAACGTGCTTCCCCGTCGCCAACACCCACTAACGGGAGAGATTACGACGACCAAAGATGAGCGAAACAACAAACAGCACAACGAAAACCATGAATAGGAACTGCGCTGCACCGGCGGCTGCACCAGCAAAAGTGCCGAAGCCAAATACCGCCGCAATTATTGCCACAACAAAGAATAGGACTGCCAAGTTCAACATGTTATTGTTCTCCTATGACTCAATCATTCATGCTTGAACATGCTTCCTATGTTACAACTTGTATTGCGAGGGATCATGAGTGATGTGACCCTATTATGCGTGGGAATACTGGCTATCGTTCAATAGCCAGCGGGCAGCCGAAAACGGCAGGGTGTGTTTTTATAGGAGGCGGAGCTTGGGATTATCGGCTAGGCGCCGTGACCATTCCGCTTATTGAGGTCAAGGCACGATTCGCGCACAATGAAGTCGCTGTACAAAATACTCTGTACCGGAATATCCAGTTCACCGCTAATCAACCGGTGTAGTTTGTCAAAAGCAACCGCACCCATTTCGTACTTCGGCACACTGATGGTGGTCAGCGGTGGGCGTGTGTAGGCGCTTTCGGCGATGTTATCCATGCTGACAATCGAAATATCATCCGGTATACGCAAGCCATGTTCCTTAATCGCCTCGATTGCGCCCAGCGCCGTTTTATCGCTAATAGCGACCACAGCCGTCGGGCGGTTGGGCAGGTGCAAGACTTCCTGCATTTGCATATAGCCCTTGTGCGGATGACCGGAAACCGGTTTGGGCATCCATTCCGGTCGTATCGTCATGCCGGCCTCGCCAGCCGCTGCCAGTATGCCGAGCAGCCGATGAACCAAGCTGCTGTACTTGGTCGGCCCTTTCAATACCGCGATTTCGGTATGCCCCATTTCAATCACGTAACGCATCATCGTATAGCCAGCCATGAAATGATCGCCGACGACGGTCGGAATCTTCTGGTTCATGACATGGTTTTCGATCAGTACCAGTGGCAGCCGAACCGATTTCAACTGGTCGATCATCTCCAGTGTAATATCACCGTCGTTGGCGACCACCAGACCTTTAAGTTGGGGGACAAGACTGTTAATCAACTCATCCAAATTATCATGATTGCGGTCGAACATGGACAGGACGACATGGTAGCCCATGCGTTGGGCTTCGGTCTGGAAACCGCGTATGACCTCACCATAGAAGGCATCCATAATAACAGGCATCGAATTCTTCTCGATCAGAATGCCAATGGCCTGTGTGACATTATTTTCCGGCGTGATTGTATTCTTGTAGCCGAGGTTAGAAATAATTTCCTGCACATGTTCGCGTATTTCGGGGGAGACACCCGGTTTGCCGTTCACCACCAGCGATACTGCCGAAAGCGATACGCCAGCCTGCCGGGCGACATCCCGCATATTGGGTCGTTGTTTCCGCATAACTAAACCTTATTTCATCTTACAAAGACAACTCTAATTTTTGTGTCTGCTGGTTACCAGCCAGACTTTTGCAGACTTCCTCTGATGTCTGTAAATACTTGTTACAGACTTAATATGGTTTTGTATTTTACGTGCATTCACATAACAGTACACATAATTACAGGACTTTTGTCTAGCACAAGTTTATGAACTTTGAACAAGACGAACTGTTGCGTTTCACCATCCTTTCGGTTCATACTCTAATAAATAGGTGAATAACCTTGCTGATTTAGCATCAGTCACCAACTTCATGGTGACAAAAATCACTACTAAACAACTTGTATTATATACATGAACAGTTTACTTGACAAACAAGAACATCGCGATATACTGTTTCATATTGATGTGCTTTATTTGATAAAAATTGTGTGTTTGGCGACCTAAATATTATCCTCGTTATGCCACCCATAAACCTGTGGATACCGCAACTCACTCAATTGGTTATCGTTCAGCCATCGCATTTACTTGTGGAAGAAACATCTTGGGGCAACTGTCTCATGATGTTTGACCTAATGAAGCGAAAAATAACCAAGGAGATGCAATCGCAAACATAACTCATTCGAATATCACCTCAATAATTTATGTTTCTTGTTTTAAGGAGATTTGATATGAAGCGTCCGGCTCTATTCGGTTTAGTATTAGCCCTCATCGTCTGCATGATGGCACTGGTGGCGATGCCTATCAGCGCCCAAGATGCGCCTGCACCTCTGCCCACCGCAACCGATATTCCTCCGATTGAACTCGGTACTGGTGGTACTCACATTTCGTTCTGGAACGGTTTGACTGGTTCAGATGGTGTCACCCTCATTGACATGCTTGCTCCTTTTACCGCCGAACATCCTGAAGTTTCGGTCACCATCGAACAAATTCCTTGGGGAACCTTGTACACCAAGCTCCAAGCTGCGTTCGTTGCTGGTCAACCCCCGGATGCCATCATCCTTCACTCGGCTGAAATTCCTCAGTTCGCCAGCTACGGCGTGCTCAAGGATATTGGCAGCTGGTACTCGGATCAGGGTGGTTTCTTCCCGACCGACGATATTTCCCCGATCACCCGCGCCGGTATGGATTATCAGGGCGTAACCTATGGTATTCCTCTGGACAATCATGGTCGTGGCCTGTGGATCAACAAGGATGCTTTCGAAAAGGCTGGCGTCGATCCTGAAATGGAACCGCCGACAACTTACGAAGGTTGGGTCGAACTGTTCCAACAACTGACGTTGGATACCAATGGTAACAACGCTGCTTCGCCGGACTTTGACCCTGAAAATGTTGCTCAGTGGGGTTTCACCGTTGGTGAATGGGCACGTGTCAACTGGTATGCTGGTTTGTTCCAAAATGGTGGTACCTTCATCAGTGAAGATGGCAAGACCGTCACCGTGAATTCGGAAGCCGGCGTCACCGCACTTCAGCAGTTGGTTGACCTTGTTTACAAGTATCATGTTTCGCCCCAAGAAGCCGGTTTTGACACTTGGCAGGGTTTTGGTGCCGGTACCGTCGCCATTCTCCCCACGGGTACATGGTTCCGTAATCAGGCCGCAACCTTCAGCGACATCGACAGCGAAGCCTGGCCGAATTTCCAATTTGGCCCCAACAAGGCAGCTTATGTCGGTATTCACACATGGATGGTTCCAGGCTCCCTCGAAGGCGACAAGTTGACCGCTGTTCAGACCTTGATCGAATGGGTCAGCAACAACCAAAAGGGTTGGGCTGCTTCCGGTCAGGTTCCTGCTCGCCTCTCGGTTCAGGCCGAACTTGATCCCACAACTTATCCGTCAAACATTGTACTGGGTCAATCAATGGCAGAGTACGGTGTTCTGGACTATGGTAGCACCGCCATTCAGGAAATGTACGCCGCGTTGGATCCTGAAATCAGCGCTGCGTTGAACAACCAAAAGACTGCACAGCAGGCTTTGGATGATGCAGCAGCCCGTATGCAGCAGGCTCTGGATCGCGCCAACGCTGGCTAATACTAGCCACGTTGTAATTGAGATGTCGGGGCGGGCGAAAAGCCTGCCCCCTCTCCCTTGTTAAGAAAATTTTTAAAAGCCTTTAAATAGTTTGTTTATTAGGGTGACAGTAGTCACCACAACATCTCGGTATTTGGTGCAACCAATGCTGATGCTTTTTAGCAGCATGTTATTGGTGTATTTGTAGCCAGACAGTCAGTTGAGGAAAACCCATCATGTCAACACTCGATACGACAACGTCAGGGGCGGTAGGCGCTAATCGCCCATCTATTCGTATGCGGCTCAGCACCCGCGAAGCTGTCGCCGCCTATATATTTCTGGCTCCGTTTATCATCTTCTTCAGTGTATTCGTCGTTCGAGCCATATTCGAAGCGGTCAACATGAGTTTTTATGAATGGGCTATTCTTAAGCCTGTGAAACCCTATGTTGGCATCGCTAATTATCAAGAACTTTTCAGCGATTATGTTTGGTGGATCGCGCTCAAAAATACGATTATTTTCACCGTAATGACCGTTGCGGGTACTACGATTGTTGCGCTGGTGTCAGCAGTAGCAGTCACCCAACCCATCAAGGGTACAGGCTTCTTCCGTGTACTGTTGTATATGCCGCAGTTATTGTCGGTGGGTGTGGTCGGCCTGATCTGGGTCTGGCTGCTCAGTACCCAATTCGGGGTGATTAATTACCTTCTAAGTTTTGTAAATATTCCGCCGGTCAATTGGTTAGGTGACGAATTTACGGTTATTCCGGCGCTTAGTTTGACAACCATCTGGTGGGGCTTTGGCTTCCCGATGTTGATCTTTATCGCCGGTTTGCAGGGGATACCGGATCATCTGTACGAGGCGGCCAAAATCGATGGCGCAAACAGTCGTCAGTTGTTTTTTTACATCACCCTCCCGCTGTTACGTCCAACCATCCTATTTGTGACTGTTACCGGTGTGATCGCTCAGTTCCAAGTTTTTGGTCAGCCGTTCATTATGACGACTGGCGGCCCGGGGCGCGCATCCTACACCGTTATTTATTACTTGTATGAAATCGCGTGGCGCAACTTCCGCATGGGCTATGGTGCGGCGGTGGCAGTGACATTGGCCGGGATCATGGCAGTTTTCACCCTCTTCCAATTCAAAGTTCTCGGCCAGCGCGTCGATTATTAACGAAGGAAATTCTGACATGAATATCAGACAAAACTACTTTTATCGCCATATGGGAACCTATCTATTCCTGATTATCATGGCGCTCGTTGTCCTGTTACCGCTGGTGATTACTCTTTCGCAGTCGTTGATGACCAACCAGCAGGTGAACCGCTGGCCGCCGCCGCTGCTGCCGGCGACCCCGACACTCGATGCCTATAATACGGTATTCTCGCAGCCTGACCTCCGGTTGATACAGTGGTTGGGGAACAGTATCTATGCGGCTACTTGCTACACGTTGGCTGTACTCGCCATTTGTACACCGGCAGCTTACGCCTTCGGTCGTTTGAAGTTCCCCGGTCGCAATATCCTGTTTAGCATTCTACTGATTACGGTGATGATCCCGTCGCAGGTAACGCTCATCCCGAACTTCCTTGTCATGAAAGATTTAAAGTTCCTCGATACCTTTAACGCACTCATCTGGCCGGGTGCGGCGAATGTGTTTGGCGTGTTTCTGCTGCGTCAATTCATGCAGCAAATCCCGACGGAACTCGAAGAAGCGGCTATTCTCGACGGCGCGACCTATTGGGGACGTTTCCGGTATGTCATCCTGCCGCTGTCGACCAATGCCATTACCGCGCTGGCAATTCTCGTGTTCCTTGGTCACTACAACGACTTGCTCTGGCCGTTTGTCACTATGAACAGCTTGGAGAAGCGTACATTGCCCGTTGGCTTGCAGATTCTCAACTCGGCCTATGCGGGTTCCTACCGTCCAATCGTGTTGGCCGGTTCGGTATTCGCGACCGTTCCCATTGTCATTTTCTACATTATTTTCCAGCGCCGTATTATCAAGGGCGTGACGATGACCGGTATGGGTGGTCGCTAAATTAAATAGGGATTTTTGTAAGGGCGCAACTTTTGCGCCCTTACCGCAGTAATCGGTATCACAGCGATTGAATGCACGATGCGATCTGTGAAAGATACAACCCGCTTCGGTCGGGTCGCATCAAAAAATGGTTTAAATGCCCTTCAGTCCGTATAGGCTAAGTTTGTGCTGCGTACTGTAGAGCAGTTTTGATAACGTATATCCAATCAGTAAGGCAAAACTCATATGGCTTCAAAAGCATCCGTTTTTCTCGATACGAACCGTACCATCAGCGAGATTTCTCCGCTGTTGTTTAGCGGCTTTGCGGAACACATGGGACGTTCCATTTATGAAGGCATCTACGAACCCGATTCTCCCCATGCGGACGAGAGCGGTTTGCGTAAAGATGTCTTGGCTGCCCTACGCGAACTGAACTTCCGCGCCATTCGTTACCCCGGTGGTAATTTCCTCAGCGGCTACCGTTGGGAAGATGGTGTTGGCCCGAAGGATAAGCGCCCCAAGCGCCGCGATCTCGCGTGGCAGTCGATTGAATCCAATGAATTCGGCACCAATGAATTCATGGAATTCTGCAAGAAGATCAACACCGAGCCGATGTTCGCCGTGAACATGGGTACCGCTAGCATTCAGGACGCCGCCAACCTTGTCGAATATTGCAACGCCCCTGCTGGCACGCAGTATGCCGATATGCGTATCGCCCACGGTTACGCTGACCCCTACAACATCAAATACTGGTGTATCGGTAACGAAATGGACGGCCCGTGGCAGATTGGTCATCTTGAGGCACAAGCTTACGGCGAGAAAGCCCGTGAAGCCGCCAAGATGATGCGCTGGCACGACCGTCAGGTGAAGCTTATCCTGTGTGGTTCGTCCAACTCGTCCATGCCCACTTACCCTGAGTGGGATCGTGTCGCCCTCGAAACCGCGTGGGAAAATATTGACTATCACTCGCTGCACTACTATGCAGGCAATCAGGAAAACGACACCGACAGCTACCTTGCGTTAAGTGCCGAGTTCGAAGCGTTTGTCGATACGCTGGAAGGTACGCTGCGCTACGTGAAGGCCAAGCGCCGTTCCAAGCGCGATGTGTTCCTGTCATGGGACGAATGGAATGTGTGGTACAAAGCTCGCCTGACCAACGATGTTGAAGGTGGCTGGACGAAAGCCCCGCACCTGATCGAAGAAGTGTACAACCTTGAGGACGCGCTGGTTGTCGCCCAGTGGATGAACGTGTTCCTGCGCAAGTCCAACGTGCTGAAGATCGCTTGCTTGGCGCAGGCCGTTAACGTTATTGCCCCCATCTTGACCACCAAAAACGCGATGCTCAAGCAGTCGATTTACTACCCGTTCATGCTGTTCAGCCAGCTCGCCAGTGGTACCGCGCTTGATGTGTCGGTGAAGGCTCCGCAGTACAACACCAAGCAGTTTGGTGATATGCCGCTGCTGGACGTGTCGTCGTCCTTTGATGAGGCCACCAACGCCCATGCGGTGTTTATCGTTAACCGCAGCCAGACCGAAAGCATCACCATCGACTTGAACTGGCAAGATCGCGCACCCAAGTCGATTACCGCCGTACATCAGGTTGCCGGAACCGACCCCAAGCTGGCAAACAGCTACGAGTCGCCGAACAATGTGGTTGCCGTCAAGGTTGCCGCGCCCAAGGTGGATGGCAAAGTCGCCACTATCACCGTGCCGCCGCTGTCGTTCACGGCAATTGAAGCTTCGCTTTAGTTGTTTATAATGCAGGGGTGACTCCGGTTGCCCCTTTTCAATGTTTTCCATTTAGGAAGGTTATTTCATAACATGTCGATACCTCGTCCCGAATATCCGCGTCCTCAATTCGAACGGGCGCAGTGGCTCAACCTAAATGGTGAATGGCAGTTCGATTTTGACGATGCCAACGCTGGCGTCGTCGGAAAATGGTACGAAGCGCACGATTTTTCGCAAACCATTCAAGTGCCGTTTGCCTATCAAGCCAAACTCAGCGGTATTGGCACCAACGACATCCACGACATCGTTTGGTACCGCCGCAGTTTCAGCGTACCGGCTGATTGGAGCAGCAAGCGCATCCGTTTGAACTTCGAAGCTGTTGATTACCGCGCATGGGTGTGGGTCAACGGTACACCTGTCACTTTCCACGAAGGTGGGCATGTGCCTTTCAGCGTGGACATCACCGATTTTTTGACCGACGGCGAAAACACGCTGGTCGTCCGCGCCGAAGACATCACCTGGGATAAAGCCCAACCGCGCGGTAAGCAGTTCTGGGAACGCGAGTCGGCGCGTATTTTCTATACCCGTACCACCGGCATCTGGCAAACGGTGTGGTTGGAACCCGTGTCGGCGCTGCATATTGGCCGCGCCAAGATGACCCCATTTGTTGACAGCAGCACCCTTGAAGTCGAATACGAAATCGACGAAATCGGCAGCGACTATCAAATCGAAGCCACCGTCAGCTTCGGCGGCAAAACACTCACCACCGAAACATTCTCCTTCGACAGCAGCATTCCTGATGACTCGTGGAGTGGCAACCTGCGCTTGGGCAAGCAGAAGATTGTAGTTCCCGGCACACTCAACCTGTGGAGTCCTGAAACCCCCAACCTGTACGACATCACCTTTAAGCTAATCAGTGGTGGCGCGGTGCTGGATGAAGTTCAAAGTTACTTCGGAATGCGCTCGGTCAAACTCGAAAATGGTAAACTGCTGCTCAACGGCAGCCCGTATTACCTGAAGATGGTTCTTGACCAGAGCTACAACCCCGATGGCATCCTGACCTTCCCCGATGACGAGTACATCAAGCGCGACATCGAACTGACAAAGGCGATGGGTTTCAACGGCGCACGTAAGCACCAGAAGCCGGAAGAACCGCGCGCTCTGTATTGGGCGGATAAGCTGGGGCTGATTATCTGGGGTGAAATGGCGAACTGCTATATCTACACCGAAACCGCCATTCAGCGTATCGCCAGCGAATTTCAAGCTGCCGTTCGCCGCGATTATAACCACCCCTCCATTATCGCATGGACACCCATGAACGAAAGCTGGGGTGTGCCAAATATGACTAACGATCCGCGTCCCGTTTCGCATTTGAACTCGATGTACTGGCTCACCAAGTCGATTGACCCCCACCGTCCCGTGATCTCCAATGACGGTTGGGAACATGCCAAAACCGACCTTGTAACCATCCACGACTACGAAGGCAGCGGTGATGTTTTGACCAAGCGCTATTCAACTTTGGATAGCACCTTAGCTTTCCAACCCATCAACGGCCTGCCTGTCAATCTCGCCGGATTCCCCTATGAAGGCCAGCCGATTATGCTGACCGAGTTTGGTGGTATCGCCTATAAGAAGGACTCGCAAGAAGGTTGGGGTTATACAACCGCCAGCGGTGATGAGGATTATATCGAACGCTACAAAGCGGTCATCGATGCGACCTATTCTTCACCGATCATCGTTGGCTACTGCTACACCCAACTGACCGATGTCGAGCAGGAAATTAACGGCTTGTTGACCTACGACCGTACGCCGAAAGTGCCGTTGGAAATCATCAAGCAGATCAACGACGCGAACAACGGTTAGAATAATTCAACTTGTAGGGGTTTGCCGCCGGCAAACCCCTACCATGTCACCCGTGCTTGACACCTTCGCCCTATCTTTATCATGCGAAACGAGGGCAAACGTGAAATCCATTCCGCTAAGTAACTCCGGTCTGAACGTCAGTGCGCTGGGCTTCGGCGCGATGTACCTCGGTACGCGCAGTAACACCGAAACCTCTTTCCAACTGTTGGATGACTATGTGGCGGCAGGTGGCAACTTCATCGACACCGCCAATATCTATTCCCATTGGGTGCAGGGCTTCAAGGGGGGCGAGAGCGAGACCCTCATCGGCGAGTGGCTGCGGCAGCGCGGCAATCGCGATCAGGTCATCATCGCGTCCAAAGTCGGTTTCCCCTATCAAAATGTGAAGCAGGAACTTTCCCCCGCGACCATTGCACAGGAATGCGACCGCACCCTCAAACGTATGGGCATCGACACGCTGGATGTCTACTATGCCCACGTTGACGACTACAATACGCCCCTCGAAGAAACACTCGAAGCCTTTAATAAGCTGGTGACGGCGGGTAAAGTCCGCCATATTGCCGCCAGTAATTACCGCGCGTGGCGCTTGGAACAGGCACACAGCATTAGCACCGCCAACGGTTGGGCAGAATTCTGCTGTGTGCAGCAGCGGCATACCTACCTGCGCGTCAAGCCCGGTGGCAGCACCAAACCGCAGGTCGCCTCTAACGAGGACTTATTCGATTATGCCCGTTTCCACAGCTTCCCGATTGTCGCCTACTCGATTTTGCTCGGTGGCGCGTATACCAAGAACAGCATTCCGCCCGAATATGCCGGTGCGGATACCGATGCGCGGTTGGCGATGCTCAACACCATCGCGGCTGAAACCGGCGCGACCATCAATCAGGTCATTGTCGCATGGATGCTGCACAGTAATTATCCGGTTATCCCGCTGATCGCCGCCAGCAGCTACACGCAGCTTGCCGAAAATCTCGGTGCGCTTGATGTCAAACTCTCGGCTGACCAGATGGGACGGTTGGATGCTGCTAAAGGTGGATTGTAGGGACGCACGGCTGTGTGCGACTACATTTAAATTTTTGTGAGGTCATAATGAAAATTAATCGCCGCCAATTTCTACGGTCTGCCGCCTTGCTCGGTTTTAGCAGCGCGTTCGTGCGCTCGACCTTCGCGCAGGATGCGACCGCCACCCCCACGCCGGAAGGGATGCCCTTGCAGCTTAGTGGCAAAGTCCGTGATGTGCATGATCCCGTCATCATGAAGCATGGCGATGCCTATTACATTTACCACACCGGCCCGCGCATTCCGCACCGTGTCTCTAAAGATTTGCTGGAGTGGACGGTTTTAGTGCCGAACGTGTTTAAGGACACGCCGCGCTGGGCAATTGAGTCGATCAAAGGCGTAACGAACCTGTGGGCGCCGGATATTTCCTTCTTCAACGACAAATATCACCTGTACTATTCTGCTTCGACCTTCGGCTCCAATATTTCCGGCATCGGTCTCGCCACCAACGTCACCCTCAACCCCGAAGAAGAGGGCTATGCGTGGGAAGATCAGGGGCCGGTTATTCTCTCAGACAAGTCAGATAATTATAACTGCATCGACCCTAATCTGGTGGTCGATCAAGATGGGCAAACGTGGCTGGCGTTCGGCAGCTTTTGGTCGGGCATCAAAATGCGCCGTATCGACTACGCCACCGGACAACTGTCGGAAGAAGACACCACGCTTTACTCGCTGGCGCAGCGTTTTACTGACAGCGGCTCGGTCGAAGCACCGTTTATTATCCATAAGGGCGATTACTACTATCTGTTCGTCTCCTTCGACGCTTGCTGTCAGGGAACCGCCAGCACCTATCGCGTCATGGTCGGGCGTTCCGAGTCGGTTCTCGGCCCGTACATTGACCGCGACGGCGTGGAAATGCTGCAAGGTGGCGGCACACAGGTGACGTTCCCCACCAGTCGCTGGCGCGGCCCCGGCCACAACAGCGTCTTGATCGAGGGCGACAAAGAATGGTTGGTCTATCACTCGTATGACGCACAGGTTGGCGGCATCCCCACGCTGCGGATCACCCCGCTCCAGTGGGATAATGAAGGCTGGCCTTTTATTACTGAGGCTTAGAGATACTAATTTATAGCGAATGCCTTGCTTTGTTCCCCTCGCCATTTATGGAGAGGGGTTAGGGGTGAGGTTAATTTTTCTCTCGGATTACACATCAAGGAACATCATATATGACGAACCTGAAGCAATTTGAAGTCTGGTTTCTGACGGGCAGCCAACACCTTTACGGACCCGAAGCCATCGAGCAGGTCGGGCAGCACTCGCAGGAAATTGTGCGTGCGCTGGATAACACCGCCGTTATTCCGGTCAAAATCGTGTACAAGCCCGTGCTGACCACCTCGGCGGAAATCCACGCCGTCTGTCTCGATGCCAACGTCAACCCCAACTGTATCGGTGTCATCACATGGATGCACACCTTCTCGCCCTCGCGCAACTGGATTGCTGGCCTCGCCGCGCTCAAGAAGCCGCTGGCGCACCTGCATACCCAGTACAACCGCGACATCCCGTGGGCGGACATCGACATGGACTTCATGAACCTGAACCAAGCCGCGCACGGCGACCGCGAGTTTGGCTTCATCATGAGCCGGATGCGCCTCAACCGCAAGGTGATTGTCGGACACTGGCAAGACCCTGAAGTACAAGCCCGCTTATCCACATGGGCGCGCGCAGCGCTGGCGTGGAACGATGCACAAACTGGCAAGATCGCGCGTTTTGGCGACAACATGCGCTCGGTCGCCGTAACCGAAGGTGATAAGGTCGAAGCCCAATTGCGTCTCGGCTACACGGTGCATGGCTACGGCATCGGTGATCTGGTCGATCAAGTGCAGGAAGTGACCGACAGCGAAATTGACGCGCTGGTTGCCACCTACGCCGATCTCTACACCCTCGCTGCTGATCTGGCGAAGGGCGGCGCACGTCACAGTTCGGTGCGCGAAGCTGCGCGGATTGAGCTTGGTCTCCGCCGCTTCCTTGAGGCTGGCGACTTCAAGGGCTTCACCACCACTTTCGAAGATTTGCACGGCATGGTGCAGCTCCCCGGCCTCGCAGTGCAGCGCTTGATGGCCGATGGCTACGGCTTCGGTGGGGAAGGTGACTGGAAAACCTCGCTGCTCCTTCGCGCTATGAAGGTCATGAGCACCGGACTTTCCGGCGGTACATCCTTCATGGAGGACTACACCTACCACCTTAATCCGTCAGGCTCGAAGGTGCTGGGTTCGCACATGCTCGAAATCTGCCCGACCATCGCCGAGGGCAAACCGTCGCTCGAAGTGCATCCGTTGGGCATCGGCGGCAAGGCTGATCCCGCCCGTCTGGTGTTCAACACCCCCGCAGGCGCGGCCATCAACGCCTCGCTGATCGACATGGGCAACCGCTTCCGTATCATCGTCAACGAAGTGGACGTGGTGCCGCCGGATGCACCGCTGCCCAAGCTGCCGGTCGCCCGTGCGCTCTGGGTTCCCAAGCCGGATTTCAAGACCGGCCTCGCCGCGTGGATTTATGCCGGTGGTGCGCATCATACCGTGTTCTCGCAGGCCATCGACGCTGAATACGTGCGCGATTTTGCTGAGATGGCGGACATTGAATGTGTGTCGATTGATGGTGACACCCGCTTGAACGACTTCAAGAACGAACTGCGCTGGAACGAGGTCTACTACGGCCTCAAGGACATGATGCGCTAAATATTACAGAGGCAGCACAACACCTCGGTTATCGGTTTCTCGTAGGGGGAGGGTCTCAGACCCTCCCGTTTTCCCGAATAACCGCAAACTGTTGTCAACTGTAATGAACACTATAGGAAAACTCTCTTTGCCTTTCTCTGTGTTCTCTGTGTCTCCGTGGTTAAAATCGAAATTTTTCTCCGCAGTGGTGTTGCCCCTTCTGCGCGGTTCCCTCAAAATAGGAATAAGGTTCCTTATGCCCAAAATACATTTATGGTCGATGGTTATCATGCTCGCTAGAAGGGCTGCCATTGTCTTCATGCTGCTGCTTTTAAGCCTATCGGTGGTCGTGGCGCAAACGCCGGAAGAAACCTTCCACAACCCCCTCAATGCCAGCGCCGGTGACGACCCGTGGCTGACGTACTATGAGGGTTACTACTACCTCGCCAACACCACATGGACGAACCAACTGTTCATGCGTAAGTCAGAAACCCTCGCCGGCCTCAAAGTCGCCAAGCCGCAGTTGATCTACACCGAAACCGACCCTTCGCGCTGCTGCAACATGTGGGCGCCGGAGTTCTATCTGCTGGATGACGAAGCCGGACAGCCGCACTGGTATTTTTACTACACCGCTGGCACACAGGGCACGTTCGATAACCAGCACAGCCACGTTATCGAAAGCGCTGGCACCGACCCGATGGGGCCGTACACCTACAAGGGGCGCTTATTCGACCCGCGCAACGATGTCTGGTCGATTGATGGCAGCGTTCTACAAATGGATGACGGTCTGTACTTCTTGTTTTCGGCGTGGGTTGGCAACCTGCAATCCATTTTCATCGCCCCCATGAGCAACCCGTGGACGATCAGCGGCACACGCGCGGTCATCTCCAAACCCACCCTCGCGTGGGAGCAGGATGGGACACCTGTCAACGAGGGGCCAGTCGCGCTTTACCACGACGATAAAACTTTCATCGTCTACAGCGCCAGCTTCTGCGGCACGCCCGACTATAAACTTGGTTTGCTGACCTACAACGGCGGCGATGTGCTGGATGAGCAGTCGTGGGTGAAAAGCCTCGAACCTGTTTTCCAGCGCTCGGACGAAAACAGCGTGTTTGGCCCCGGTCATAACGGTTTCTTCAAATCGCCGGATGGTACCGAGGACTGGATTGTCTACCACGCCAACAGCAGCGCCACCGATGTTTGCCTGCCCACCCGCACCACCCGCGTGCAGAAGTTCACATGGAACGCCGATGGCACACCGGACTTCGGTACGCCCGTCGCGACTACGATGGATATTCCCAACCCCTCCGGTGATAACGGTGTTGACCCGCTGCCACTGTTCGTCCGTGCGCCTGCCCTGCGCTTGCAGGCTTTCGATACGCCAACGAAGTATATGAACCACTTTACCGGACGTGGGCGGCTGAGTATTCCCGGTGAACCTGCGCGGGACTTCCAGTTCGCTATCGTTGAAGGCTTAGCTGACCCCGAAGCCGTATCCATTCAATCGGTCGGCAACCCCGGTTGGTATCTCATCAACCGCAACGGTTTGGTATGGCTTGCCATGTTTGAAGATTCTGCGGATTACCGCACCAGTGCAACTTTCTGGCGAAGGGAAGGCTTGGCAAGCGCGGATGCTGTGTCGTTCGAGGCATACAACACGTCTGGTTCCTACCTGCGCCACGAAAACGGCTTCCTGAATGTTCGACCGATTGCGACCGACGAGGAAAAAGCTGCCGCCACCTTCATCATCGAAGCGGTACCGGATTGATGGGAATTTTGCCTACAGGTAATGGTAAAAATTGTTTGGTTCCCTTCGCCATGAGGGAGAGGGGCTAAGGGTGAGGGTTTAACGGCCACCGCGCAAATAATCAGCACCTAATCTGAAACTTTTACAATAGGGTTGGGCTTGTCGATTCAAATCCAATCACCAGAGATACGAGGAACTTTTTTATGAAATCCATATTTTTACTCGCAAGTACCCTTTTACTCCTGCTGCTCGCCCTGCCAACCGCTGCCCAAACACCCCCCGGCAGCCTGCATAACCCCCTTAACACGTTTGAAGGTGCTGACCCGTGGCTGACCTATTATGATGGCAACTACTATCTGGCGACGACCACCGGCACTTCGCAGTGGTACATGCTCAAGTCGCCCACTCTGGCGGGTTTGAAAATCGCTGAACCGCAGTTGATTTACACCGATACTGACCCCAGCCGTGGCTTTAATTTCTGGGCACCAGAATTTTACCTGCTCGAAGGTGACGACGGTCAAATGCACTGGTACTTCTACTACTCAGCAGGGACATCCGGCACGTTCGACAACCAGCGCAGCCATGTGCTCGAAAGTGAAGGCACTGACCCGATGGGGCCGTATACCTACAAGGCGCGTATCTTTGACCCTGCCAACGATGTGTATTCGATTGATGGCAGCATCCTGACGATGGATGACAAGCTCTATTTCCTGTTCTCGTCATGGACAGGCGATTACCAAATGCTCTACATCGCCCCCATGAGCAACCCGTGGACGATCAGCGGCCCTCGTCACTTCTTGGCACAGTCCGAATATGCATGGGAAAAATCCGGTTTGAATGTGACGGAAGGGCCGGTTGCGCTTTACCACGACGACAAAACCTTCATTGTCTATTCGGGCAGCTTTTGCGCCACGCCGGATTACGCGCTGGGGCTGTTGACCTACAACGGCGGCGATGTGCTGGAGGCGAGTTCGTGGGATAAAAGCCCCGAACCCGTTTTCCAACGCTCGGACGAAAACAGCGTGTTTGGCCCCGGTCATAACGGTTTCTTCAAATCGCCGGATGGCACCGAGGACTGGCTGGTTTACCATGCTAACGAGCGTGTAGAGGATGCCTGTGGGGGTACCCGCACCACCCGCGTACAAAAGTTCACTTGGAACGAGGATGGCACACCCAATTTCGGTACACCGGTATCCATCACCACCGATATTGCGAACCCGTCCGGCGACACGGGCAACGACCCGCTGCCCCAGCGTGAACAACTGCCTGGTGTACGCTTGGCTGCCTACAACGACCCCACACGCTATGCCAACCACTTCACCCAGCGCGGGAAGATGAGTCCGCTTGGCGAACCGGCTGGCGACTTTGAGTTCGTGTTCCGCGAAGGCTTGGCTGACCCGACCGCCATTTCGATTGAGTCGAAGAACAACCCGAACTATTTCTTCATCAGCCGCGGCGGTAACATCTGGCTCGCCCGTTATGCTAATGGTGAGGATTACGCCTTACGCGCCACCTTCCGTCAGGTGCCGGGCCTCGCCAGCGGGGAAGGCGCATCCTTCGAGTCGATGTTCGAACCCGGTAAATATCTGGTTTACCAGAAAGGCTTCTTGAACGTCATTGAAGTCAAAACCGACGAGGACAAAGCCCTCGCTACCTTCATCATCGAGCCTGTGGAGGAATAAACACGACTCATCTGTATTGTAGGGGCTCACGGCTGCGGCTGTGCGCCCCGCCTTCTTAAATTGTCACCAATACCTGCAATTGTGCGCCACTCCCTTAATTGCATAGCAAAACCGGTAAATTTGGCAAACAACTGCAACATTTTCAACTTTAGGAACTTTCGCCTTAAAGCGGATGATTGATAGCCAATGACAAACTATTTAATTAATAATCATTTACAATATAATAAAATCTCAATTCTATATTTACCCTAAATCCCTTATGATGATAATTGTAAGGCTCATCAAGTGGTATAAGGGAGCTGTAATGGCACACGAAATCCGTTGGATGAAAGAAAACCGCGTACTCTATGTATCATATCAAGGTCATCAAACGAGCGATGCAATCAAAGCCTGTTTAGATGATATGGCCGCCTATCTCGATGCCGTTCCAAACCCGATTGCCATGATTATCAACTGGCGCGAAGTAACCGACTACGACATCAAGGATCTGCGCGCTAATATGGGGCACCGCACCTACAGCCACCCGATGGCTGCCCGTGGTGTACTCGTCGGCTTTAACCCCCTAGAAGCTATGCTCAACGAAACCACAGTCATCAATACGCGCGGCAGTAAAAACACGCAGTACGTCTCCACAATTGAAGAAGCCGAAGAATATCTTGAAGCTATGCTGGCCTAATCAAAATTTCTTGGCGTTTCTCAGAAATCTTGGCGTATTTGGCGATTTGTATTTCTCTTATAACGAGTGGCGTGGTCGCTTTACCAACCACATCACACTCACTATCAACCAGCCAGCTACCGTCAGCACCAGCCCAAGCATGAACGACATCGGACGGTAAACAAACGCCACTGTATGCTCCCCTGCTGGCACGCATATCGCCCGCAGCGCTGTAAATGCCCGTGTAATCGGTACTGCCTGTCCATCCACTGTCGCTTCCCAACCGGGGTAATACTGGTCGCTTAACACCAGCACGCCGCCTCCGCCGCCCGTTTGAATGGTCACGTTCGTCGGATGATAATCGCTCATGGTCGCCGTACCATCCTCGCTGGTCGCGCAGTCTATCGCGCTGTCCACAATTGCCGTATCCCGCAGCGCCTCCACATCGGTGTTGATGGCTTCGCGCACTGCGTCGTCATTGGCTTCAACCGTCACGCCCTTGGTCGCGAACCATGCCCGTGGGAACGGGTCAGTTCGGCGGTAATAAATCCCGCCTTCCGCGATACCGATCAGCTCAAAGTTTTCGCGGTCATAAGGGGTTTTCGCCAGTACGTACTTCACGCCCATCAGCGTGTTTCCCGCGCTCATCGGGTCGTGCAGGTCGCCCAACTTTTGCAGCTTGTCGAAGGTCGCCACCGGCAGCGGGTCATAACCAATCACATGCTGTTGTCGCGTCACATAACTCCCGTTGTACGGGCTGTCCTCCGGTATTTCGACCACCCGCGCATCGGCTGTCGTTGGGATGTTGACCGCCGCCCCTTCCCATAGGCTGTCCCGCCAACCTGCCGTTGTGTTAATCAGTTGTAGTGGTATCCGCCACGCATCCAAAATCACCACGAACACCAGCACTGGCAGCGCCCACTTCATCACATCCAGCGTATTGGAGGGTAGGGGTGCTTCCTCTCTACCTACGGAAGTAGTGCTAGGGGGTGAGGTTTTCCACATCCACAGCGCCGCCCACAACCCCGCCAGTACGATACCCGCCGCAGCCAGCGCACCTGCGACCATCAGCGCCCGTGTCGGCATGGGTTCAACATGGCTGGCGCTCGCGTACCAGCCGGAGAAAAATACCGATCCGCCAAAGGCCGCTAACATCCCAATAGGCAGCCAGCGCGTCAAAATCGGCTGTAGGAACTCGCGCCGTTCATCAGGCGTACTCTCTTGTAATTGGCTGATGTGCAGCGCCTGCAAACCCGCCAGACCGAACATCACAAAGAACAACGCCCGCCCCGGCGCACGGAAGAACGAAAACCCCGGCAGCCAGCGCACCAGCACCGGCAGAATTGCCCCCTGCAAGCCCACACTCATCAATACGCCCAATACAATCAGGCCGATGAAATAAACATGTTCCCGCCGCATCCGCCGGAACGCTAAGGGCAGCGCCAGCAGGGGTAATAAGCCGACATACGCGCTGAACTCCTCGTAAAAGTCGCGTCCCCAATAATACGTGGGTGCTTGGTTCGGGTTGCCGAATAACCCCGGCAGTGCCAAACCAAGGAACTGCGCCGGAGGCAGCGCGAACGAGTTGATAAATTCGAGGTCGTTGCTATCCCGTACCGAAAGCCGCGTTAGTTCGAGTGCTGGAAGCAGCAGCGCCGCCCCTAACACCACGCCTATGATGCCTAGCAGCACCAACTGGCGTACCGCGACCCACAACCCGCGCCCTGTGTCCTCTGCCGTCATTGTGTGGTAGAGCAGCATGACTACCAGCGAGAGGCCGAGGTAAAATACCATCGGCGGGTGACCGCCCAGCAGCGCCGCGCCTAAAGCCGCCCCCGCCGGAAAAGTCGATAGTAAGGTGCCGCGTTTGAGGGCGTAGTGATAGCCAGCCACCGCCCACGGTACCCATGCCGCGACCATAATCAGCGTGTAGTGTCCGGCGTAGAAGCGCGTCCCCATCCACTCGCTCATCCCAAAAATCACACCCGCCAGCAAAGCCGCTGTGTGCGTGCTGCCGAAGCCCCGCGCGAGCTGCGCCATGCCCCACGCGGCTAACCACACATGGAAGGCCAGCACCAACCCTAATCCGCGATCTGCTCCCACCAGCCAGATCAACCATGTCGCCGGATAAACCAGTGCGGCATGTGGATTGCCAACCAGTGGATGCCCGATATAGGTATAAGGGTTCCACAGCGGTAGTTCACCCGCCCGTACCATATCGTGCAGCATGGTCGTCATCGGGTAAAACATCGCCCGAAAATCATTTGCTGACAGTACCTCACCCGATGGGGGCAAAACTGCCGGACGAATAAAAAGGATTGTCAACAGCGCCAGCACCACCGGCACTAAATAAGGGCGGCGTTCGAAAGCCTTTTCCACTACTGCACCTCAATCTCACCAATCGTCGCGAACGGCTGCCCGTCCACAGGCAGCGCTTCATTATCGCCGTACCAGTACACTTTGACCACTAGCGAGTAACGTCTTGCCGGTAAATTCGGCGGCAGCATCAATGTGTGGCGGTCAAAGTACAGGCCACCCGTTACCCATTGTACGGTACGCTGTCCTGCCGGTGGGCCGTTATGCTCAACTTGTACTGCACCCGAAGAATCGAGTAAGAACACCCCCACCGAATAATCCAACTGTGGCGGTGTACTAACGCTCCACCACAGGTCAACTGGCAGCCGTTCACCTGCGCGTGCTTGGGTCGGTACCAGTGCATCCCTTAGCGTGAACAGGTCACCAAACTGCCACGTTTGAACATCCGGCATCGGCTTCTCGTACAGCACAATCTGGGTAAGCGACTCGCCAAAACGCTGGCGATAATCCGCATTCACAGGCACTTCATGCCGTATCACAGGTTGATACCCTGCCGTGCCTGCATCCAGCGCGTTCATAATCTGCGGTGCTTGCAACCACTGCACCACCCATATGCGGCGGTGTGAGTCAAATAATGGCATCATCGCCGGCAGCAGGTCTTTTTGGTCGGAGTAAATATCGGCGCGGGTAATCGTCCGCACGATTTCAGCATCCGGCAGCACCCGCCGCAGTTGGTAGGCGAAGGCGTTGTCGTCCCAACCCGTTTCCAGCACGATCAAATCCCCCGCCGCATATTCCTCTGCGACCATACGCGCCGTCACATCGCTGTCGAGGCGCGGCTGAATAACAGTCGGGGTCAACAACGTCACCAGCACCCACGCGCCGAGAAGCACATTTGCTGCCGTAGGTGAACTATCTCGCATCTTGTTCTCTATGAGGCTTGCCCCATACCCGCAAACCACCACCAGCATCGGCACCACGAATACCAGCGTCCGTCCTGATAGCAGGTTAAACCGTGCGCTGAGTAAGAACATCGCCACTAGCAGCCCAAAGCCGCCCAACACCACTGCCCACTGTAGAGGCACACGATTGTTACCTCTATGAAAATCGGGTTGTGTAGGGACGCGATACATTGCGTCCGTTGATTCTTGTTCATCTAAAAGAATATCTACGTGCGCCACCCTTATGTTCCATACCGCCAGCGCCCCCAACCCCAGCAGCAGCGCCCATTGTGCCCCTAGCAATAACTCACCGAGCGCGGGAATATTCGCCAGCGTCGCGGCATACGTCCCCGGTAGGTTCCCGATACCACTGGACAACGTTGGGAACTGTATAGTGGCGATCACCCATAACCACGGCAGGTATAGGATGCCCATCACCACCCACGCACCCACGAGCCACAATAAGCTCTTCTTGTAGGGAGAAGGCTGTGAGTAGCTTCCTCTAGTATTTCGCCCCAACCACCACACCAACCCGACCACCACTTGCACCGCCAAAGGCAGCACGGCGAAATACAGCGTATAAAAAGCTAACGTCAAACTGGTG
This sequence comes from Bacteroidota bacterium, assembly GCA_027492915.1. Lineage (GTDB taxonomy): Bacteria > Chloroflexota > Anaerolineae > Aggregatilineales > Phototrophicaceae > CFX2. The sequence goes on along the minus strand of JAPUDW010000007.1, from coordinate 2,008 downwards.
ATATATCCCAACCATATCCCAAATGTGGGATATTTTAGGAATCGCAGGAAGCATAACCACGATAAAAGCACAAATAAAATGAACCAACCGTAGTGCCGCACTTCTTGGCTGTAGTACACCGCAATCGGCAGCACCGCCAGCAGCAGCGCCGCGTATTTCCCCGCGCGCCGCCCGAACACATCCGCGCCGAGGCGGTAAGCCACCGCCACCGTCAATATCCCTGCCGCGATACTCAGGTAGCGCAGGGCTAACGGGCTGTCACCCGCCAGCGAACGCCAACCACGCAGCGCCACAAAGTACAGCGGCGGATGCCGGTCATGGGCGAGGTTGTCCAGCACGACATCGAGCCGTGCGTCGTCGGTCGCCCAGATGCTCCAGCCCTCGTCCGTCCACACCGGCCAACTACCCACGTTGGTGATGCGCGTAGCAGTCGCCAGCAGCAGGATAAGGACAATGATAGAAAGGTGTCGGGCAGTTTGGGTCATGTGGGGGTTCAATCAGTCAGGGGATAATATTCAGCATAAGAGCGTTAGCGCAGCGCCCATTCGGGTATCGTAAAAATTTGGTCCGTCGTTAGTTCGAAATTAGGAAACAAATCAGCTAGGTCGAGCTTTTGTGACCCACGATAAATCCGTATTTCAGGGTTATTGTCGCGGCGGTACTGATGCAGTTCTTTGGTCGTCGGATACACCAGCCAAACCTGTTCCGTCCCTTTATCCAAATAGGTTCGCAGCTTGGTTTGGATGTCGTCAGCATCTTCACCGGGAGAAATGACTTCCACCGCCAAATCAGGTATGCCAGGGTACGGTTTGCTGTTATGGGTCATGGGCAAAATATTCTCTAAACGGATAAAAGATATATCCGGCACAAATGAGTTTTTTAGCCCTTTGCTATCTGAAAACATCAAGTAGGTTAGGCCGGTATAAAAAATGACCCCCAAATCTAATTGACTAAGGTATAAGTCAATTGAATGATAGATATTTTGGCTAACCAGTTGATGCAATATTCCTGATGCGCTCTTTTGAACAACTTGTCCATTGATAATTTCATTCTGTTTGCCGAGCTTCAACAAATCGTCAAGCGAAAGCAGTTTCGGTTTTGCTAATGCGTCTAACATAGACTAACCCTCAAACACATCACGAACTTTCATCGTGAAACCGGGCAGCACTGGTTCGCCGCTGATCGTATCGTCAATCGTATAGAATTCAACATCATCAGGGGTCACAACTTCAATAAGTTGTTTGGCTGGATACACCAACCAGACCATGCGCGTCCCTTTAGCGAGTAAATAATCAGCTTTTTCGCGCAGCTTTTTTATATTGTCGGATGGCGATTGAATTTCAACTGCTATATCCGGCATATGAGACATTGCGCCTTTTTTGCCAATCGGCTCGGAGGTATCTACATAAAATGAAACATCCGGTTGACGACCATTGTAATTATCCGTTGTTATCCGATGAAGAACTTCTGCACCTACTCGTCCAAAATTATTTTGACGAGAATAGATTTTGAAGTCTGTAGAAATATTGACCATAATAATGCCATGTTCTTGGGTCGGCACTTTTTCAACAATCTCCCCGTTGATGAGTTCAAACAAGCGGTCAATATTTTGCGACTGGCTAATGAACGCCTCGAATTCCTCAAAGGTGTAAAGTTTTTTGGCAACGAGCATGGGAAGCTCCATTCCACTTCATTCTTCATGTGGATTATACAACAATCGCGCTACGTTGGATTTAGATCGCCGCCATCTCGCGCAGGACGTGCCGTGCGATGACGAGGCGCTGGATTTCACTCGTGCCTTCGCCGATGCTCATCAGCCGTTGGTCGCGGTACATACGCTCGACCGGAAACTCGCGGCTGTAACCATAACTGCCGTGAATTTGAACCGCGTTGTGGCAGACTTTTTCCGCCACTTCAGACGCTTTCAACTTGCCCATCGCCGCCATCTTGCCGTAGTCTTTGCCGTTGTCTTTGAGCCACGCCGCGCGATAGACCAGCATCCGCGCTG
>JAPUDW010000006.1 GCA_027492915.1 Bacteroidota bacterium | reverse complement strand
CCAACTCTGGCAGTCTTTTGATTTTGTTTTTCCTTAACTTGGTGCATATGGGGCACACCGCCGTGCGCCCCTACAGAAGTGTGGGTAAGGCTTATTGTAGTTGCAAGCGCTGGGATTGAACTTCATCGAGGGCGCTGATGGTGTCCTGCAAGCTGGAAACCTCGTCCTTAATTTCCAAGCGAAGGCGCTGCGCCCGTGAGCTATCGACTTCTTTGGTGCCGAGCAGCGACATCTGGGCATAGATCGTACCCAACGATGAGAGCGTACTTTCGAGTTGGATTTCGGCACGCTTCACGCTGTTAACGGTCGCATCCAAATTATCGCGCTGCTGAATAAGTGTCTTAAGCTGTTCTTCAAGGTCACGACGCACCCCAGCGTCGCGCTCGTTATCAATGCGAATTTGGGTCTTTTTGATTTGCTCAGGAACCTGCTTACGATCCCGCTCGACCAAATCGTTGTTGTCGAAGGCATCAATATGCTGCGCCAGATCGTACATCTGCCCGATCCAGTCGTTGATGTCGGCAATCGTCTGCTGCAAGTTTACGCGCATCGCGCCTTGATGCCGCCCCGCGAGAGTCATCATATTGCGGCGGTATTCCAACGCGCTTTGCAACCGCTGACGCGAAACCGGACTATGGATTTGGCTGAGGTCATATTTACCCTCGAAGGCTTTGGCAACGGCTTGCGTCGCCGCGTTCGGGTCGGACAGGTTGGAGACGATAAACGCCGCCTCCGCCACGCCGCCCAGCGCCAACCAGAACCACTGCTGCCAACCGGGGATGCTCTCGATAGGCACGCCGAAAAACAGGATGAGCGTGACCAGCAGTGTCAGCCCTGTTTGCCAGCTAAAGACCGCGTTTCGAAGGATTGCGCCTAACGCGCGTTCCTTTACCGGATTCATTGAATTTTGCGACATAGTTCCCTTGCTCCGCATGTACCGTTCATTATACGGTTAACCCGCGCCCAAGGTTGCGGGTTGCTGCTCTCTATTCTAGCCCACTTACTATCATAGCAACATATGCACGGCATGAATTCGTAAAATAAGCGCAAGCTTCACAGGTGCAAATGGGAAAGTAGGAGGGTCAGAGAGGGGGTTAACAAGTTGTCTCGCAGCCTAGTGTACCCCCTCATCCCCAGCCCTTCTCCCCCATAGTAATAGGGGAGAAGGGAGTAGATACACGGGATGGTCTCAGCCCCTCCCCTACGAGAAATGATAAGTGAGGTGGGTGACACGGACGAGAAGAAGATATTTGTGACCGTGACGGCGGACGCAGCACGCTCCGTCCCAACATCGCATACCATTCGACCTCGAAAACACGGTTAGGCTTTTGCAATTTGCTTACCGTACTCGATAAAGAAATCCAACGCTTCGGGGTTACGCATGGAGCCGCGATTAGCCGAGTTATCCACATCCATCCCCAGCAGGATTTTGCGAATAGGCACTTCGATCTTCTTGCCGCTGAGGGTATAGGGCACGGCATTGATCTGTACGACATCATCCGGCACATGGCGCGGCGACAGTTCCTGCCGCACCTGCCGTTTAATCGCCTGTTCAATGGTGCTATCGAGCAGCACACCTTGCGGCAGCACCACAAACAAGATCAAACGCGACTCGCGACCCAGCAGTTCAAGGTCGATGATGAGGCTGTCAGTCACCACATCCAGTAATTCGACCACGCGGTAAATCTCGCTTGTCCCCATGCGGATGCCCTGCCGGTTGATGGTCGAATCCGAGCGCCCGTAGATAATGCAGCCGCCGCGCTCGTTGAACTTTATCCAATCGCCGTGCCGCCACACGCCGGGGAACACGTCAAAATAACTATCGCGATAACGTTTTTTGTCGAGGTCGTTCCAGAAGTAAAGCGGCATAGAAGGCATCGGTTCGGTAATCACCAGTTCACCGACTTCCTCCACCACGGGCTGCCCCGCCTCATTAAACGCCTGTACCTTCGCACCCAACAACGCGCCCTGAATTTCACCCGCGTAAATCGGTTGTATGCGCACCCCGCCAACAAACGGTGTACACACATCGGTGCCACCGCTCAGGGATTCAAGCGCGAGGGTGGGGTTGATGTTATCGTAAATCCAGTTGAAGCCTTCAGCGGTCAACGGTGAGCCGGTTGCACCCACCGCGCGAATATGGCTTAAGTCGTAAGTCTGGTTGGGGTGGTTGCCTGCCTTGATGCAAGCGTTGACGAAGGCGGACGAAAGACCAAAGTAGGTAGCACCACTTTCCGCCACCAGTTTGAACAGCACATTGGCGTCAGGGTGAAAAGGGCTGCCGTCATATTGGATGATAGTCGCGCCGGAAAGCAAGCTGCCGACCAAATAATTCCACATCATCCAGCCGGTACTGGTATACCAGAAGAAGCGATCACCGGCCTTTAAGTCGTTGTGGAAGGCGGTGGCTTTGACATGCTCCAGCAGGATACCGCCATGCCCCTGCACAATTGGCTTGGGTAAGCCGGTCGTGCCGGAGGAATAGACGACCCACAGAGGATGATCGAACGGCACTTGCTCGAACGCAATCAGGGGTTCAGGTTCGCTCGCCGCCAGCACAGCGCCCCATGAATGCGTGTGTTCCAAGACAGCATCGGCCTGTAGATATGGCACGAGGATGGTGTGCTGGAGCGAAGGTATCGCCGCCTGAATTTCGGCAACCACGGCACGGCGGTCGAAGGCTTTGCCGCCGTAGCGATAACCATCAACAGCGATCAGGACTTTTGGCTCGATCTGGCTAAAACGGTCAAGCACACTGTTGGCACCAAACTCCGGCGAACAGGCTGACCACACCGCGCCGATACTGGCAACCGCCAGCAGCGCCACCACGGTTTCGGGGCAGTTGGGCATATAGGCGGTTACGCGGTCACCTGCTCCCACACCCATCGCGCGCAGAGCATGGGCGAGGCGGTTAGTCTGGTCGTAAATCGTGCGCCAACTATACTCGACCAGCACTTGATCTTCGCCCATGTAGAGCAGCATCGGGCGCTCGTCCGTCATGCGCGAAAAGATATTCTCGGCGTAATTCAGCCGCGCCCCGACGAACCACTGTGCATCGGGCATGGTGCGGTCAGCCAGCGGTGTCGTCCAGCGCTGCGAATATTTGAAGTTGAAGAAGTCCCATAGACTTTCCCAGAATGTCCCGATGTCGTCCACCGACCAGCGCCAGAGTTCGGGGTAGGTATCGAAGTGCAGCCCTTTATTCGCCGCCAACCAGCGCATATAGGCGGTTATGTTGCTGTCGGCTATGGCTTGCGTCGTAGGCTGCCACAGTAAATCACCTGCTTGTATCGAAAATTTTTCAGTCATAGATCTTTATGGGTGTAATGTCGTAAAAAGTATTGAGGGCAAATTATTACCCACCACGAAAATGGATGCAAACAAAAAGGGCGAACCTCATGGCTCGCCCTTTCAATTTTGTCTACCGGCTTAATTACTGCTGCTCGACGACTCGCCGCCGCTGCTGCTTGCCCCGCCGGAACCACCCGCGCCACCCAACAAACGGCGCTTGCGTTCTTCAAGCTGGCGTTCGACTTCGCTGCCACGCACGGCTGCGTCGATTTCTTCCGAGAGGTTGCGGGTCGCCATATCAAGGCGTGCGTCCTCTTGATCGAGGCGTGTACGAATCTGCTCGCTCAGGCTGCTGATTTCAGCATCACCCACGTTGGAAAGCGCGTCCAGGCTCTTGACCGTCTTGGTGGTGACCTTCTTGGCCTCGGCCAGTTCGATCAGCGCACGCAGGTGTTCACGTTCCTGCTTGATGGTCGTCAGGCGGCCTTCGAGCTTCAGGCGCATATCCAGCATCTTCTGATACTGGGTGTCCTGCTCCTGCCACTGTTGATAATATTCCTGCGAAAGCTGCTGCTTGGTGTTCAATTCGGCCTGTGCTGCTGCCGCCAGATCATCCTTGCCCTTGACGATCAGGGTGTCGATGTCACGGTCGAGCTTTTCGGCAGCGGCGGCGAATTCCTCATACTTGCGCTTGAGGGTTTTGACCGTACCGCCGACTGTCGCCGTCGATTCTTCGAGGTCGCCGAGGTTGCTTTCCACCTGACGGATATACTCGTCCATCACCTGAACCGAGTTGGATTGCAAAGCGCGGTCAACAATGCCGTGTAAGTTGGCGCTAATTAACGTGTTGATTTTCTCAAATAGAGATGGAGCCATAGATCCACATTCTCCCGCTTTAGGTCATACCAGTAGTGAATGAAACATATACGTGTTAAGTATACCCCAAGTTGCTAAAATCCAATCA
>JAPUDW010000005.1 GCA_027492915.1 Bacteroidota bacterium | reverse complement strand
AAATATGGTATCACATGACGATATAAATGACAAGACTTATTCGGTCAGTGCTCTACCCCGCCGCCGTCACTTCAGGCGTCATCTCAATCACACTATTGTCAGGCATGATCACTTCAGATGTCGCTTCGACACTATTCCCCGTGTCTGGCACAATAACGTCAGACTGCTGATCACCGACGGGAGGTGCAGCTACGGGCATGGGGAAAGGCGCGAACCGTAAGATACGTCCTGTACCTGAATCTGCTACATAAACGTTACCCGCACTGTCGAGCGTGACACCACCGACACTGTTGAATTGCCCCCCGCTCAAACCATTTATTTCTCGGTTTAGTTCGCCAAATGATCCCACACAATTACCGTCTGTACCGTATACAAGGACACGTCCTGCATCGGGATCAGTGATGTAAATCAGATTTCTTTCGGGATCAATTGCCAAGTATGGGCGGTTACCTTGGTCTTCCAACCAACCACGCACCTTGAAGCTATTGACTGGTATACCGTCCGTACCCGTAAAGGTCGTCATCGGCAAACCATCAAGGCTAAAGACCGAAATACGCTTGTTCCAATAATCGGTCACGTACAACAAGCCATCTGTGCTAATGGTCACGCTGCTTGGCTCATCCAACTGCCCGTTCTCACTACCTGCGGAACCAATATCCCGCACATACTGTCCGGTGCTGGTATAAACCCGAACGCGCTTGTTACCAGTGTCAGCAACATAGACATTTTCATTGCTATCGACCGCAATACCGCGCGGCCCCCAGAAACCATCGACCGGATCAGCCTGCGCATTGTTACCGAACTCACCACGTTGTCCCCAACTATTCAGGAACTTACCATCAGGTGTGAATACCTGAATGCGGTAATTCCACGTATCGGACACATAAATATTGCCGCTCGGGCCAATAGCGATACCACTTGGACGGTTAAACACGCCACCACTTTGGGTACCGGACATCAGGCTAAAGTAAGGATCGCCTTCTACGTACAACTGTCCGAATTCACCAAAGGTTGTGGCAAGTGTTCCATCAGGATTAAACACAGATATGCGATGGTTAAACTCTTCCGCTACATAAATTTGCCCATCGGAGTTAATGGCAATCTGACGCGGGTGATTCATCGGGAGTGCAGTACCGTCACTGATCTGATAAGTCTGGTCCGCCTGTAATGACTGCCAATTCGCTGTACATTGATTTGGTTGTAAGGCGCTTGCTGTCAATGCGCTGCCATCACCCACACCCAGATTCCACACCTGTGCAGCAATATCCTTCCGAATAAATACATACATACGGTCTGCAACCGGCCATCTAGTCAGCGCAAAGTCCTTCTGAAGGGCTGTTCCATAGGCTGTATAGTCACGCCGCCACCAGATATCCCACATCCCTTGCCGGATGGCTGCTGAATTGGGATTGGTCAAGTCAAAGGTGTTAATAATCCGATCCGATGTGAGGCCGAAGTAATCTTGCATTGGCCACCACATACGAGGATAATCAAACTGATAGTAAGTATCCTCTAACGCAGTTACAGCCTTCGTCTTGTTCTCATCACCCACAATTACAATCATGGCGTCTTGCATGTCACGAGGACTGGGGTTCTCACCAAGGAACTTGGCTGAACCCGCCGGGAAATTACGGAAATACCACGCCCCCGGCCATGAAATCTTAAAGTCATAGGCGAACTTCAGATCCATACCGCCTGTTATGCGCCTACTTAGATCCTCGATTTGCTGTTCAACCTGTTTATTGGCAGGTGCGCCATGCGCATATACCAGAAACTCGGTCGCTAGATCGTAATTGATGTAAGCTGCCATCCAAGCGCTGCGGAATGTCAGGAATACGAGGAAACTAAACACCACCACGCCAAACATCACGCGCAATTGGGTAAAACCGCCCTGCATCACCAAGCGCCCGATGAAATAAAGTGCCACACCACCAACGACAATACCCGCGATCCACTGGAACATCTTGGTCAACTGGATCTGTTCCAACCCACCGACACCACCAAAAACAAACGGCGCGACCAACTGCGCCCCTGCCACGATAAGTAGTGGCAGCAGAAGCAAATACAACCAATTTCGTTTGAAGAACGCTTCAAGATCAACACGCTCAAAGAAACGCCCAAAGTACCACCCGGCGAGAAAAATCATAGGCGTGGTCATGTGCGTACCTAGCCAAGGCATCTTCTCGCCAGCGAGGGTGTACGCAATCATATTGAATACTGCCCACCACGAAATGAAAATCAGGATCGGCATTCTCCCTAACCATTCCTGCGGATCAGCATTACCTCTATGCCGCAGCACGGGCAGTGGCTCAACCGGTTGTGGGTTTTCGGTTTCGGGTGCAAGTGTCGATAAGCTCGGCAGTTCTTCACCGCCGTAGGCTAAGGAGGCGATAATCCGCTGTTGGTCACGCGCGGCCAAACGTTCGCGACGGAAGCGCCAGAAGAATGTCATTCCAGTGAACATCGCCAGAATACTGCCAATGATCGGCAAGAATTCATAGAACGGCAGAATCAGACCGAGATAGTAATACTGCGGTTGGCTGCCACGACGTTCACTTTGCTGCTGTAACCAGTAGCCGAGGCTGCCAAACATACCGGTACCGATGCCATATAAATTGGTGAACACGGTCGTGAAAAAGAACAAAAACAATGCGTGAAACACTGCAACACAAATCAACCAGCGCTTGGGGTTCCAAATCAATCCAATGGTGATCGAAATAAAAATTGCTGGCAGAACTGTGAATGAAGCCGCTGCAATTTGCGCCGATATTTGCGTCAAATCAAAGGGGATAAAGGGAAGCGCATTTTGAACTGCACTCGCCACATCCAGTAGGTTTGTCACATCTTTAGGGTGCATGGCTTTCATGATAAACGGTGTTGCCCACGGCAGCACGAGTGTCACCATAATGACCATCAAATCCACTTCGGCAAACCGGCGCATCTTCACCCAGAACCCTACACGCCGCAAGTAGAGTAGGATACCGATAATGACCACCATACCCGCCCATTCCGCATACAGCGGCAGAGCCGAAAATGGCGGAACCTCTGCATCCTTGGGCAGCTTTGAAGCCTCTTCGACAATTAACAACACGCCAGTTACTGCGACAATAAGCGCCATCATCGGCAGTAGGTCAATGCGCGGTGACCGACCTTCACTGCGCCGTGCGGCCCAGAGCATCGGACCGACAATCACAACTAACATAGCAAAAATTGCTACAAGTGACCAAGTAATCAAGCTAGCAAATTGAGGCGTTTCGGTTTGCGTAATGGTCGGTGTAAGCGGGATGATACCGACAATCACATAAAAGATTAATCCGGTAACTCCACCGAGCAGCACAGTAATCGACAAGAAGTAAAACAGGCTTTTACCTGGAAGGCGCCAATACTGCTGCCCTACTCTAACGAGCCAGTACAGAAATAGAATAATAAAGAAGATACCAATATACATAAATGCGACTTCTTTAGTCGCCAAGCTTGCCAGCATCGCCGCCGAAAAAATGTAAAGCCACCTTGCCTTACGCCTGAGGTTTAACGGCCCGTTTAAGTACATCAGCGTACAGTACACCATAATCAATGTGAAAAAGATGGATGGTGTATCTTCACGAATATACCGATTGTAGTACAAGATGAGCGGCGAAATGAGGAACATCACCGAGGCAAGTATAGCCCCCCAACGTCCAATCCAGCGCCGGAACAGCAAGGGGAACATCACCATTAAAATACCCAGCACGGCAGGGTAAATACGCGCTGTAAAATCATTATCGCCAAACAGGAAATAATCGAGCGCGGTCATATGGAACAAAATCGGCCCGTGCATCAAGGGCGTATGCTGAAAAATGCCATTCTTGTATAAGTCCCACGAAAACTTGGTATGCAAGCTCTCGTCATGACTCATTGTGCGCGTACCCAAATCGTAGAAGCGCGTAAAAATTGCCAATAGCAGAATGATTATATAAATCGTTGTTTCCCAGTTGACATGGAATACACGATTAAGCCAACTGTCAGTGGCACGGGCTTGCGAATAATTTGGGTTTTCAGTTTGTCTCGTTAAGTCCATTACGTCCTCAAATCAGGGTGTACTGATGGCATCTACAGGTAAAGTTGCGGGTGGATGAGCAGGTGCAGGCGTCTGCTGAATTTCGAACGCGACTGAAACACCTTCTTGTGTGGCAGCAGTCCCGTTTGGTGTAATACGAACTAACGGTGCAGGCTGCGTGGGCGGGCCAGCGAAAACCTGATTACCCTTCCCCATTGCAAAAGGAATCAGCAATAAAAAGGTCACAACCAACATCGCCATACCATATCGCAGCGAATAATATGGCGTAGAACGGCGTACAGAAGCGACCCGTGTTGCCTTCCAGACATGCTCAAAAGTGGGTGGCTGGTAACTGCCAATCTTGGGAACAACACGGTGTAAATCTGCAAGCAACCGTTTTTCTTCCTGATAAATTGTATAACAGTTCTCGCATTGGTGAATATGCTGCGAGACTTGCAAGTTGAGATGTGGCTCTAGATCACGCTGAATGTATCCAATTACATGTTTCTGACACTGTTTACAAGAAATCATGATGACAATTCAACACCCAATAATGCGTCCAACAACGAAGCGCCAGATGGTTGCAAAACATTTCTGAGCTGTTCATGGGCCAGCCGAACCCGGCTCTCAGCCGTTTTCTGTGGACAACCAATCACATCCGCCATTTCACGAAAGGTTAAGTTGTGCCCATAACGGAGCACTACCGCTTCTCGCAAGCGCGGGGAAAGTGCGGTTAGAGCGATCTCAATCGCTGCCTTCGCATCATGATCAGCAAGCCGTGCTTCCGGTGCGTCTGAATGAGGTGCAGGCAAATCCAGCGAGAGTAACCCTGCGATATTCCACCACCGACCACGGCGGTACAAATTACGACATCGGCTCAGCGCGATAGTGTACAGCCATGTTTTAAACGAAGCACGCGAGGCGTCGTACCGATGTAGATTCTTAAACCCATACACGAATGCTTCTTGCATCACATCTTCAGCGTCCTGACGGTTCATTAGCAAGCCATAGCATAAGCGGTAGATACTGGGCGCACACAATTCATACAGCGCCTCATAACCTGACTGGTCGCCTGCTAAACACTGACGAATTACGGCAGCCATTTCATCCGGTTGCTGATTCATGAAGCATTCCATTTCTGTTTCAATGGGTCAACCAACATATATACACAATAACATTAAGTATTCCTTACTGTGTTAGCACTGAATTGACACCATTATAAATATCCTGCCGCAGCCAAAGTGTTACTGCATCATTCGGCAAGGTGGTGGTTAATGTGCGCCGTTGCAGCCACCATGCAGGGAAGTTCAATATGTTAACGGTGCGGAAGTCCCACCCATTCGTCACAGAAACAACTTGTCCTACGTAAGCACCACCCAAATCCGGTTCCGCAAAAGTAGATGGCAAAATAACTACACTTTGCCCCCGTGCAGCCGTTGGGTCAGCAATAAAGGTCGTATTGGGGAAATCGCGCAGTACCCACGCCACAATACCATCATCTGGAACCATAGCGCTAATTGCCAACTCAGGGAAACCAGAGGTTTCTCGATCAGCCAGTTCTAAGATGGTCTGACGCAGTTGGATTGTGCGGTTACTGGTAGGATTACGGCTCCAAAATTCAACCGCATTATCAGAATTATTAACGGCAATCTGCCAGCCAACGCCTAACCCTGTAATCATCGCAAACGCGACCACACCCAAAACACCACCGCGAATAGAAGTACCCTCACCCCATTCGCTCGATGCCAAAAAGTACCCAATCAAAATCAGCAAAATGGCAATCACGATACCGATCAAGTTCTGGGGATTAATATTTACCTGTTGCAAATCAATCGCGGGTGTTGTCATCAACGAGCGTGCAACGGCCTGTGCATGAACACTAATCATAGCGCTCAACGCCGCGACAATCAGCGCAATCAGCCACCGACTCCAACGAGGTGCAAAATAACGTTCGCCACCAACGACCAAATTCGTGATGATACGGCTCGACAGCCCAACCAAAGGGATCACCATCCACAATGCATGTTCCGCTCCTGTGCCAGCATATAAAAATGCTAGAGCCGTACCGAAGATCAACCATCCGAGAAGGAAACGATCTTCCCAACTGATTTCATCACCGGTAATAACAACAAAACTTGCTACAATGCCGATAATAACCAGCAGAGGCTCATAATAGAGTGTTGTCAAAACAGCAAAAAATGGCGGCAAATAAGGCCGAGGTGTCGTTAATCCGCGTAGGCTAGCACCTAGCAGTTCACCAACGCTGCTTACCCCTGCCGGATATAGCATAAAAAGTGTGCTTACTAAGAAAATACTCAAGAGAGCAACCGGAAGCGTTTTTCCCCAAGGCCATGCGCTCCACTTACCAACAGGAGGAATAGCCAATGGCTCGCTTTCTTCCACTGTGTTCCGGCGCATCCATACTAAGAACAAACCCGCCAGTATTAATGCAAGCACCACAAACAACCCTGTTGGCTCCGTCAAAAATATAATGGCGGCAGCAGCTACGGTTGCTAAAAGTGAGTAGCGCGTTAACCCATGCAAGTGGTATTTCCACACCCCCCACAAGCCAATCACCACACACAAAAATGTCCAAACTACAGGGCTGTCCATACGTCCGACAGCTAACATTGTAGGCGAAAAAGCCAGCAGAAAAACCATTATCAAGACGCGTGTTTTACCGAACAAAGCGCTAAACAACAGCGGCGAAAATACCAGTAAAAGACTCGCAAGTGCCGTGACGATACGAGTGGAAAACTCACTTGAACCCAATACACTGAAAGTCAAATAATGTATGGCAAATCCAATCGGGCTTTCTGGAACAATCACTGTGCCCGCTGCTTCCGGGTACACAACTCGCCACGCAGCCAATGCTTGACGCGCTTCCTGTGTATTCAATGGCACAACATCAAGCTGGGCGACTCGCAGCACCAATGCTAGTAGCCCCACGAGCAGGTAAACTACAAGTTCACCGCGCACAACAAGCTGTCGCGGTAAAAGTCGCTCGGTGGTACGCACATTTTCAAATGGTTGTATCGAATCCATATATCTACTCTATTCTTACTGCATTTACACCGTCTTAGCGACTGGCGATTAAACTGTTATCGACGCGGTAAAACACGCTAACGACTTGCCCACTGCCATCTACGACTGAACAAACAGGCTGCAAATGCTCTATAAACTTTTCCTCGCCTGCCGAACCATACTTGGCGCGTTCACTCACACCATAAAAAATGTAGCCAATGTTGTATCGTTCGATAATGGGTTGAGCTGTTTCCCATCGTACATCCTGATATAGAATTTCAAGATCGCGTTGACGACTACCAGCAATCACATCATAGGTACTACCACGCCATTGTCGCTCGTGATTCGACCAACCTAATACGCCGGGCACACCTGTCAAACCCGGCACGCGAGCATTCACAAGTGGATTGTTATATGCATTATCGCTTAATTCGGCTACAATCGTCTGCGCATCACCGAGCTGGTTTCGCCAGCACATAATCGCCTCATAATCGATATTCGAAACAAAAGTGCTTCCGCCATCCATCGTCAATGGCGAGGTATTACCGCCATCTGCATAACCGGTTATAACCAGTGAATGCGTGTAGTTCCCTAATATGGGATACAGCATTCCAGCTCCTACCAAAATGACCGTAACGACGCTAAATACGACACGGAATGCCACGTTCAAGCGTGTCTGCTGGTCAAATACCAATGCATAAATTGCATAAGCGCTCGCTATACTAAAGAGTATCCATGCCTGATAGTAGAACTTAAAAATAGTATTGATACGCACACCAAAGTTATCTCGAAGGTAGAAAAACTCTGGCACAAGCGTTAAGCCGATAGCCAACGCAACCATCACCAGCGCTAAGCCTGTACTCGGCGAATAAGTAATCACAACTCGTGATTCGCGTTCAACTTCCGCTTGGGCAAACCGCTGCTTACGTGGGAAAATACGTGCCACTATAAAGATAAGCATAGCCAGCAGGAACAGAGTGGTGGGCAGCGTAACCCAACGCCGCTGGGCAACGATATTCAAAACTTGGTCAAGACCGCCAAACCGCGCACCAAATTGCACCACACTCTGATATAGTTCCGGCACATTGATAGCGACCAGAATCAGCAAGAGAACAACAGCTAAGAGACCAACGAATAGCAAACCTACAGTTTGGGCGGCCAGCAACCAATTCATACGCGAACGACTTAAACGGGCTTCATTCGCCAAAAAGAACACTAAAATGATGAGAAAAATACCAAACATCAAGAAGAAGTGTGGGAAGTAAGTTGGAGTTATGAGATTTGGCAAAAAGCCGGACGCCTGTGAGCGGAAGCTAATTAAGAATGGTAGATAAAACACACCGGTCAACACCAGCAGTGCAGCACCTAGCCCCACCATTCCTAGCCAATCGCCCTGCTCTAAACGCCCCTGTCGGTTGATAACGCGCCGCAGGCCATCAGCGCCGATTAAGGCCAGCATGTAGATGGGGCCATCCCATGTATTCATAAATACAAGCGCACCCACGCACAATCCATAAAAGGCGATTTCACCCCATGAAGGCGCGCGTTTCTTGAAAACGAGATTGATAGCTAATCCCAATACCAACAGCACATAGGGGAGTCCCATAACATGCGGGTGATTGTCAGCAAGTAAGAAGCTAAACTGTGGGAATTCGTTAATCGGTTGGGCACCGATTTGGCTGCCATCAATGTCATAATCCTTGAGGATACGACTCGGCCAAAACCATTCAATTGTGCCATTATAATTGGGATTGGGTGCAGGTAGTGCGGTCTCAAACCGCTGCACATCCCAAAACTTTAAATAGTCGTCAGTGATAATACCTGTCGAAAACGGTATGTTAATGAAGGCGGTATGTAAATTCCCCATCAACACGACCATCAACATAGCCACCACGCCTGCGATGATTGCCCCACGAGCAGAATTGATTACCCGTTCAATTTGCCGTGCGCGAACCAAATTATAAGCCACACCAAAAGCGGTCAACCCGGTGAGCGCGAACACCAGTGAAATCGTGAGATTAAACGCAATCGTATTGACAACACCACTCGCGGTTGCCAACATTGCTGCAATAAAGTAGCCGAAATAATAGTAGCTGATCGAGTAACCCGCCATCCAACCGTCATTGGGTGGAAACGTAGGGCTACGCATGATGCTGCTGATGAACATCAAGTCCATCGGTTTCTCAGTCGAGTTTAATTCCGGTTGATAAGCACGAATCAGCGCCCACCCCACAAATAGCGCAATGAAAAGCAATTCACCAACCACCACGACCGTTCGGTTTTCGCGCCACCAAGCACGCCAATCAAAACGCTCGCTGCCGCGCAGATACACCGTTAGGCTAATTGCGAGAACCACCAACCACGAGAGCACAATGCTGCCACCAGAATTCCGCAAAAAGCCTAAGCTACCGAGTATCCAGAAGATATATCCGGTCATCAATAGCCCTACAGCCCGTGACAACGTATATCCACGGTCAGGCAGCGCACTGAGCAACCGTGTACATAAGGGCAGCACAGCAGCACCCGCAACCGTTACTAACAACCACCAGCTTAAGATCATCCAGCCCTCGCGGGCAAGCCACTCAAATACCACCGGCAACACTCTCTTCCAGTGCAAATTCCCAGTTCTGCTGCACTTTATAGATTCGGTTCGTACCATCCTCGAACGCGACTTCCAACAGGCCTTGTCTCACCATATCATCAAACTTGGCGAAACTATCTGCCGGATAGTAAGCGTGTTCCAGACCGCCCACGATCACATAAGCGACATTATAGTGCTGCAAGATTTGCCACGCGGTCGAAATATCGTCTGTCGTGTAGAACGCATTGATATTCGCTACTCGCTGCTCGACCACCCGTGGTAAAGGATCAATCGTCCGCTGCTGGCGTTGATGAAAGTTCCAACCATTTACCGACGGAAAGCCTGTCAAAATCGAAATGCGACTTTCCCAATGGTATTCACCGCTGGCTCGCCCTTCCATAATCGTTGGTGTCCCCTGCACATTTTCTTCCAACCAACGCACTATCTTATAGTCGCCTTCCAAATTAAACGGCGACAACTCAGGATTTTCCTGTAAGACCTGCGGATCACCATCGCCTAGCGAGGAATACGTCATATAGTTCATCCCATCAAGCGTCAGCGGCACATCAGCCAACGTTTGTGGATCGGCGGGGGGCAAACGATCTTGCGCCCGTCCGCGTGTCGCCATTAATGGATACATAGCCGCAACCGCGACGAGTATCGCACCAAGTGGGTACCAGACCCAGCGTCCGAATGCCGGCCAACGCTCAGAACTTTGTATGAGGCAAGCAGCAGCCACACCACCGACTGCGCTTAACATCAACCACGCTTGGATATAGAACTTAAATACAGTATTCTGTCGTCCTACGTCACCATCCAACACCACCAATTCGACGGCTAATGTTAGTACCACCGAAAGCCCCGCTAACGCCAGTATATAGCGCATTTCACGGGACTGCCCATTGCGAAGGAATAGAACTGCAATCCATAAAACAAGTGGAATAGTAATGATAGCAACCGGCGCAGGGCGAATTGGCAGACCACTTGTAGTCGTCAATACCGGCAAATCAAATGATGAGAGGACAACCGCCACTAGCAATATAGCAACCACAAGTAAGAAACCTGCCATGAGCAAAGGCAACTGCCCACGCAGGGAGCGCACATAGACGCTTCTCATCCAGCGCACAGTATCCCAAATGAGCAGTGACACCAGCAGGAACAAGAATAACCCATAAATAATCAGGTAACGCCAAACTTCTGAGCGCGGCAGGTCAGAAATCAACGCCCGATTGTAGACCGAGGCGTACCATGTCGTGAACGGCAGTACCGCAAGAATGCTCACAAGGACAAAAATACCAACACGTATGCCTAATGAAATCAACGCCCGTCGCGTTATATGGGCTGTGCTGATCCACCAAGCAAAACCTAACCCTAACACACCCAGCAGAAGGAAGGTAATCCAGTCCCATGTATTGGTGGCACGCAGCATTCCAACGGTTAAACCGCCAAATGAGAGCGCCAAAGCAACAGCCCAGAATTTACGTCGATCATTCCCGGCAGACAGCACCTCATTCAAAACGAACGCCATCACTATAAATAACAAGGGCATCGCAATCATATGCGCGTGCAAATCGCCATATAAGAAGGTGAAGAATGGGAATTCAGCGATTGCCCCACCGCCACCATCAGGTGTTTCCTGTAAGATACGTGTCGCCGCCCAATACCAACGATTCGGTGCCATTTGCTGCATGGCATTATTGATACCGCTTTTTAGACCACGCACCAAACTCGCAAAGACTGAATTCGCCTCATCATTCGCCTGTGCAATGATTTTATCGAGATCTTCGCCAACGGCATCGCTACCTGTACGTATACGATAATCAAGCAGAAGCTGCTGTTGGATTGCTGTCGGCTGACGGTAGCCACCCGCTTTTAGGATACCTTCTTCAACCAGCACTCTCGGCGTACCTAAATTGCCCAGCACAACCGAAAGTAGAAGCGCTACCACACCCGCCACCCACGGATTCCCTAATCGTACGCGCTGTGTTACCGTCGGCGGGGGTGTTTCAATAACTGCTGTTGGGGGCAAATCGATTGGCTGCCCATCGACTGTTTCAACCACGATGGGAATTTGCTCCACAACCGGAGCAGAGGGTGACACTTTAATATATTCGCGCCAACGGTTAACCACATTAAATGCCACCGAAAATGCGCCCATACCAGTCAATGCGGCCAGCGTCGGAATAATCAGGTTGTAGGCAATCGAGGGCATCATCCCCAATAGAAGCACAGGAGAACCGACGATCACATATCCGAAATAGTAATAATTGATATAACCACCCGAATGCCACGGGTCAATGGGCGGGAAAACGGTACTTCGCAGCACGCCGTTAAAATAGGCAAAGTCCATCGGTTTCTCGCCACCCATATAAGGGTGCCACAAATCAGGGTTGGTCAAGCGGACAACGAGGAATAGGAGAAAGGTCAGCGCCGTAATCACTTCAATCCACAACAAACGCCGACCATTTTTGTTGACATAAGTCGCTAACTCACTTCGCTGTCGCCACCCAACAATCAAACTGATCGCCGCAAACAGCATCAGTGCCAACAGCACCCCGCCCTGCGACCACATCGGTATTTGCGCACTGGACACAAACCATGCTAGCCAACCGACCAAAAGCAAACCCGCTGCCTTAGCAAATGCATAGCCTCGATCCGATAACCCCGGAAGCAACGCAAACAAGAGCGGCCAGACAGCCCAACCAAACAGGATGATTACTGCCCACCATGCCAAGACACTTACTATGGGCTGCG
This sequence comes from Bacteroidota bacterium, assembly GCA_027492915.1. Taxonomy (GTDB): domain Bacteria; phylum Chloroflexota; class Anaerolineae; order Aggregatilineales; family Phototrophicaceae; genus CFX2. The sequence goes on along the minus strand of JAPUDW010000005.1, from coordinate 19,056 downwards.
TGTTCACAATGCTTTCGCTGTGGAATCGGTCAGACCATGTGCCGTTGCTATACTGTATCTGCGCTAAATCTGGAGGCAACTGCAACGCAGTCGGAATTTTGCTCGCTGGAACCGAGTACAGATAAACACGCCCGACCAACTGCGAATCACAATAGTAATTAATGGGAGAGCCGGTTGGAATCTGCGGACAGTTCAGCCTTGGCGACACTTCATCGACTTTTGTCAACGGCACGCTGTGCAAAATGGCTTCAGTGTTGGCTTTGCTATAATTCACTGTCTTCTTAAAAATGAACACAGCCGGATGGTCATAAACGTGGAAGGCTTCTTCTGCCTCAAATTCGTTTAACCATTCTGGCCCGTCATAGGTTGGTAAGTATTGGTCAGAAACCCGTAATGGCCCTAATTCAAATGTTTCCTGAAATGTTTTTACAGGTTCAAACCCTAATGAGCCATCAAATAATGCGCCGTAAAAACGCATCGTCATCGGCCAACGGTAAGGAATGCGCGACTGTGAGTCGTAGCGACGGTTAGTCGAAATCACTAAGTAGTCTGAATTATCTAACCCGAGCTGCATCAAATCGCGCTTATAGGTTTCATCTTCCCAATAAATTTGCAACGGCTGAGGAATGAGCTGTCCACCCCACACATCCCGCGCCACACAATCGCTGACCGAATAATTACTCGGTGCCATTGTGTCGCCCATCGAAAAACCGGGGGGCATAGCACAAATCTTGGGCAATGAAACCTCATCCCATTGACCTTCCCATGCCATTACCGGCCCTGAGCTAATCAACGAGCCACCTGAAACCTCGACCGAAAAAGTATAGCTGGAACCTGCCTTCACAGTGAGGGGTTCGCTTAAAGGAATATCGTAAGCATCGCCAAGAGCATTATTCTGGCGGCTGAACTGCCCTGTCAACACCCCTTCAACCAACACACTATTCGCGCCCGGCACAGCGATTTTCACAGTGATTGTCTTCATTCCCGGTGTGTTATCCGGGTCGCCTAAGTGGAATGAAGATACTTTTGTAATTACACCATCTGCCGGTGCGACAAATCCTTGAGTAAAAATTTGCCCCGCCTCATAGCGTGAAGCTATCAGTTCAACCGGTGTATCATCGCCGCCGGGGCGGTTATAAACCGAAATATTGATGAGTGGAGCAGATGCACCTTCCAGTTGCATTGTGAAATCGGACGGTAAATTCTCGGCAACCCAATTGGTGCTCTGTGCTGGGGCAAACATGCTGCGATAAATATTTGTAAACATCACCGCCCACAGCACCGTAAAACCTGCCGCGCCCACGAGCAGCGTACGCGCTCCTAATTTCCGCCATGCGACACCGGATTGGTTAGCAGCCTTGACCAAATAGACCAAAAACCATGCTGCCAGCACGGCGATCACAGCATACAGCGGAAGGTAATAGCGCATGGTCATGACCCACACGCGTCCTAAATAGCCAAAGTAAACCAACACCCATACGAATGGGATAATATTCAGAACGGCACCGGCTTTACCACGTACCAACCGCCAACCGCTCCACAGCCAGCCCATCCACCCCATGATTCCTAAGCCGATACCCATGCCCCACAGCACCATGTTGCTAAAGGCAAATAAATAAGGTGTCCGACCTGCCCACTGCCAGTTCGGCGGCGATTCAGCATCCCCACTGACAAGATGCTGTGCCTCTCCGACATCCTGCAACCAGCGAAAATTAGGCTTCAGACCAAAAAAATCTGGCCCGGTAAACGCATACGGATTAAAAATACGGAACATTAAAAAGGCGAGAAAGAGAGCAACTGCAACACCGATTAACCCATTGACAAGTAAACGACTGCGTTCAGCCCACGATAAACGCCCGTCCAATACGGGCAATCCATACATCCCGGCTGCCAGCAATAAGAGGCCAATCACCGGCGCTGTATTGACACGACTCGCTAACGCCAAACCACAAAACAGGCCGCAGAAAATATATGACGTTAGCTTGCCATCCGTTTGTATCCATACCGCGCCCAAGATAGCCATGACGACCATCAGGTTAGCCACAGCATCAGCCGTATAAAAGTGCGATTGCTGAATTGAGAACACAGTACATGAATACAATAATGCAGCGAGCAAACCAACCCATTTGCCATGCAAGCGCAGGCCGATAAAGAACGTGCCAAGGATAACCAGCATTTCGGCAGTGGCTGAGACGATACGGCCTACTGACCGGGCACCATAATAACTGGCGATGGACGGATCGCCGTTAAGCTGTGCCAATGCATCCGCCGTCCAGCGTGTAATAAAAGCTGGCAGCGTACCGTAGGCCATTAAACCCTGACCTACATTGTTGGGGTTCATCGCTGAACATTGTGCATCAAAATAATCGCCTACCCCGCCACTTGCCGGGTATCTCGCCAAGCAATTCGCACTTTGCGCCGCAATAGGGTCAATCGGGTCGTCAGTAAACACCAATGGCCCGTTCAGTTGGGCAGTCATGTTGGTGAAAAAACGTTCATCTGGATGCCAGATCGTAAACTCATCCCAGTTTTGACCGATAAAGCGAAAGTAACCGCCGCCGATCATCACCAAAGCCAACAGCACACCAACTAAAATATCACTGCGGCTGATCCCTAATGAGCGGGTTCGTTTATTTACTGGATTAACAACTGCTTCTACCATATTTACCCTTTAGCGACGCAAAAACTGCATTGGTAAGGTTATGTGGACGACAATGGCGTATACACTTAACCCATGAAATTTCCTCACTACTGTTCGTAGACTCCCGTAGCAATCTCAAACGTCTGCAAGCTAGATGCTCCCAACTTTGGCACACGATATACCATGTAATCCCCACCCGGCTTAAGGGTGGTGATACGTTGATTGACTCCGTTGGGAAACCAAGATTTGAGCGCCGTTTCAGTTTCAATATCGTCAGGGTGATAGAAAAAGAGCAAATCTTTATCCGGGTCAAGTCGGTAAGCATCTGTCCGCCGTGCGGCATCGCTCATAAACGCTGGCAAAGCCTCGCGAGTAACAACCCCATTCGGCCAATCTATTACGCCGGCCTCCATCCCCAAAGCCCGATAATCCCACCAATAGGAATAGCCAATCATAAAAGCATTGCCGAGTGTACTGCCGCTGTCTGCAAACCCACGCAAGAAACGCCCTGCTTCAGTATAAGCTGCGGGTGAGGAATTATTATATGAATCACGAAATTCAACAAAATAGGTATTCCAGTTCGCGCTGCCAGAGGCTAACAACACCGCCCCGACAACCACACCACTTGCCGCCTTACCCTTCCAATTTGGGGCGAAGCGATACAATGACATGCAAGCCAACGCTAAGGGAAGTGCCGAAAATAGATAAACCTCTGGCAGGCTTCCACTCGTTCGGGTTGCGCTGGGGTTCTCAATCGGGTAAGCAATCGAAAGTGCTGACGGCAGCAGCATAATAAACAACGTCGCCGGCATCAACCAATCAGCAGCATCTCGACGCTTGACCATGCGCACACCCCATGCACCGACGCCAATCACGAGCAGCGCACCTGTAAAAATGTCGAACTCTGGTCTATTTGGCACGGCGGTAATCCATGCCACATCACCCTTCCAGTTGTACATGAGCAGCCCATTGCGAATATTTGTCACCAAAATCCCAACATTTTGTTGAAGCGCACTCATACGCTCTTCGATGGTCGCTGTACGCGTAATGATTTGACCATTTTCATCGGTCGTCTGGACAATTTCATCGCCTAACAACCGCCCGGAAGTTCGTCGCCAAAAATCTTCAGGGTAATCGCGTGCAAAACCCAACATGGGCACGAATATGACAAGCGAAAACAGGACGAGAACACCAAGGTTAATCAGGTATCGACCAATCTGCTCCCATCGTCTTGGCCGGAAAAAAGCAAAAACAATAGCTAATAATACCGCTGCAATCACCACTACAGGCAGCATACGGACTGCCTGATAAGCATAAACACCAAACCCAAGTACCAATCCTGCTTTAATGAAATCCCCACGACGGTTGTATCGAATGCCACGGCTCAAAAAACTAACCAGCAAAGCAGTAACAATCACTGTCAACACAATACGCAGCCCTAACCGGCTGAGCATTGTATGCCAGTAGCTGACTGCTACCAAAGCCGCCAACAAAAGTCCTACCACATTACCGAGTTCGGGTTCCTCTTTACCAATAATCTCGCGTCCCATCCACCAGAGTACAGGGATGCAAATCAACCCTTCAATCGCTGTTAGGAATTTGAGGGTGTAAAAGTTGAGACCTAAACCGGGTATCTGTGATAAAAAGGCCATCAAGTAAAACTGAATCGGTTCACGACCGCCATTATTGGGGAAAAACACTTGTGGGTTACCGCTGAGAATACGCTGCGCGTCTAAAATTTTCTCGACATGATCGCTAGTCATCTCGCCCGGTATGCTATTCAAGGCAGTGAAGCGGAAAACCGCCGCCACAAACATAATGCTGACTAGCGCCACTAACGTCCAGCCTTTTGGCAAACGAATTTGTCTTATACCATTAATGAATGGCAAAATACCCCAGCCGCGCGGAGCAAGCACGATCAACCATAAAACGATACTCGCGATCCAAGTTATTAGACCGGGGGTTGTAAAACGGTTGTTTGAGGTTGCCGAAAGCGTAATCAGGCTCATAACAACCGCTAACGCACCGCCCAAAGTGCGTAAGGCGAGAGCCAACCCATCAAAATCTCGGCTAAAAAAATGAGTACTCACTTCTGGGAGTGGGTCAAATTCTCCGATGGGTTCGTTATCCGCTTCTGCTGGCTGTGGTGTTGAGCCAACAAAAATATCACCGGCAATCCAAACGGCAAATGCGACTAGTAGGTAAGGCAATCCGCCTGCTAATCCTGTCGCCTCTGCGCGATCCGTAGACATAATCCAGTTGCCATAAATTGCTAACAAAAATGCTACGATCCGGGTGCTGAGTAAGAACAACTCCCGCTGTCGCACAATTCGTTGCTCATCTGAAAAATGTCCCGTGCGTTTAGTCGTACGCTGAACAGGGCGCCACAGATGGATAGATTGATCTGACACGCTAGCGGGTTTGAGCTTCGTTTTTTCGAGTGGCGTGCTGATAATCTGACGTAATGCATCAAAAGTACTTGCAGGCGAATGGAATAGCTCGCTAAATGCTTCTGCTAACGTCAAATCCTCAATACTCTGTGACGAGTCATCAGGTATGTTAGGCGGAATAACCGCATCAAGTACAAACGTTTGAGGAACGTCCTCAGGGCTATTTTCACCCTCAGTCAAGTTTATGGGCTTTGTATACTGCTCATCATGTTCGGGTGAAAAAGTCATTTTTGGCACTTTACTACTGTAGTTGGTGGCACATGAGCAAACCGTCACAATGTATTAGACTTGCAAATTAGCGTTTCCGCCCCTTAATGCACAAGTTTACCGTCGAACGTCCCATTGGCTCGCTCATTATGTTCGGACGATCAAAAAAGTTTAACACGCTCAAAGCAAGGTTCATCGGGTTCAGCAAGTTACCATCATTCTTATCGAACGTTGTGCGGTCAGCCGCGTTCGCCATTGACTTGGGTAGTGCTCCAGCTTCTAAAAGTGGCTTTCCTAAACCATAAACGAGATTATGGATAAATGGAAAACTATGATGAGTAAATGCCCGCTCTTCTTCAACCTCAAAGCCTGCCGCTAGTACACTATCGCGTAACTGTTCATCGGTGTATAAGCGCACATGGTTCGCCCAAATACCTGCTAAAGGCCCTTGACCGATGTGGGTACCAAAAAGGGTCTCAAGTGTTTTATTTATCGGGTCCCACCAGAATGGATAATTGGCATTCGGCACCGTAATGGCAACAACGCCATCTGGCTTTAATACGCGGAAAACTTCTTTAAGACCCTGCACATCATGGTCAATATGTTCCAAAATCTCCGACAGAATTACCGCATCAAATGTATTATCGGGATAAGGTAACTGGTAAATATTTGCGTTCGTGAGCAGCAAATTTGGCAAGTGTCCGACATTTTTCTTTGCTTTCTCAATCACAGGCCAATCGAGTTCTAGTCCGACCAACTTGCACTTGCTCACATAGCGGAACATATTCAGGTAAAAGCCGCGTCCGCAAGCACAATCTAATATAACGGATTGATCGGTTGGGGCAACCCATTCGAATATTGTTTGCACACGCTTCTTAAAAGCCATATCAGCTTCATTGCGCGTCATATGCTTTATCGTTGCTAAATCAACCACTTACACCCTATTCCTCTAATTAATCTGGCAAGAGAACGACACTTCATGATTTCGATTGCGTGCTGTGCGCATACTGCCGGAATACCGCTTCATATTGGTCTACTGTTCGCTGGAATGAGAATATCTCTTCGATAAAGGTTCTCGGCTTAATATACTGTTCCCGCTTCTCGATTACCTCAACTAGCGCTTCGCCTATCGACTGCCAATCTCCCGCGCTTGCAAGTCTGCCCATTTGAGTTACAGACACAGGTACACGACCGCCGGGTGTATTGGTCATAACAACCGGTGTACCGCTTAGCATAGCTTCAACTTGCACTAATGCAAAGCATTCGCTATCACTGGTAAGCGCCAACACATCACAAGCGGCATAAAAGTCTGCCATATACTGCATATCATTCTTAAGGCCAAGAAAAATTAATTGCTCACGATACTGATTGACCAAATCTTGATGCCGTTCCCATGTATCCTCATAAGCAATTTCATACTCGCCGCAAAAGACGATCCGCGCATTCGGGTATCGCTTATTGACAACCTCTAAAGCACGTATCAACAAATCGGGACGCTTTTCCTGAACAAATCGCCCCGAAAACCCAATGATTGGCCCACCGTCTTTAGACCATTCAGTGCGTAATACTTGTGCATGTTGAAGGTTGGGAGCGGGAATTTGGATCGGCGGATATATGGGAGTAATTTTCTCCTTGAATGGCTGCAAATAATAGGAGTGGTCAGCATAATCCTGACTATACGCAATCAACCGTTTTGCGCGCTTCGCCATAAACTTAAACATCGCGAACATCGTATTCTGTATAATCCGGTTCGAAAAACCTGTGGGCAAAATGAGGTCACCATGATGTGTTGCCACCACTGGGCAACCTGAAATGCCAGCAAGCACACTGATGAGTGCCGTCTCTAACATAGGCGTATTGACGAAAACTACATCATGCTGTGCCATCAACCCCAGCGCTGCCCACGGATAAGCAGGCATAATCAGTCCTCGGCTGATCGGTATAGGGGGTGTCCACAAACGCACCACCCGCACCCCGTTATACATTTCATCATCGCGTGGTAGCGACAACTTATAACGGGCAGTGAGAACAGTCACCTCATGCCCGCGACGTGCCAATTCTTCCGCGACATGCTGAACATGAATCGTCAAACCGGTACGATGCGGAACGTAATATAGCAGGCACATCAATATCTTGAGTTTCTTGCCTGCTCCACCAGTCGATATGATCTGGTCGCTGATCGCATTAACAGCGTCTTGCTGCACATTATGTTCGGCAATCGTCATGCTTCGAATAGTCTCTCCACTCATGATTGGCGCATTTCTTTTACGCCCTGTGAAAGCTGTCCAAGCGATATACCTTCCTGTATGAAGCCAACCACACCCGTGGCTGCGTGGACGATCAAATTAACGCCGTGTACTAATACTGCGAAAGCGGCGGCTGTCCCGGCAGGTTGTGCATAACCCATCGCTCCGATCGCCAAAATGATTGAACCTTCATACGGTCCTAGATTTCCCGGCACAGCGGGTACAGCAACCGCAAATCCCGCCGCTGCAATATATAATAGTGTGGCTGCCCAGTTCGCATGCTCATAGAAGGTGAACATCAATATATACCCGGCAACTGCCGAAAAACCCCAACTGACTGTTGTCCAACCCAACGCTGAAATCAATGCTTTAGGTCGAGTCAAAGGTTGCAATCCATCCAAAAAGTGGTCAAGCCACTGTTCGAGCCGCGCCGCCAACGGCGTTTTTTCCCGTCCAACAAATCGCATCATGGTGATCAATAATGTTCGTGTCATCTCACGTCGACCTGCCAATACGATCAGTGTCAGAAAACCGATCATCGCTGCAATACCGCTAATGACTGCACTTGCCCGAATAAAATCTGGAACGCTGCCGCCAGACAGTGCCAACACGACCATTAACACCACTGCCAGCAAATCTAGCAAACGTTCGACGACAATCGTACTTGCCGTTTTCATCGGTGGAACAGGCGGTGTGGCACGGGTCGATAAATAGATACGCGCGACTTCACCCATTCGTAGGGGCAGCACACCGTTCACAAGATAGGCCACGTTCATAATGCTAAACGTCCGCCATAAAGGCAGATCACCACTGAGTAAGATTTGCCATCGAAACGCGCGTGTAATCAAACCCAGCAGTAAAAAGGCGACAGTTGGCAACACAAATATATAGCGCGCGCCAACTACTGCATCCTTAAGTTGGGTAATATCAACCTGCGAAGCAATAAAGTAAATCGCTCCCAGACTAACAATCAGACCCAGAAAACCAACACGCCAGCGTTTCACTCGTGCAAAGCACCTTTTCTTAAACACAGCTCAAAATGGGCATTATACTATCCTTCACAAACCCCTGCCGAGACTCAACTCTATGGCGATTGCCCAACGCTCCCTCCTAAAAACCTTTCACAAATTAAACTGCGCAGTGAGCATGTAAAAAATTTACTTCCAATAGTTAGCCTTAAGAGATTTTAGTGACAGATATTAGGTGTGAGCACGAAATATCAATCACGTATTGTCATGCTGCATCACGATATCATGAGGCGAGAAAAAGGCACGATTATTCTTGACATCCCCTTTCCCACCCCCTATAATTCTCGCTATATGCGGGTGTAGCTCAGTTGGTAGAGCGTTTGCTTCCCAAGCAAAATGTCATGGGTTCGAATCCCATTACCCGCTATAGATCCCGCAATCAGTGCAACCGGTCGCAACGGTTCACCGCAAATTTCTATATCAACTCGGCAACCTTTGGCCTCCAGATCTGACTTTAGATCTCGCAAACCATCAATAAATTTCTGTATATTCACCCCGCTCCCTTTGATATGGTCGATATTGGCATAGACCTTATTTCTCATTTCCTAGCTCCTTTAACTTATCCTTCCGAATCTGATTGATGAGTTGCCCCATCGGACTGAATTTGTTATGCGCCTCGCTGATCTGGAGATCGGTGAACGCAATGTAGTGGTCAACCGTGGTATTGATACTGTTGTGGCCCAGCAGCTTGGAGAGTGTCACCAAGTCACCACCATTGAGGATGTACTGTGTCGCAAACAGATCGCGCCAACGGTGCGCACTAATCCGCCCTTCCACGCCAACGCGCCGGGCAATGCGTCTGAGCATCTGGCCGATACCATTACCCAGCAACCGATCCAAGGTGTCTGGATCATAGAAAAGCGCGTCAACCGGCTCACGAACTTCCAGCCACTCTTTCATGATCGCGTTGGTAAACTCGGTAAACTTCACCGCACGAATTTTGTTGCCCTTCCCTCTCATGACCATGATGGTGTTGGTTTGCATGTGCAGATCGCCAATGTTCATTTGTGAGATCTCGTCACGCCGAGCACCGGTGTCGAGCAGCAGCGCCATGATTGCCCGGTTGCGTATACCAAAGACCTTCTCACCGGCATTGGTAAACAACAGCCGCACATCTTCCATCCGTGCTGGCCGTGGGTTGGGCTTGGGTGGTTTGGGATAAGCAATATTCCGCATTGGATTCGGAATGTCATACTCCCGATGAATCCACCCCCAAAACTTGTGCAGTGCCCGACGATGGCCCTTGGCTGTTTCTTCCTCGTAGCGATCTGCCAGCCCTGTGATGTAAGCGCGGATCTCGTGCGCTGAGACCTGCTTAACATCCGTGCCCACAAGCTGCTCAGCATAGGCACCCAACAGCGACGTGTACCAACGAATGGTTGTCGCTCTAGAGCCGTCCGCTTGCTGTGCCAATATGAATTCAGCCAGCGCGGATTGAACAGTGGTCATTTAACCGCCGCCGCCATTGCCCGGCAGACACCCAACGTCATCTGGCAGTCACCTAAAGCGCTGTGTGCATTGAGAATTGGCAGGTTGTAGTAACGGGCTGCTGTTGTTAGCTTTTGCCAGCGGTACGACTGACGATAGGAATTCCAATCGCCGTAGACCTCGGCAAAAACTTCCATCGCACACCACCAGTGGCTCAGCTCGCGCCACTCGGTTTTAGGATGACCGCACGCTTCCGCGCTCTGGTGAAGCATCTTGCGATCATAAACCGCGTTGTACACGATCACATTTTGATCGGTTAGAATTTTGAGCAGTTCTGGCACTACAGCACTAAACGGCTGGGCAGTCGCTACCATCGCATCGGTAATGCCATGAATGGCGGTGACGCTGGGCGGGATGGGATTTACTGGCTTGATGTATTGATCCATCAGCACTTGCCCGCTTGAATCAATGACAGCGATTTGGACAATTTCGCCCCGTTCTAAACCGGTTGTCTCGGTATCCAAAATGACGAACTTGCCGCTGCGAATGACCTGAATCAGATTGTGCGTGTTGTTCATGTTCTCTCTTGCCTCTCTTTATTTCGTTAGGTTTCTTGATTTAGTTTGTTTCGCCAATACCATGCCCGTTGGCGCTCATTAGGATCGGCATAGACGCGCTTTCGTCCCAATTTTGGGCTGTACTCCCAAAAGGGATCACTACCGGCTGGGGCTTAACCTCCTCCACCGGCTGAATAACCTCTGGCTGATAATCCTCTATCGGCAGTGCTGGCTCATACGCCCAGCGGTCACGCGCCATTTCACGATCAATGGCCATGTACTTAAAGCCGCGTGAGGCATCCACAAACTCTTTATTCTTTTTCGCCAATGCTGCCCACACCTCCTGCCGAAACATCGGCATATAGTCCGGGTGGCTGGTGGCGTCATGTGTGGCTGCTTCCCAGATCCCAACGGCATTCAGATAGTTGCTATCGACCTCAGACCGCCGTTTGAGCATTTGGATAATGAGGTGTTCCAGCTTCAAACCAATACCGATGGTAAAGATAGGAGCCAGAATAGACTCCAGCGCTCCAATGCCACTCTGCCAGTTGGCAACCGTCACGAACACCAACGCCACAATCGCCAATGCCAGATACACCCAGCGCCGCCAGCCATGCCGGTTCAAACCGAACAGCACCATAAATAGGATCATGCTGCCTTCAGCCAGCGGGATCATGAACCATTGGTGGATCGCCACATAGGCATCGCGGCTGATGATCGTGCCAGCACCAACGCCGATCTGGTAACTCTCGTTTGCCAGTGCGCCCATGTGGGTGATGATATGCACACTGGAGACCAGCAGCGCCGGGATGAACACCACCAGCGCAATAATGTCCAACACCGTCCAGAGGGGCGCTAATTCACGCTGGAACTTCTTACGAGTGGGTTTGTCACCAATGCGCTTGGCAACCCGCTCTAATGCCCGTTCTCGTGCGTCGTCATACTGTGCAGAGGTCAGGGGCTTCAAGCCCTCTATGGTCGTCATTTGTTTTCCTTTACATTTAGCCAGCTAAAATGTGCGAGAACCTTGTCTTTAGCGAATTGAGCCTGATCTCGCGTGCAGCCCAACCGCTTAGTAAGTGATCGTGCTGAAAGTGACTTATCATTCATGAGTTGGTACTGCACACGACGATCCAGATGATTCAGTTCCAATACTTCATAGCCACCAGCACGAATATGTGCAATGAGCTTCTCAACCTCTGGGTTGCTCATTTGATTTCCTTGAATAAAGGCAGGTTGTTAGGCTGGGTGGCATGGGGCGATAGCCATAGGTATTCTGTCGCTACACCATTGCCATTGGTTGTGTTTGATTTGGTGCAAACATACCAGTCTGCATAAAGTTCTCGATAAAGTGAGCTGTCATAACCACTGATAATCGCCATGCCTTTAATCTGGTGCAGGCACTGTGCCAAAGCATAATGGTCATCATCAGTCATTTCCCACAGGTACTGGTGTCTTAAGCTTTTCCGAGTTGAATGAACATAAGGTGGATCGAGATAAAACAATGTGTCTTCAGCATCATTTCTCTGAATACAGTCGATAGCATCAAGATTGTCAATTTGGGCGTGGCGCAAATAGTCAACCGCCATTTGTAAACCTTTCAAGCGCTTCCAATCATTAACTGCAGTTCGGTCACGACTGCTGCTCGAGACACGCCGCCAGCCACTCCGGGTTCTTGTATCGCCCGAAAAGGATTGCCATGAGCGAATGTAAAACCGACGAGCCTGTTCTAGGGGATCTGCGCTTTGCTGCCAAGCTAACTCATACTCTGTGACGGCAAATGGTGTGAGTTCAATCAGATTTATTAATTCATCAGGGCAATTGCGTAAAACCTGAAAAAAGTTAACCAAATCCCCATTGAGATCGTTCAGTACCTCAACCTCACTACGTGACTTACGGAAGAAAACAGAAGCGCCTCCACAAAATGGCTCAACATATCTTGTATGAGGTGGAAATTTGCTCACAATCCAGTTGGCAAGTTGCCACTTTGACCCCATATACCTAACTGGTGGTACATCGAAAAATTTCACTATTTATCCCCCTCACTAAATATTTCAAGCTGTCCGGCGTCCAGCTTGGCTTGGCGATTTTTGTTAAGCCGGGTGGTGCGCCGCTTCACTTGATTGAACGGATTGTCATAGACCAGATGGCAGCGCTGGCATAACACACGCAGGTTGGAACGGTCGTTGTTGCCAGGGTTCTGGTCAAGGTGCGCTGTGGTCAGCACAATTTGTATAGGGTTTTCGGTGTATTCTTCACCGTTCCAGTACAGCTCGGCATCAGCCTCATCACCAAAAGCCAGTATCCAAAGCTTGGGATTTTCCAACCGGCGGAGAATCCAAGCATGATTGGGTACACCGCATTCCTCACATTTTTGACCCACCTCATCTTTAAGCCGGGCCGTTAGTTCCTCCCAATCCGGCGGATAGAGCTTACGGTTCATTGGCATTGCCGTTGTTCCTTAACTCTGCGTACATGCGAGACTTTCCCTCGGTCACAGACATGGCAATCATCCGAGGGTGATCTACCAGCAGCCGTCGCCAGATTTCTAATAACCTCGCTTGACGCGGCCCGATGGTTCCTTTGGCCTCCAACTTCAACCATTCGGCTACAGCGCCATCAATCCAGTACATCCGAGTTACGACGATTGGCATGGTTTAACCTCCGAAACCGTTACAGTGACTTGCTCCTGCGTGAGCACCATGCCGTTGACAACATAGTAATGGGGTGCATCTGGAAGATCAGCAGGAATGGACAACACTTCCCACTCAAAGCCTTCCAGAATTCGGATTAACCCGTAAGCCGCTGCGCTTTCGACCATTTCCCGCGTGAAAAACGTATGACCGATAGAGACACCTTCAACTGTGCGTGTTAGGGTTGTGGGCATGTCACCAGCTCCTCAATCCAGTTGCGAACGGCAACCATGCCAGCGGCAAGAAAGAAATCGGTCACATCCTTGTGAGGCGCTGGCACCTGCACGGGCCGCATACGCCCAGATAAAGCACTCAGCACTTCCGCCGCGCGTGTACCGGCATTGTCGTCATCCAGCCGTGCCAGAATCACCGGTGCGGTAACTAGCCGGTCAATCCAGCGGGAATGGATGTGCTTATTTGAGGCGCTGCATAGGGCGATGGATTGAACCATTGAGCCGAGGTATCCCGCGCACTGATCCAGCACCAGCGCATCAAACTCGCCTTCGCTGATGACTACCGGGCAGCGTGGCAGCACGTCGTCTATGCGGTAGATGACCTTAGAGCCACCGGCGACACCCATGTACTTGCTGCCTTCAATACCGGGTGGGCGGCGGACACGCACTGCCCAGAGCGCACCGTCGGCAAAGTGTGGGATAACAATCCCGCATGGCATCCGAACTGGTTTACCATCCTCTTTTTTCCACTCTGGAAACAGGACGCGCCCATAGGTGTAGTCGCTGGGTGTACTAGCCGGTATATAGCCCAGATCGGCTAACCGGATTGTGGAGTTATTCAACCCTCGCTTTTCCTTGAGGTAAGCGAGCGCACGACTGCCTTCATTGCCCCAAAGCGATTGTTTAGCAATTGCCAGTGCTTCGCGTGCAAAGTTCTGCCATTCAGCCGGTGGTGGCTCGCTGGGTGATTCAGTGCGTACCAGTGGCCGCGCTGCTGGTCGCTGATGTGTGACGGTTTGTGTTAGTACGCCGCCGAGATCCTGACACGCTGTGCTAAAGGAAATGTTGTGGTAAGCCATTTCCCAGCCGATGACATCACCACTGGTATTGCATTTTCCGTAGCAAATCCAATGATCTGGATAGACAGCTAGGCTGTAGCCTTTGGTTTCACCGTGCAATGGACAGCGATAAACGTTGTATTTACCGTTACTGTGCTTTGGTGCTCCCAGATCACGCTCAACTACATCTCTGCAATCAAGCATGTCTTTGATTTGTTGGGTATCCCATCCCATTTGTAAGTTCCTCACTAATTCAATTCTGTCTAATACAGGACACATTGACACAATCCACAATTGATGAATTGTGTCATTTTGGGTGCATAATTTTGAATAAGGTCACTGGTCTGCCCGCACCTTCATGGCGATGTTCAACCTGCTCTAATTCACCCGATTCCACTAAAACTTCAATCGCAGATCTAACATCACTTGTATTCCTGCCTGTGAGCTTCACAATGTCTCTGATACTCATCAATCCGCCGGGGGCATTGCGCAACACTGTGAGCAACGTCTTTTGGGTACGCGCATCCGATGATTGATTGAGGACAGGCATCAGACGATGAAGTGATTCACGCGCTTTTTCGGTGATGGTTTGGGCAATAGCAAAATGACCTAGTTCAATCCGAATCGGTTTACTGGGGCTGCCTTGCGCCCATTCCACACAAGCCAGCGCAAGAGCAATCTTGATGGCTTGGATATGCATTCGTCGATAATTACCGTGCAGCCGCTCATCCAGATCGGCATCCAGCATGTCATAGAAAACAGCCTTCATATAAGCCCGGTACTGCTTATGGGCCTCGTCACTGATCTGGGCTTTTAGCGGTTCAAAGTCCTGTTCGTCACTGAGTAAATTGTTGACTTCGATTAGGGGTAGGTTTTTGTGCAGCTTAGCAAGCGGCTGCCACACTTCCGGCGGAATGTTCCATGAGATGTATTCCGGGTTGTAGGGTAGAGGATCTTCCCGAAACATCATCAAATAGCGTGCCATTGCACCGTTCTCCCACATTTCGGCGGATACCGTGCGAGCCATTGCTGCCGGTGTCGTAGCACCTAAAATGGAGAGACCGGGATACTTCACAATAATCATGCCGCCGCTGCGGGTGTGGTGCTGCTCACTATCCTGATTGTCATACATGCGCATAAGCAGCTCTACAAAGCCAGCCATGTAGTCTTTCTTCATCGCGCCCAGCAGTGAGGAATATTCATCCAGAATGATTCCGCGCTGCCCTGCGAACCGTCGTCCCGCTTCGATTAGCTCTTGATCTCTTTTCGTTAGTTTTTCAAAGTTTGCCGGTAGTGAGCCGGAAAGAATTTCCATCATGCCTTCGGTGGTCGTGCTGCCGGGTATCAACATGTGGGGCATGGTTGCCGAAACCAGCGAGCGGATCGCATTCATACCCGTTGACTTTGCGTACTTGGACGTTTCCGCAATTAGCAGCAGGTAGAGTGTGGGGTAAATCCGTTCGTGAAATTCAATGCATACCCGCCGGTTGATTGCCAAGCCGATAGTCCACAAGACACCCGACTCCAAAAAGTGAACCGGTGTCATCGGTGAACGCTGCTTAGACCATTCCACTGCTGACCGATACCACGCGCCGACTTGCTCACTTGCCTTGAGTGCTTTATCGTTAAGCTGTGCTTCTGTTGGCAGCGGTGGCACAAACGGCGTGTCGGCACTGGCAGCAGCGACCGGCAGTGGTGGCGGCCCGTTGGGATCTACCGCAAAGATCGCTGCGATTTGATCTTTGAATACCGTTCGTGCCATATTGAGGGTGGTTGGCTTTGACCAGTCCCAACCGATTAACATGCTTTGCACGAGCGGATTGACCACTTTCACATCTTTAACGGATAACCCACTGAAGGCACGGGCGAGTGCATAAAGCTCTTGACTGCCCAAGCTGTTTTGATTTACATTCATGTGTGCCTCTACTTATTAGTTTTTGAGCAACCCACCTACTTGCCGGTCAGGTGGGTTTTTGTTTATCGGTGAATGCCGGGCGCAAGCTCAATCGTCACCACTTTGTCGAACGGTACGCAGTCCTCGCTCGTATTCACCTCAAAGCTCACACAAACATAGTTGTCGCCAATGTGAGTGATTTGACCATTCGCCGAAATATTGAATGGCAAATTCACTTGAATGTAGACAAAGGTACTGGGCTGTTTCTCTTGGATTGTTACCAGCAGTTCTCGCCATGTGTCCGCTTCGCTTTGTGCTTGTACCGGGTAAAGCAGGACAAAACCGAGCGCCAACGCCAAGCCGCCGATAAACCCTAGTGCGGCTGATAGCTGAGAAGTTTTCATAAATCACCACCCTCGCTCTTTCAGAATGAGAATTGCTAGGACATACATCACACAAATGGTCAAAATTGCCAGTGTGATGCCTAATAGCCAAGTTCCATCACTAAACATGAGGAGTAGCGACACACATAGGGGAATGCCCGTTAGGGTTGCCAAGATTTGCAAAAATCGAAGTCGCCACTTCAATTTGAGATTCATTTTTGCAACCTCGCAGGGTCGAGCCGGTCAGTGACTTTGCGCATTTCGCGCGTGGCAATGGACTGCTCATCTGGCTTAAGAACGCCAGCCTCTACAAGCATGAGCTTCTGGGCAACCTGATCCTTGGTTTCAGCCATCGCCCCAATGACTGCTTGCTCGCGTGCCAGCCCGTTATGCTCGCGCAGTTTGATGTAGCGTTCGAGCAGTTGCGTAAGGTCTTTTTCGGTGTAGAGTTGGCTCATCGTTTAGTTCCTTTCTCTACGGCGAACACGACTGATGTAGATAGCTGCACCGAAGCGGTGTGAAACTCGTGCAGTGCATCAGCCATTGCTTGCATGGCCTTATCCCATTCGGCACTACCAAGTCCTAAGTTGGCTTCGAGCCGTTCCCGCTCAGTTGCAATATCCATCTTTGCGCGTGCCTTTTTCCACCCACGAATAAGATCCTGAATGATGGGATCGTTGGTGGTTGTGTTGAACTTATTCATCTGATTTGCCTCCCTCGAAGGCAGTGTTAAGTGGTGAAATGGGTTTACGGCTTGCCATTTATCCAGCCGCCTTTAACACTTCAACGGCGTGCGCTATCAACTCGCCACACTGTTCCTGCGGGTCAACAATGTCTACCAACGCCAGCACCAAATCGAGTTGCCACACATCATCAAAATATGTGACCTTCACAATGTCGCGCAGTTCATCATGCTCGCGGACGCTGAACTCGCGGACATCCAGTGCGTTGCCACGAATATTGAGATAGGCGATAACCACTGCTTGGCTATCCGCTGTCACTTTTACAGATGTGACCTCTGGCAAGGTTGGATGCTGGAATTCGAAGCTGATACTTGGTGCTTGTGCTATTCCCCTCATTTTTGGTGTTCCTTTCAAATATCGGACGTAACAAACTTGTGCGGTCAAATGGGGCGTGTTTCGCGTTATGTTGGTTGAGGGGTAGTTGCCTCCTTTACGTATTGCCGTTTCGAAACGTAGTTCTGCTGCTTGAGCCATCTCCACAGGTTGGATGGATCAATGTCGTATACCCGCGCCGCTTGCTTTAAGCCGAGGGTATTAACAGTTTTCACCACCTCCTCTGTGGGTGATGCTCTAAGGGACTTTTTTGGCGTCATATCAGTCTCCTATTTAGGGTCAAATTTGACCCTATACGAAATGTGATTTAGGGTCAAATATGTCTACAGGTTAGCATATTTGACCCTGCAATGCAATTGCATTGCATCTAGAATGCGTATAGGTTTGGTGAAGGATTTCTAAAATGCGTAAAGATAGGATGCAAGCCGCTAGGGTCAAAGCTGGGCACACACAAGAGACATTGGCGACAGCTTTGGGGATAGAGAAAAAGCAAATCTCGCGATGGGAAACAGGGTCAACAATACCGAGCGCTGATCGATTGGCCGAGATTGCAAAAATCTTGGAAGTGAGTACAGATTACCTGTTTGGACTATCCGATGATCCTACGCCTAACATGAGAATCGACAACCTCACCCCCGACGAACGGGCTGTACTCGCAGCTATGCGGCGCGGTGATGATAAGGCGGCTATGAAGATCATCGCTAATCGATAATACACATATCAATAATTGAGTTTGTTACACTATACCCTCTCATTGTTACCAGCACTAAAACCAACCCAATAGCCGCGTTGAGAACCTTTATGAAATGCTGTTTCACTTAAGGTTACTATTGATTCATATACTTCATTGGTTAGGGGAAAACGGTATATGAATGATGACCCGATGTATGTTCCGCCATTACCGCTCAAAATACTCACGCTTGGGTTAATTACAGCCTTCATTGGCGCTCCGATCATCGCCGCGCTGCGCTCAGGCAGCCCCGGTAATTTAATTGCACTGACCGGGGCAGGTTTCGCACTAGTAGGCTTTATTATCTGCTCTTTATTTCTACAGCGATTGGTTCTGTGGTTTATATTTACCTTTTATTGGTATATCGCTGCCATCGGCGGTGGGCTTCTTTTCCTGCTTGGCCTCATCTACATCAGCAATATTACGCCGATGCCTCCACTACCTGACACCATGAATATCAGTCCGGTTGCCAACGGTTTAATCGTTGCTGGGGCGATGATAGGGATTGTCGTGCTTTATTTTGTATTTCGACCCAAGCGTAAGGTGAAAGCTGTTCAACTCAAATCGCCACCAGCAGCTACCCCGCCATCGCCGCCCAAACAAAAGCAGATATTAGACACCGCACAGCAGATTGCATCGCAGAAAAACGACTATGATTTTGAAGAGGATATTTAAATGCCTGAGCAGACTTTTACCAGTTATGTGCAGAAT
>JAPUDW010000004.1 GCA_027492915.1 Bacteroidota bacterium | reverse complement strand
GCGACACCTCCCCCGCCCTAAAGGACTTCCTTCGGTCGCAAGCGATGGAGGCTTCATACAATAAAACGGAGACCAATGTGGTTACCCTAGCAACAGGATAACAGAGGTTGAGGATGAAAGGGTGACCATTTGGAAGACCATTTGGTAGCTTTTAAGCGGTGCTGGCGTTAACTATTTTGAGGGAGTGGAAGTGTTAAGTGGGTTGGGCGATGGTTGGAAAAGCGTTTGTGGCACAAACCCAATTCAAATGTAGGATATAAGAAGTCGTTAGTCGATAGTTTTTAGTGATTAGTTAAAGGCAGAGTAGTAGCATAAAAATAGTGGGCGGGTTGCGCCGCATGAGGCTAAAGCCGTCATGCTGATTGCCAGACAAGTCAGCTAAAGCGACTTCAAAGGCCGATGTGTTTGAGTGATAAAGCAGTAGTGGCACCAACTACACCTACAACGCTGCCAACCAACTCACATCAGGCGGTGCAGAGTACGATGCCAACGGCAATATGACCAGTGATGGCGTGAACAGCTACACATGGGATAGAGCTAATCGCTTACTTTCAATGGGTGGCGCATCCTACCAGTACGACGGTGAAGGCCGCCGTGTGCAGCAGACTGTCAGCAGCACTGTAACGAAATACTTGCTGGATATTCAGCCGGGTCTGGCGGTTGTCCTGAGCGACACTACTGGCTCTGATGTGGTTCACAATGTCCATGCTCCAAAAGGTATTCACGCCCGAAAAGATGCTTCTAGCAACTGGCACTGGCTGATGCAGGACGGATTGGGCAGTGTACGGGCTGAGGTCAGCAACAGTATCATGGTTGATGGTTCACAGAACTTCGCACCTTATGGGAGTTCATTTGACTCATTAGGTGACTTTGGCACATATGGCTTCACTGGTGAGCCGACAGATGCGAACGGTTTGGTCTATGATCGTGCAAGATACTATGTCCCCAATATCGGGATGTTTGCTTCACTTGACCCATTTGAGGGTGTTGAAGATGAGCCAATGTCTCTCAATGGGTATGGCTATGTACACGGTAATCCTGTCAACTGGACTGACCCTAATGGTAAATTCCCTACCATATTTGGGGGTGCGTTTATTGGAGCAATAGCCGGAGCAGTCACCGGTGGGATTATGTATGGCTTGGCTACCTCTGGTGCTTGTGGTGATAATCTCAAGAAACAAATGGAATGTTCTGGGCTTGGTAATGCCATATTATCAGGTGCGGTCATGGGAGCGATTACAGGGGCATTGATAAGTGCGTTTGGCCCAGCAGCGGCTGGGATATCAAGCCTTATTGGGTTCGGAACATCAGTCTATGATGCGCGTGTCAATGGATTGAATATATGCAATGGGATTGGTATTGTATCCTCCATTATAGGTGGATTTACTAGTACAGGTTCGTTTCAGAAACCATCATTTGGACCAGGGAGTATATTACAACCAGTTGGAGGATATCCTTACGGTGGTATAACAATACCCGGTATTACTTGGTCTCCTCCGATAGCCATTCCTGCACCAATTGTAGTTGCCCCGCCTGTTGTCGGTGTCGTTGTTGGTGGGGGGAATATAATGTATTCTTCTGATACCAACTTTAGAGGTGATACCTATAGTCAGTCCCCAGATGGTAAATACCGAAAGATATATGTAACTGGTAAGGATGGTAATATTGGACAGGATATGGCGGAGTTTGACAACATAGATACGAATGGTCAGGGGCAGTTTACTGAAGATAAAACTGGATTTGGACTCCGAGACCCAGATGGTCAGACCAATTGGCTAAAAGTAAACGATTGGATTCAAAAAACATTAATTAGTGAGACTTCACAGCAGATTCATGCTTTGCAAAATGGCTTAGATACTAGACCAGAGTTCTCAGGTAAAAGCTTGCCAAAATTGGATTGGTTCAGAAATATTAAGAACTTCATCTTTGAGATTGATGTAGTTAAAAATGATCCAGAACTAAGATTGTATATAGATGAAAACGGAGTAAAAAATCTTAATAATACTTTTGGCAATCAGGGTTATAACTTCAGAATAAAATAATTAAAACTGGCGTACTTGATACAAAATGTTGATTATTAATTTATACAATAATGTAATAGTCTATTACGTATCAACTTGAAGGAGAAAATCTATGGGATTAAAGGTATATGTATACAAAAAAAATGTTGAAACTGGCGAATGGGGCGGAACTCTAGATTCTGAGATGGGCGATAGTTTAGCAGGCTCAGAATCTACAAGGACTGAGCTATGGGGATCGGAAATTATAAACTCACTAGGTTTAAAGCTGTTACCTACCCTTACACATAAGAATATTGAAGTAGAAGGAAGTGAAATGCTTGAATTGGAGGCAGAAGTAAATACAGTACAAGATAACGTGGCACTTATTGCTTCAAATGCTCCTATTGATGAATACTCAATTCTGGCAATTACGCGAAATATTTTGAAAGCAATTGATCGCGCAAAGAAAATTGAAGGAGGTGTGGTAATTTGGTAAACAGTGTAGAGGACTGTATATTTAACCACCTTTCGCTTTATCCTTCCTCTAATTTGACCCTCAGTTCACCATAGCTAACTTAAAGAGCCTGTGAACGAGAAAGCAGGCTCTTTCATTTTCCGCCTCACATCATTAGTGAAGCGCGACCAGAAGGCGAGAGGTGCAGCAAGGGCAAAGCGGATTGGTAGTGCGCTGAGGGTTAGATGGATTGTCACGGTTAGGGTGGTAATGTGGGAAGGTGCGTCAGTGCCTTGGAAACGCGCAAAAAGGTGGGTTGTGGGGCGGGAAGGTTGCGCATAAGTCCACCGGATTGCTTATCCCCTGCAAGTGACGGTATGCTCATTCTATTGTGAAACCAACGCATAAAGGATGCTGCCCATGAGCGCTGTTACGTTTGCCGATGTTCAATCCGCCGCCGCGCAATTGGCCTCGATTGCACACCGAACGCCGGTCGTTACCTCGCACACGCTGAACGAGCGGGTGGGGGCGCAGGTGTTCCTGAAGTGCGAGAACTTGCAGCGGATGGGCGCGTTCAAGTTTCGCGGGGCATACAACGCCATGAGCCGCCTGAGCGCCGCGCAAAAGCTGCGAGGCGTGATTACCTATTCGTCCGGCAACCATGCGCAGGCGATTGCGCTATCCGGCAAGCTGCTGGGGGTGAAAACGGTGGTGGTGATGCCGCAGAACGCCCCGCTGACCAAGCTGGCGGCAACACGCGGGTACGGTGCGGAGGTGGTGCTGTACAACCCTGCCGAGGAGGATCGGAAGGCACTGGCAGAATCACAGGCCGAACAGTACGGCTACAGTGTCATCCCACCGTATGACCACCCTGACGTGATCGCGGGGCAAGGGACGGCGACGCTGGAATTGATTGAGGAAGTGGGCGAACTGGACTACCTGCTGGTGTGTGTGGGCGGCGGCGGCCTTCTAAGTGGCAGCGCGATTTCGGCGCGGGGAGCCTCACCGAAGTGCCGCGTGATCGGGGTGGAGCCGGAAGTGGCGGACGATGCGGCGCAGTCGTTCCGCACGAAGCAGTTGGTGAGCATCCCCTACCCGCCAACGATAGCCGACGGCACACGCACGGCCTCGCTGGGGGAGATCACCTTCCCGCTGATCCTTGATAATGTGGACGACTTCGCGACGGTGAGCGAGGCGGCGATTAAGGCGGCGGTGCGGTTCGCGTTCTTCCGGCTGAAGCTGGTGATGGAGCCGTCGGGGGTGCTGGGGCTGGCGGCGGTACTCAGCGGCGCGGCGAAGGTATCGGGCAAGGTAGGGGTGATTATTTCGGGCGGGAATATTGACGCGCCGACGATGAGCCTGATTTTGGGCGAGGGTGGGGAAGAATAATCCCTACACAAGAAACACGGCGAAAGCACGCCTCCTCCCTACATGTGAAAACCTTATCCCAAGTTTGACAGGATGAGGCGCAGGCCGATGAACACCAGCAGCACGAGTACCATCTTGCGGAATAGTTCAGGGTTCACGCGCTTATCCAAGCTCCAGCCAGTGACCAAGCCGAGCAGCACCACTGGCAGGCCGAGAATAACATTTTGCAAGATGAGTGGTGTGTAATGCCCCGCGAGGACGTGCGACGAAATCACAACCGCGCTGTTGAGCATGAAGATGCCGGGGAGGTTGCTCTTGTATTCCTCACGCTGCCAGCGGGCAAGGTTGGCGTAGACAATGAGGGGCGGCCCGCCGGTGTTGTACGCGCCTGTGAGCAAACCGCTGAGGAAGCCGAACGGGAAACCCCAGCGATGACTGTTCGCCAGTTCAGGCAGGCTGGGCGCGACGAGGCTATAAACGCCGTAACCCGCTACCACGATGCCCAACAAGATCAGCACCACCTGTTCGTTCAGGCTGTGGATGACCGTCAAGCCGATGGGGATGGCAACCAGTGAGCCAAGCGCCAGCCGCCATACCGAGCGCAGGTTGATGGAGTGGCGGTAGCGCAAGAACATCAACACTTCCGCGCCGATAGACAGCAGCGCGAACAAGGGGGCGGCAGTTTCGACACCGATTAAGGGGGTGAGCAGCGACATGGCGACCAAGCCGCTGCCGAAGCCCGTGAGGCCGAAGGTGAGGAAGGCGAAGAACAAACTGAGGATAACGGCGAGTGACATCATGCCGAAAACTTTTCCTTGGGAAAGGCGAAATAAATATAATTTGAACCCCTCCACCAGCCCCATTCGCTAAAGTCGCTCATAGCCGCTTCGCAGAGAGGGGAGTCATACAGTGAAGTAGCGGTGTTTCATGGGAGGGTAGCCCATGATGGATGTTTTGTGTAGCGCCGCACAACGCCACGGTTAGCGCGGATTGATCGGCAGGCGGACGGTGAAGGTGCTGCCCTTGCCCGCCTCGCTGTAGACGGCGACGGTGCCGCCGTGCAGGTCAACGATTTCCTTGACGATTGCCAGCCCCAACCCGGTGCCGCTGGAGCGCGTCTGACGGGCGCGGGCGCTGCGGTAAAAGCGTTCAAAGACGTGGGCTTGTTCTTCGGCGCTCATGCCGATGCCCTCATCCGTCACCGCAAATAACAGGTCGTCGCCCTCGCGGGTGACACGAATACGAATGGTTTTGCCTTCCGGGCTGTAGTTGATGGCGTTAGAAACGAGGTTCAGGAACACACGTTCAATTTGCCGACGATCCAACAGCATATCGGGCAAATCGGGGTCGAGATGGAGTTCAAGCATTTGATCTTTGCTGAGCGCGACCGGCTCGTAGGTATCAAACACGCGCACGATATTCTGGTGGATGTTCACTATTTGCAGGTCAAGCGTAATCTGTTTGCGGTCAAGCTGCGACAGGGTACGCAGGTCGGAGAGCAAGTCGCGGAAATGCTCCACCTGATTTTCCAGCGCCTTCATGTGTACATCGAGGTTTTCTGGCGAGCGCTTAAGTAAGTATAGGCGCGTCGACAAACCCGCGATGGGGGTGGCGAGGTCATGAACAGCGTCAGCTATGAATCGGGCTTTAAAACGTTCGATTTCCTTGAGTCGGGTGATGTCGTGGGCGCTCACCAAGATACCCGGCTGTTCGGACTCGGTTTCGAGGCTTACAGGGATGAACATCAGGTCAATATCTTTGTCACCTTTGTCATCCACCGTGATCTGCGTTTCGATGTGCTTCCCTTCGCGGGTGTGCATCATCTCGACCAAGGCTTGACCAACCGCCCCACTGTGTTCTTCACTAGCAACCGTCCACAGCAGTCCTTCGATCCAGCGGGAAACCTGCTCGCCGAACATGGCGACAAAGGCGGGATTACGGGTTTGGATGTCACCATTGGGGTGCGCCAGAGCAATCGCATCACGGGTGTTGTTGAGGATAATTTCGATCTGGTCTTTGGCGCGGCGCAGTTCGATTGTACGTTCCTCGACCATATGCTCAAGCTGGGTGGCGTAACGCTGGAGTTCGGTGGCTAAGCGAACTTCCTCACTAATATCCCGCCCGAACACGGCGAAGGATTCCACCTCGCCCTCGACCGAAAGTACTGGATAGATACTGTTATCCCATTGTTCGGTGTTACGGTTATCAATCCAACGAACGGGCTGCTTCGTCTCAATCACCTGTTCAAAATAGTGACGCCGCTTTGTAAACATTTCCGGCGACACAAGTTCTGAGGCTGTGGAACCGATGATTTCTTCCAAGGGTTTTCCAACCGCTTTAGCCATTGGTTTATTGGCGGTGAGAATCCGGTAATCAGCGGACATCAGGAAAGCCACATCGTTAGTTGCATCTAAAAGCGCCCGCAGTGATGCCTCGCTGCGCTGAACGGCTTGCTCCGCCAGCTTATGCGCGGTAATGTCGCGGTTGATCACCACCAGACCGATAACCGTGCCTTCCGCATTCCGCAGCGGGATGAAACTAGCCGACAACCACGAGATTCCTTCAAAGAGGTTGAAATAGACTTCCTGATTCAGGCGCGGCTTGCCGGACTCAATAACCTGCTCCATCGCCTGCCACCACTGAGCCGCCAATTCGGGCGAAAAGAAGTCACTGTCGGTTTTGCCAAGGACTTCGGCCTGCGTGGAGGCGCCAATTCGCCGCAGCGATTCGGTATTGTTGATCAGATAACGGCCTTGCAGGTCTTTGGCATAAATCGTGTCGGGCAGGTGGTCGATCACGGCACGCAGCAGGGTTTCACGATCTCGAATGGCAGCCTCGGCCTGTTTACGGGCGGTGATGTCCTGCACACCACCGTTGATGCCGATGAGGGTTTGTGTTTCTGCATTCCAGATCGGATTGGCCGATACGCGTACCCAATATACCTTGCCATCTTTGCGGATGATGCGCAATTCGCTGGTTATTGGCCGATTTTCGCGCAAAAGATCGACATCCCGTTTATCTTGTTCGCGGTCATCCGGGTGCAAAATTGCTGTCCATCCACCAACTGCACTAAACTCATCCGGTGTGTATCCGGTGATCTTCTCAAACGCACCGCTTAGGACTTGATGCTGTAAGCGGCCCTGTTCGTTAAAGCGCGAGGAAAAAGTGTAGTCCGAGGTAACGGTCGAGATGAGGCGAAAGCGCTCTTCATTATCCCGCAGCACTTGTTCGGCCTTCTTACGGGCGTTAATGTCCTGCACACCGCCGTTGATGCCGATGACCTTTTGTGATTCAGCATCCCACATCGGAAACGCTGATACCCGTACCCAGACAAGCTGACCGTCTTTGCGGATGATGCGCGCTTCCGAAACCATCGTCTGGTTACTGTAGAGTACGCGGGCATCGTCCATATATTGGTCAAAATCGGCGGGGTATAAAATTTTCGTCCACCCGCCCATATTGATAAATTCGTCGGTTGTGTAACCCGTAATTTTTTCAAACGCACCATCGAGTATATGGCTGATGATGTTGCCCTGCTCATCAAAGTATGTCGAGAAGGTGTAATCAGAAGTCGCTTTCGAAATCAGGCGGAAGCGTTCTTCGTTATCGCGCAGCGTTTGCTCGGCCTTTTCGCGGGCGGACAATTGTTCCTGAACGTTTCCTAGTGCCTTCACGAGCGCCGAATACATGCCGCCGAGCGGAATTAGGATCAACACCAACGCCAAGAATAATAACATCCACGAGGCAAGCGGGGTGATGACGAACAGCTTGGGAATGCCGGATAGATCGGCAGCGCTCAGAAACAAGGTGAAGACGAGGCTGGCAACACCGCTGAACACGGAAGCACGCCAGCCGAAGAACAACAAAGACATCGTCATCACGGCGATATAAATGCTGCCGACCATACTGGTAGCGCCATTACTGATGAGAAATGCGCCGGATGTCATGAGCCACAGGCTGACCAGAAAAATGCCAGCGGCCAGATGCATTTTCCCACGGTGCAAGATAAACAACGGGGTAATACTCGCGATTAGCGTAATCATGAAGGCGACCAAGCCTCCCAAATAGCTATGCTGCGACGTGAAAAATACGAACAGGCCGAGGGGGAGCGCAAAGATAAGGTTGACAACCAGTACGGCATTGAGGTTGGCGGCTGGTCGTGTTTGTGAGTCTTCGTTTACGAATAAGGGTGGTGTTAAAAGGCGTTTGAATAAACCCAACGCAGGGGGTCGGGTGCTTGGATGCTGCATACAACCTCAGAGCTTACAATAAAATAAATTGAGTGTTGGTGTTGTACGATAACAGTGATGGGTTAATACGATGCTGCACTATCGTATCATGATATTAATAAGCTCCGCTTACATTTGACATTACGACCCATTGTAAAGAGTTATACTGAGCACACCTTGCACTAAACTTGAATCACTTTGGCTACTACTTTTGGGCGATCAAAATGTTCAATCTATGTGGCAAATGTTAAAAAGGAAGTTTTATGTTGGACATCGAACAATCGGATGCACTAATCGCTTATCTACGTGCCAACGGGCATATCGCGCCGGATGAAAGGCCAGCCGTCAAAAATTTGGCGGGGGGTGTTTCCAACCGCACGGTGCTGGTTGAACGCGCTAACGGCGAGGCGTGGGTGATGAAACAGGCGCTGGAAAAACTGCGGGTGCAGGTCGATTGGTTCAGCAGCCCTGAACGTATCCGACGGGAAGCAGCCGGTTTGCGCTGGATGCAAGCAACCGTGCCGGATTATGCGCCGCCGCTGATCTTTGAGGACGAGGCTGAACATCTGCTGGCGATGGCTGCCGTGCCGCAGCCGCACATCAACTGGAAAAGCGAACTGCTGCAAGGTGTGATCAACAGCGCCCACGTCGCCCAATTTGGCTGGCTGCTAGGAACGATCCAACGGCTGGCGCTGGAACACGAGGGCACAGCGGATTTATTTGCTGACCGGAGCTTCTTCGAGACGCTGCGGTTGGAGCCTTATTACAGCTACAGCGCGTCACAGGTGGAACAGGCCGCGCCCTTCATCCACGCGCTGATTGAGGACACCCGCGCCCGCCGACTGACGCTCGTTCACGGCGACTACAGCCCGAAGAATGTGCTGGTGTACGACAACCGCCTGATCCTGTTGGATTACGAGGTGATTCACTGGGGCGATCCGGCATTCGACCTCGGCTTCTCGCTGACGCACTTCCTGAGCAAAGCCCACGCGCTGCCAGAACACCGCGCCACCTTCGCCACGGCTGCCCGTACTTATTGGGCGAGCTATTGGGACGAGGTTGAGGCGCTGCCCTTCGCTGCTGGCTTAGAAGCGCGGGCGGTGCGGCACACGCTGGCCTGCCTGCTAGCGCGGGTGGCGGGGCGGTCGCCGCTGGAATACTTGAACGCCGAGCAGCGCAGCCACCAACAAGCGGTCGTGGTGGGGTTGATGGCTAACCCGCCGCAGACGGTACGGGGGTTGGTCGAGGGGTTTACGACCGCCCTATAACAAATAAATTCTGGTGGTTAAAATTCCTGAGGAACTGTTTGGAAGTTCGGAATTGATGGTAAAAACAGACACGATGTATCGCATCCCAGCATAGTGCGAAGCCTCATGTGGGACATGCTGTACAGCACTTTAAAATAACTTCCAAACAGGTTCTAATATTATTCCGATCCTTGTTATCTGACTTAAAGGTTGATTATGTCACGCATCGCATCCCTCAGCGCCATCGAAATATTGGACAGCCGTGGTCGCTCGACTGTTAAAGCCTACTGCACCCTCGCCAGCGGCATCACGGCAGAGGCGGCAGTTCCCTCCGGTGCATCGACCGGCACGGCGGAGGCACTCGAACTGCGCGATGGCGACCCACAACGTTATCACGGCCTCGGCTGCCGGAAAGCGGTGGAAAACGTCCGCACGACCATCCATACTGCCCTCGCTGGACGCGACTTCGCCAGCCAAGCCGACCTCGACACGGCGCTGCTGGAACTGGACGGCACACCCAACAAAGCCCAACTCGGCGCGAACGCGATTTTAGGTGTGTCGCTAGCCTTTACCCGTGCGCAAGCCGCCGAAGCGGGAGTGCCACTGTACCAGCACTTCGCCGCGATGAATGGCAGTACGCCGCGCTTGCCGATGCCGACCATCAACCTGTTCAGTGGTGGTAAACACGCGGGTGGGCAGGTCGCGATTCAGGATGTGCTGGTGGTTCCGGTGGCGGCGCGTTCCGTAGACACGGCGATGAACATGACCTACAACGTGTATCAAGCCGCCGCTAAATTGACATCCGAGAAGTACGGCACACGCCCACTGAAAGCCGACGAAGGCGGCCTTGCCCCACCGTTCCCGAATGTCGAAACGATGCTGGCGGACGCGGTCGAAGCGATTGAACGCGCGGGTTACAAGGCGGGCAGCGAGGTCGCGCTGGCGGTGGATGTGGCATCGACTCACTTTTATGAAGGTGGGCAGTATCATCTCGATGGGCAAACCTTATCGAGCGAGGCGATGGTGGCGCGACTGATGGAATGGATCGGGCGGTATCCGATTATCAGCGTGGAGGACGGTCTCGCTGAGGACGATTGGGCGGGATGGCAAGCGTTTTATGCTGCCGCGCACGGGCAGGTGATGGTGCTGGGTGATGATCTGCTGTGTACCAATCCCACGCGCATCGCCCACGCGCAACAGTTACAGGCGGCTGATAGTCTGCTGTTGAAGGTCAACCAGATTGGTACACTGACCGAAGCGTTGCAGTCGTACAAAGTGGCACGTTCGGCAGGCTGGCGCGTAGTGGTCAGCGCCCGCAGCGGCGAAACCGAGGATAGCTGGCTGGCGGATTTGGTCACCGGTTGGGCGGGCGATTACATCAAGGTCGGCTCGATCATGCAGTCGGAACGCCTCGCCAAGTACAACCGCCTCCTGGAAATCGAAGCGCGGGATGGCGTTGGGATGTAGGGAAAGCCGTTTATATGGAATTAAATCTCGAACAGCAAAAAATGATCGAGTACATCAAGCTATTTCTCAACCGTAAACAACTCGTCATTCAGGCATTACTCGATATAGCACCCGGCATATTGACCTCTACGGGTTTAATCAAACGCGAGGATGTTCCTCGCAAACCACGAACTCGTAAATCAGATGTAGGTTCGTGGGGTGAAAATGAAGAATGGGAATACTTCAGACATGGGTTAGGATGTTTACTTATCCATACTGTAACGAAAGAACGGATTGAATGGGATGCCTCAAACGAAAGCACATTTGATCGCTACTGGTTTTCAAATTGGTTATATTGGTATAGTAGAAATGATATACAGGGTAAGACAGAAGCAATCGCGGATCTGCCAAAAGATGCGTTTCGTAATTACGTTTTCGAGCTTATCACTCAGCTTTTGAAGAATGGCATCCTAATACAAGAATACCTCCAAAATTTTAATGAACATACATTGGTCAATCACTCAATCGTGCAGCACAAATTGTAAAAAGTAAAATATCTGCTCTGTCTAAATTGTCTAATAATCTAGCAGCGTGTGCTATCGGTCTGCGTATTCACATCAACAATTAACAGTTTGAGGGGGACAGGGGTGTGATGACGCATGATCACCCCTTTACCATCCGCCAGCACAATCCAACGCGGCATTTCCGGTTCGAGCCGGATAGCATGGCTCATGACATAACAACGGAGACACATACCCTCTTTTTGCTGGTGAGCCGATTTCCCACAAATTCCGCAGTTCATCATCCACCTGCTTTCAATGTTTTGATTACCGTATGCTTAAAATACCGTTAAACCAAACAGGGTACATCGGCACGGTGGCTAGAAATGTCTAGGTCAGTTGGTATGCGGAAATCCTAATAAATTTCGTATTACTTGTAATCCTTACAGAGAAATATGCTGTGGCCTACGACTTTATTACAGCCGCCCCACTGCTGCCACCCAAATACGCATCCTGCACTTCACGGCTGTCCAGCAGGTCACGCGCCGCGCCTTGCAGTACGATATGCCCATTTTGCAGCACATAGCCGCGATGGGCGATTTGCAGGGCGAGGTTGGCGTTTTGCTCGACCATAAAAATCGCCGTGCCTTGCGCGTTGATCGTCTGGATGAGTTCCAGCACGTTATCGACAAACGCGGGGGATAAACCCATTGTCGGCTCGTCCATACAAATAAGCTGCGGTCGCCCCATCAGCGCCCGACCGATTGCCAGCATTTGCTGTTCGCCGCCGCTAAGTACGCCGCCACGCTGGGTCAGCCGTTCGCGCAAACGCGGGAATAGGCCAAGGATGCGCTCGTAATCCTCGGTGATGGCGGGTTTATCGCTGCGGTGGTATGCGCCCATGAGCAGATTTTCGCGCACGGTCATGTTACCGAAGATGCGCCGTGCTTCCGGCACCGAGCCGATGCCGAGGCGGATGATCTTCGGTGTGGGCAGGCCAACGATGTTCTGCCCCTTAAAGCGTACCAATCCGGCGCGGGGCTTCACCAACCCCAAAATGATCTTCATGGTCGTGCTTTTGCCGCTGGCGTTGCCACCGAGCAGGCACACAATTTCCCCTTTTTGCACATGCAGGCTGACGGCGAAATGCACCTGCACCACGCCGTAGTAGGTATCGACTTCGTGCAGTTCGAGCAATGGGGAGCGTGATTTATCTTCTGTCAATGCAAACCCCTAACCCCAGCCCTTCCCCGTAGTAACAAGGGAAGGGAGCAAATGCAAAACTTTAGTAACTTTTACTCGAAAAACTGATGTGCCTGTGTGGTCAATTCTTTTCCGCATTATGTTTGTGCCCCAAGTACGCCTCGATCACACGCGGGTCGCTGCGCACAGCTTCCGGCTCGCCCTCGGCGATCTTATGCCCGTTGTCCATTACCACCACGCGGTCGGAAAGCGCCATCACCAGCGAGAGTTTATGCTCGATCAGCACAATCGTCATGCCGCCGGTTTTGAGTTCGCGGATAAAGTCCAGCATCTCGGCGGTTTCGGTCAGGTTCATGCCTGCGGTCGGCTCGTCCAGCAGCAGCAAACGCGGCTTGAGCGCCAGCGCCCGGGCGATTTCCACCCGCCGACGATTGGCATAGGACAAACTGCTGGCAGCGTTATGCAAGCGCGGGGTCAGCCGTTCGCCGAATTGGGCGATGATGACTTCGGCTTCCTGCCGCAGTTGGCGCTCCTCGGCCTTTGCGCCCGACAGCGGCACGAGCGCACCCAGCAGTTCGACCACAAGGTTACGCGGACGCGAGGCTTTTCGGCGCGTGTGCGCCCCCACCAGCACATTATCCAGCACGCTCAAATTACCAAACACGCGCCCATGTTGGAACGTTCGGGCAATCCCACGTCCGGCGAACTGATCGGGTCGCAAACCCAGCAGCGGCTGCCCCTCGAAGGTGATGCTGCCGTGTGTCGGTTGGTCAGTGCCGGTAATCAGGTTAAACAGCGTGGTTTTCCCCGCGCCGTTCGGCCCGATGATGCTCACAAATTCACCAGCATTCACATCAAGGCTGATGCCATCGACCGCCAGCACACCGTCAAAATTGCGGGAAAGGTCGCGAACTTCTAATAACGCCATCGGCTACTCCGTTCCCAACAAACCCTGCGGACGGAAACGCACCAGCAGCACCAGCGCCAGCCCATAGATCAGGTAGCGGTAATCGTCCAACCCGCGAAACACCTCCGGCAAAATGGTTAGCACCACCGCGCCCAGCACCGCACCGGCGATGTTGCCCATGCCGCCCAAGATCGCCATCGTCAACGCGAGGATCGAAGTCGAGCCGGTGAAGGTTTCGTTGTTGATGTAGCTGTACATGTGCGCGGTGAACGCCCCGCTGAGGCCAGCGATGAATGCACTACTGCCGAACGCCAGCGCCTTATAACGGTTGAGGTTGATGCCGTAAGCCTGCGCCGCTACTTCGTCATCGCGCAGGGCGCGCCACACCCGCCCCAACGACGAGCGCACCAGCCGCCACTGGATCAGCACGCCGACCAGCAGCAAGCCGAGCGTGAACCAATAGGTATCTCGCGCCGAAAGAATTTGGATGCCGAAGAAGGTCGGCGCAGGGATATTGACCAAGCCCAGCGCACCGTTCGTCACCGAATCCCAATTGAGAATCACGAGGCTGACGATCTCACCGATGCCGATGGTCGCAATCGCCACGTAATGCGCCCGTAAGCGGAAGGCCGGCATCACCAGCAGTGTACCCAATACGGCGGTGAACAACCCTGCTGCCACCAGTGACACCTCGAACGGCCAATTGAGCCGCTGCACCAGCAAGGCTGAGGTATACGCGCCGATGGCAAGGAAGCCTGCCTGCCCCAGCGCCATCTGCCCCGCCGTTCCGGTAACCAGCGTCACGCTCAGCGCGACCAGCGCCAACAGGTAGGCGTTGGTCATCACCGCCAGCGGGTAACGGGCAGTCACGACAATCGGCAGCAGCACGGCGATGGCAATCACCACGCCGATCAGCCAGCGAGGTAAGCGTATCGGTTTGCTGTTGGGGATGAATGTGCCGGTTAAAGGTTCGGGCGGTAGCTGGCGCTTGCGGCTGAAGATACCATTCGGGCGGAACACCAGCACCGCGATAATAATCACGAAGGCGAACAGGTTGCGATACGAGCCGCCGAACAGCGCCACGCCGTAACTTTCGATCAGGCCGAGCAGCAGACCGCCAGCCATCGCGCCGGGGATGTTGCCCAACCCGCCAAGCAGGTTTGCCGAGAAGCCCTTGATGCCCGCCTGAAAGCTCATGGTCGGGTACACGGTTTGGAAGTACATGCCCACCAGCATCCCCGCGATGCCACCCAATATCGAAGCAACAATGAAGGCCGTGCGGTTGACCGCGTTGACATCCACACCCATTTGCTGTGCCGCCTCACGATCCTGAGCAGTCGCCCGCAGCGCCCAACCGAGTTTGGTATAACGCAGGAACACGAACAGCAGCACCGCCACGCTGATACCGATGACCGCGATCAGGATGTCGATGCTGCCTATCGAAGTCGTGCCAATCGGGATGCGCATTTGCGGCAGCGGGTTAGGGAAGGACTGCGGGTCAGGCGTAAATAGGAGCTGTGTGATCTGGTCGAGCATGAAGCTGATGCCGATGGTCGATAGCAGCGGCGCGATGCGGTTGGAACCCTGTAACGGGCGCAAACCTAACCGTTCGATCAGCAACCCCAGCGTGCCGCACACCAGCGCCACCAGCAGGAAGGCGACCGGCAGCGGCAAGGTGTATCGAGTCACTGCGATCCACCCGACATACGCGCCAATCATGTACACCGAGCCGTGAGCGAAGTTGATGAGGTTGCCCACACCAAAGATAATCGCCAGCCCCAGCGCAATCAGCGCGTAAATATTGCCGATGACGAGGCCGTTGAGTGTTTGCTCGAAAAATGTCCGCAGAAATTGATCCATGAGCCTTCAAATATGAATACGGTTTACCACAGAGATTTTGTAGGGCCGGAGGTGCCAATGGCAAACCCCTACATCTGTACGATTAAATAGGTTTTATACCGCTTCCCGCGCCAGATCCGCCGCCCGCCGTAGCGCATGTAAATTCGCGTCCGGCACATCAACATTGGTGCCGCAGCCGGGGGTCAGCAGGAAGTGCCGTCCACCGGTAGCGCGGACTGCTGCCAACGCCTCGTCGATCACCTGCTCCGGCGTACCCGTTTGCAGCGCACCGAGTTCATCCACGCCGCCCACAATCGCCTGCTGCGTCTGGTGTTGGGCTTCATCGACGGTCGGGTTGTTCTGCCCCAGCGTCGCCCAGTTTAACGCATGTACCGGATAATCAGTGACGGCGTTGAAGTACGCATACGGGCCGCAGATGTGCAGCATATTGAAGGCTGCGCCCTGTACCGCTTGCAGCACCTTCAGGTCATAGGGCTTACCAAATTCCTCGAACTGCGCTTCGGTCAGCACCCCTTCCCGCGCAATCTTGACGATAGCGAAGAACAAGCCGCTGGCTCCACTTTCGAGCGCTGCAACCGCATATTGACCAAGTGTGGTGGCGATGTTATCCAAAGCAGCATGGACACCTGCCGGATTTTCGGCGAAGTATTTGCGCAAACCGTCATGCTGAGCTTGCACGTCAAGGTCGATGCGGTGTTCGGCTGACCGTGCTACCAAGAACCCAAGCACCGAAAGCGGCGAGAAGACGGTTTGCAAGAAGTGCGCGTCCCCGATACCGGCCTTCACCTTGCGCGTCAGGTCAAGGTGTTCGGCGAACACGCCAGCAGTCGGGTTAATCGGCTGGATTTTGTCGAGGTCGGCGGGGCTGTTCAGCGGCCCTTCGAGCAAGCGCGGCAGTACCGAGTCGTAGTCGCTGAAGTCGTAGCGGTTGCCCCACGCTTCGGCGTAGTAGGTGGCGCGGGGGTTGACCTTCAGCCAATCCCAATCGAAGTCGTGGAAGTGCTTCAAGCTGACCGCTGTCAGGTCGTCCACATTGTTTTCTTCGTCGAGGAAGTGCCGCCACGCCGCCACCGGCACACGGTCAACCGCCTCGCCACGCAGCGCTGCATCCACCCGTTCGCGTTTGGAAAGTTCAGCCATCAGGATGTCCTCATAATATAGATGTGATTTTGGAGGTTCACGAGACGTTATAAATCGCGTCCCCGCACAACTGCTAGATGTTGTGTAGGAGCGCGATCCATACCATCCGCTGTCAAAAACGGACACACCCGCGCTGGCAGGTGTGTCCTTCATTCAAACAGGCTTATTGATTAGCCACCCGCAGCGGCAGGGGCGGTGCCATCCCATGTCACAAACGCGCCGTCCTTAACGATCAAGTTTTCGTACTTGGGGTCGAGCGCACGGCGGGTTTCAGGGTCAAAGGTAACAGTGCCGTAAACCACGCTCGGCACATCCTTCAACTCGGGTAGCGCAGCCAGAACGCCTTCACGAGTCGCGCCGCCGGTCTTGATGGCTTCGGCAATCAGGAAAATCGCGTCGTAGGCCAGCGCGGCGAACAGATCAGGGTCTTCGTCGTAGGCTTCGTTGAACTTGGCGACGAACGCCTGCACTTCGGGGCGCGGGTCGGTGGTGATGAATTCACCGAGGACGTAGGTTCCTTCCACCGCAGCACCACCCAGTTTGGGGTAATCCGGCGATTGCAGCGAGGCACTGGCGACGAACGGTGTCGTCAAACCGGCTTCACGCACCTGCTGGGCGATCAGCGCACCATCACCCTGAAACGACAGCAGAATAATCGCGTCCGGTTGAGCATCCTTTATGGCGGTGATGGCCGAACGGAAATTCGTATCATCCGGCAAATAGGGCTGAACGGTGACGATTTCCGCGCCCAATTCGGTCACGCGAGGGGCGAAAAGGTCGAGGGTAGCCTTACCCCAATCGTTGGTGATCTGGAAAACCGCCAACTTCTTGAAGCCGAGGGTCGTCACGGCAAAGTCCGCCAGCAGGGGCGAAGCCTGCGCCTGTGTGACCGAGGTACTCCATGTGTATTCGCTGCCCTTGGTGAAATCCGGGTGTGAGTTGGTGAAGCCGAACTGTACCAAGCCGCCGCGGGTATAAATCTGCGAAGCAGCCATTGACGCAGTGCTGCTGAAGTCGCCGAGTTCAACGACAATGCGTTCGTCATCCACGAACTTTTGGGCAACCAGTACCGACTGTTTGGGGTCGCTTTGCGAGTCTTCGAAGATATATTCCAACGGGCGACCGTCAACGCCACCAGCCGTATTGATGTCCTCAATCGCCAGATCGAAGCCCTTCTTCCACTGTTCGCCGTATTGGGCGAAGTTGCCGGTCAGCGGGCCGCTGACACCGATGTAAATGGGTTCGCCAGTCGCGGGTTCAGCCGTGGCCTCTTGCGCCGCCACACCGAAAACCGACAGCAGGGCGATAATCAGTACACTAAGCGAGATCAATGATTTCAAATTTGTAGAACGCTGCGTAGTCATGTCTGAGTTTCCTCTTGTATCCAAACTGGCCGATGCTTATTTGATGTGTGGGCTGCCAGTTACAGCAGCAGGTGAATAACCGTTAGACAGGCTGCATAGGCGAGTCACCGTCCTGTCTACAGACGGAACCCGCTAACGACAGCTACAGTACCGATCCAGCCGCGCGGGCTGGTTAGCTGTACCCAAAAGCATCCATTTCATCGCGTCAACTCCTTTCATGCGGTGGTCATTGGTAACGATGTACCTAT
Organism: Bacteroidota bacterium; assembly: GCA_027492915.1. Lineage (GTDB taxonomy): Bacteria > Chloroflexota > Anaerolineae > Aggregatilineales > Phototrophicaceae > CFX2. The sequence goes on along the minus strand of JAPUDW010000004.1, from coordinate 13,890 downwards.
TTGGACATAACCACCCGCCTCGCAATAGAACCAATTTAGGCCATATCGGGAAATAGCCTCTTAGTAAATACACTTACCGCACGAAACCTACCCTTTGATACCCGCTGCACCAAACAAAAAGCCCCGACACTATGGTCAGGGCTTATCAATGACTGTAACGGGGTTAATGAACCGTCAGCAATGCGGGGCAGCCGAATGCCATAGTGGTTGGTCACTGTGGGAACAACACATACAACACATCAGCGGCAGGTTCATCAACATAAGAGGTTTGGTTACCAAATGATTGGTTTGCAAGACACCGTAAGAATTACACAGAACCTTTGCCGTGTCAAGCGAATGGTTCACTTGGTATTGCGCTTTTCAGTACCACAAATAAAAAGAGGCCTACTCACTTGTATGCCCCTTTCGCTGGTCAATGGTTAAAGACTAGCCGTTGACGAAGCCGTGAGGCGCTTCACCGAATTTACCGGAGCTAAAGACGTAGACATAGTTATTGATACTGCCATCTTCATTGGGTGTCGCGCCGTTCGTCCAGTTGAACACCCATTTGGCATCACTGATGCTCAGGTTAACGCAGCCGTGACTGCGGCGGTAACCAAAATAGTCATGCCAATAGGTACCATGCAGGCTGATCGAACCGTCGAAGTACATGACCCACGGGACACTTTGCAAGTCGTAGGCGCTGGGTGCGCCGGTCGCGCCGGACATGCGGTCATTCGGCAGCCGCGCCCAAACACTGAACAAGCCTTCGTTGGTATCAAAGTGATCTAAGCCGCTGGCGATAAGTGTGGCAAACACAGGTTTGTCGTCCTCATAGGCGATGAGGGTTTGCTCATACAGATCAATCGCTACCCAACGACCATCGACATCTTTTTCGTTGGCGTCCTTCGGATGCGGGGAAGGCTGTACCTTGGCGACGAAAGTTTGCTTTAGCCATTGGTTCTCGCCGATCATGTACCAGCGCCAACCTTCACTATCGTAGGCTTCGGCATAAATGTTGACCATATCATAACGGCGGGTCAGGTAGCCACTTTCCTGAGTCCCTTTTGCGCCGGGGGTCGTTGATGACCAGATGCCGGTGGTATCCAGTACCCATGCGAATGGTCTCTCCCAATTGTCAGGTAATACGACACCTGTGAACTGTGAGGGACTGACCAGTACGGCAGTCGTGCGGGGTATCCACAGGCCACCAATGATTTGCAACCAATCGGGATTGTCGTCATTCATGGCGGTCACAAAGTTAAAGCCTGCCGGAATTTCGCCAACGATATTGCCAGCGGGGGCATCGTACTTGCTGACCGGATTAGGGCCGATCTTATAAAAGCTATAGTAGCCGATGGTTGTCCCATCAATTGGAGCGCGGTTGAACTGGAGCTTGCCGTCTGCCGTAATCAGGTCAAGGCAGTCCTGACTGGTCGGAACACCTTCTTTATAAGCACACACAGTTGGCTCGAATACGGGTGACGCCGTATCGGTATCCTGAGCGAAAACAGGGGCGGAAATTGTCAGCAGCGCTCCGGCTGCGAGGGCAAGAACAAATCGTTTCATCCGGTCTATATCTCCAAACATCCTGAATTGCATATGGCGCACATGATACCACAACCGTTTTTTGTTGTGGGCATCTGTGCCTGACGATTAGACTACGCCTCATCAATTTTTAATACCAAATATCGTCCACTAGCATAGCGTAGACGCAGATGGCAGTTCATAATAGGCGGCAGTTGACCCCCTCACCCCAACCTTTCAACCGTGAGTCGGTAAGACCTTTCTGCAACATATGGGGTGATGCTGTGGCAAGCTTATTGCGATTACCAAGTGAGAGACTATGACCCAAAAGATAAGTGGCATTTTCAACATCATGGCGACACCCTTCGCTGCTGATACAGCGCTGGACATCGACAGCCTGAAGAAGCTGGTTGAGTTCCAACTCGATAAAGGCGCATATGGCCTGACGATTCTGGGTGTGCTGGGCGAAGCCGCCAAGATGAGCGTGGATGAACGGCGGCAGGTGGTGGATACCGTCATTGAAACCGTGGCGGGGCGGGTACCGGTGGTCGTCGGAACCAGCCACGATGACCTCGCGACCTGCATCAGCCTGAGCAAAGCGGCCTTCGCAGCAGGGGCAGCCGGAGTGATGGTCGCGCCGCCGCGCATGAACAAGCCGACTGATGACCAGATCATCGGCCTGTACAGCGACATCGCCGCGCAGATCGACCAGCCGATTGTGGTGCAAGACTTTCCACCCGTGAACGGTGTGTTTATGTCAGCGGATATGCTGGCAGGGCTGGCAGAAAAAATCCCCAATGCCCGCTACCTGAAACTGGAAGATCCGCCGCTGATGGAGAAAATTGGTGCGATCCGCGAACGCACGGATAAGTTTGAGATTTTTGGCGGCCTGGGCGGCATGTTCCTGCTGGAAGAACTACGGCGCGGGGCATCCGGCACGATGACGGGCTTTGCCTTTACCGAAATTTTGGTAGCTGTGTTCCAAGCCTTCCAAGCGCGGGATTTCGTACGCGCCGAACAAATCTTTGACAAGTATTTGCCCCTGATCCGCTACGAGAACCAACCGATTATTAACCTCACTATTCGCAAAGAACTGCTCTACCGGCGCGGGGCGATGGCTTCGGCGACACTGCGTAACCCGTTCGTGCCGATTGACGCGGGGACGCATGATGAAATCGGTTGGGTGCTTCAGCGCGTGGGGATTAGCGACCCGACGCAGAAGGTCGTCTTTAGCGAGTAGCCGATAGAGACCCCCACCCTAACCCTCCCCTGTTACTACGGGAATGAGGCGATATTGAGACGTTTGGCTTGTAGGGATTTGCCGATAGCAAATCCTACAAACACAATTATGAGGAGAATGAAAAAATGGATTTAGGACTCAAAGGTAAAGTAGCGCTGGTGGCAGCCGCCAGCAAAGGTTTAGGCTTTGGCGTGGCACGGGCGTTGGCGACCGACGGTGCGCGCGTGTCAATTTGCAGCCGCGATAACGCCTCGGTGGACAGCGCCGTTCAAAAGCTGACGGACGAAACGGGCGCAGAAGTCATCGGCACGACGTGTGATGTGACCAACGCCGACTCGATCACGGCATGGGTGGGTGCGACCGTCGCCAAGTGGGGCACAATCGACGCGCTGCTGGTGAACGCGGGAGGCCCCCCCGGTGGTTTAATGCTCGATATGACTGACGAACAGTGGCAGGCAGCGTTTGAACTGACGCTGATGAGTTCGGTACGCATGATCCGCGCGGCTGTCCCGCACATGACCAATGGCGGCTCAATCTTGACCGTTACGTCGTCGTCGATCAAAGAACCGATTGAACGCCTCGGCCTCTCAACCGTAATGCGTTCAGGCGTGGCCGGCTTGGTCAAAACACTGGCGGACGAACTGGCGGGGAAGAATATCCGTGTCAACAACTTGATTCCGGGGCGCATTGACACCGAGCGCGTGGCTCAGTTGGACGCGGCAGCAGCCAAACGCCAGAACATCAGCATCGAGGAGGTGCAGAAGCAAAGCATCTCGAAGATTCCGCTCAAGCGCCTCGGTACGATTGACGACTTCGGCGCAGCAGCGGCCTTCTTGCTCTCGCCCACCGCGCAGTACATCACCGGCGCAACCCTGCGCGTCGACGGCGGGCAGATGCGGTCGATATAAGGATATGCTACGATAAGGCTTACGCTGAATGGAAGGGGTAGGAAATGGTTCAAATCACCTTACAGGTTACCGAGCAACTTGCCCAACAACTGGAACCGATGAGCGATTGGCTATCCACCATTTTAGAGTTAAGCCTTATCCGTTTTAAAACACCGGCTGTACAAACCGCTTCTGAAATTATGGATTTCTTGGCATCTAACCCGACGTCAGATGACCTGCTGAATTTCCATGTTTCTGACCGCGCACAAGAACGGTTACAGCGTTTGTTGGCGATCAATCAAGCAGGCATGGCTTCGGCAGAGGAACAAGCTGAACTCGATGAAATCAGCCAGATTGAGCATGTCATCATCATGCTCAAAGCCCAAGCACTCGAATCCTCAAAGCGAAACTAATGGCTGAGACGATACCAAAGGAGTTGCGCCAACTCGTATTTGATCGGGCTGAAGGTCGCTGCGAATACTGCCTACTGAGTCAAATTGTTGCTGCCCACAAGCACGAACCCGACCACATTATTCCATTACAACATGATGGGCAAACAGCCGAAAATAACCTTGCGTTGGCCTGTGCGCGTTGTAATCGGTTCAAAGGTTATAACGTCGGTTCTTTCGATGCCGAAACGGGCGAGTTAATACCCTTTTTCCACCCTCGTAAGCAATTTTGGCCGGAGCATTTCCAGTTGGATGGCGCTGTTATTCGCCCATTGACTGCTCAAGGTCGGGTAACGGCTAAAATGCTGCATCTGAATGACCCAAATCGTATTGAGGAACGAAAACAGTTGATCACATTGAACCTCTACCCTTAAATCACCTCATCAAAATAAGCGCTGATATTGTTCGGCGCGAAGATGCCCTTGTCGGTGCAGATGGCGCTGATGAGGTGCGGCGGTGTGATGTCGAAGGCCGGGTAGTAGCCGTCGATGCCATGAATGGCGGTGCGTACCGTGCCGCTTTCCCCCCGCGCGTGGAAAATTTCCTCCGGTTTGCGCCACTCAATTGGGATGTCCGCGCCAGTCGCCGTTTTGGGGTCGGGGCCATCATAACCGAGCACATAAAAGGGTTTACCGAAGTGGTGGGCACTGATGGCGTGCTGCAACGTGCCGATTTTGTTGGTGATATGTCCATCAAGCGTCACGCGATCTGCCGCGCAAATGAACTTGTCCAGCTTGCCGACGCTCATCAGGTGGGCGCTCATGCCGTCGGTAATGAGCTTGAAGGGAATACCCATTTCGGTCGCGCTGGCAGCGGTCAGCCGTGCGCCCTGAAAGTAGGGGCGGGTTTCGCAGCCCACCAGCGTGATCGCCTTGCCCTGCTGTTTGGCTGTCCACAGCATCCAGCATAAGGCCGCACCAGCGATGCAGTGCGTCAGGATTTGATCACCGTCGTTAACCAACCGTGCGGCGTGCTGCCCACACAAGCGGCTGACGGTGTTCCCGCGTTCGATCTCGCTGTTGACGAAATCCAGCGTGGCGCGAAAGGGGTCACGATTTTCGCGCAGAGCCTCGTGGGCGACGGCCAGCGCTGCCGGAATGATGTGGTTGAGGTCATCGGCAGTCGGGCGGGTAGCCAGCAAACGCTTTGCCACCTGCTCCAAGTAAACCGCCTGCCGCGTGGGCGAGGCTTCCAAATCCCGTGCAGCCATCGCCAAGCCAAGCCCTGCCACGTAAGCCAGCGGCGGGCCACCCTGCACCGTCATATCCTCAATCGCGACCGCAACTTCTTCGACGGTTCGCAGCGTCACAAACTCAGTTTGGAAGGGATATTTACGGCGGTCGAGGACGACCACGGCCTTCTCATCCTCATCATAACGCAGGGTTTTGAAGCGGTCAGCCAGCAGCGCCGGCGGGGTATCTAAAAGGATGTCCATGTGATGTCCTGAGCAATAATCGGTGTGCCTCTATTCTACTCTTTGAACGTTAGAAATGGGTGTGTCTTACGGGTTCGATTTCAAGGGGCATGGGGCGGCATGGAACAGCGACCAGCGCGGCGGTGAACCGGAAACGGTCACGGCAGCGCTGCGGAAGAATTTTTAAGTCGGTAGTCTCTAGTCAACAGTCGTTAGTCAAATGCAGAGACAAGACGAATCGCCAAGAAAAACTGAGAACGCCAAGGGTTTATGGCGGCGGCGGCGGCAGTATACTGCCAATCGAGTCGTCAGTTACCAGTTTGCAGTTATTGGTTAAAAGCTAATCAGTTGATTCACTCCATGATTCGCAAACTTCGCAAAATGCACAAGCGGAAGTATGCGATTCGGCGGATTTGAGGGCGTAATTTGCCGAAGATTCGCTAGATTCTTCAAATTCTTCAGATTCAGTCGTGCATTTTATGTCGGCGAAGTCGTCCATGTCGGCGACGACATAAACGTGTTTTATGTCGGAAACCCCATCCCCATCCCACATCGGCTACCTTCGCAAGCTCAGTACGCGATAGCCCATAGTAACAGGGAAGAGAGTAAAGACAGTTGGCAAAATTGGCGGCAAAGGCGGCAATGGCAATCGTGTTTTTGTGCCAATTCGGCGGATTGTCGGCTGATTTTGCTGCAATAATCGTTTTATGAGGCTGCTGCTGCCCCAAAAGAGGACTATAGCTGCCAAGATTGCCAAAGTTTTTATTTGCAGCGATGGTCTCTACCTTTGCTGCTGTAACGTTTGCTGCAAACGAAGTCTCCAGTCTATAGTCGTCAGTCACCAGTCCAATGCACAAAATGCGGAACAAGCGGCAAAGGCAGCAAATGCGGCGCGAAATACGTTGGGGCGATGCGGTTGTTAAGATGCGGTGAGGTGTGTTCGGTAGGGGTTTGCCGACGGCACCTACGGCCTACAGGCAACCCTGTTCCTATTGTATGAAAAATGTGTGACGAAAGGGTGACCATTTGGAAGAACATTTGGTAGCTTTTAACGCGGGTTGGCGCTAACTTTGCAAGGGAGAAATGAGTAGGCGAAGTTGATGAACGGTTGGAAAACGGTTTGCCGACAAACCTAATTCAAACGTAGAAAATAATAAGTGCCGAGTACACAGTGCCGAGTACCGAGTAAAGGCAGTTGAAGTGCAGGTGTGTAAATTAAGAACGCTAGCATTCGGTAGAGCGTCACGCAACGATTGCGTTTTAACCCTTTACCCCCTAATTTTTAGGGAGTACCCCCCTATTATTGGGGACTGGTTATCAAAAGACCTGTCGAGTATCTTCCGCGACTTCGCTTACCCGCTTCATTGGTAAACCCACATGGACAATCTCTTTGCAACCCTTGTCGCCGCGACGGTGGCCTTCGCAGCAACCAATATCGACGACATTTTCTTGCTAGCGGTGTACTTCACACAAGTTAACAAGACGTTTCGCCCGCGACACATTGTGATCGGGCAGTATGTGGGCTTTGTAGGGATCATGGCTATTAGTGCGCTGGGTTTTGTGGGGGCGCTGCTCATCCCAGAATGGATTATCGGCCTACTCGGTTTTGCGCCGATTTACATGGGTATTCGAGGTTTTATCAAAGGGCGGCAAGAAGAAGTGGCTGATGAGGCGGCGCTTGTTCAGCCAAATGCCGCATCGAAAGGGCTACCGGGCAAACTGATTAACCCGCACATCTTGAGTGTGGCAGTCGTAACCTTTGCGAACGGCGGGGATAACATCAGCGTGTATATCCCGATGTTTGCCGGTAAAACGCTGCCTGAACTCGGTGCTATCATGCTCATTTTTATGCTGGGGTTGGGTTTGTGGTGCTATCTCGGTTACACCATCGGCAGGCAACCAATGCTCAAGCAGCTTATTCAGCGGTTCGGTCATCTTATCGTGCCGATTGTCCTGATTGGGTTAGGTGTGTACATCCTTGTCGAGAGTGGGACGCTAACGGCTATCGCGCAGCTTGTGCAGGGGCAAGCGGTGGTGGGGCATCCGTGAATGGTAAGGTTTTATAAATTTGGGTAGGTATAGACCCCCACCCCAACCCTCCCCCGCAAGCGAGGGAGGGAGATGATGCAAAGGGAGGGGATTAATCAGGGCGGCGTTATTCCGCGTAGACGGCCTGGCGCAAGCCCTTGAGGTAGCCGATGGCGAACAAGCGACCGATGGACGAATAACCGGCGTTTTCGTTGCTGTCGCCTTCCATCGTTGGTACGTGGTCGGGGCGGGCGACACCCTCAAAGCCGATGTCACGGTAGGCTTTGATGCATTCCAGCATATTCGTCTGCCCATCATCGTGGAAAGTTTCCTCAAACTTTTCCGGCGTGCCGCGCACATCCCGCAGGTGGACGAAGAAAATTTTCTCGCCAAACTTGCGGATAACTGACGGCAGATCGTTGGTCATCAGCGTAAAGTTGCCCTGACACAAGGTAATGCCGTTCATGGGGCTGGGGACAATATCGAGCAACCGTTGGAAGTTATCGACCGAGCGCATGATGCGCCCCAAGCCGCGAATGGGCGACAGCGGCGGGTCGTCGGGGTGCATGGCGAGCTTCACGTTGGCGGCCTCGGCAACGGGGATCACCTTCTTCAAGAAATATTCGAGGTTCTCCCACAACTGCTCCTCGCTCACCTCGCCGTATTCGGTCAGCGGGGCGTTCTTCATGAGGCTGTTGTCGTAGCTAGTCACGACCGCACCGCCGCGTGTGGGCGTAGTGGTTGAGGTGCGCATCCAATTGAAAATGGGCATCCATTCGTAACACCACACGCCAATGCCGAGCGCACCCATGTTGCGGATGAGTTCGCAGGCCGTTTCGATTTCCTCATCGCGACCGGGCAGGCCGAGCTTGGCTTTGTTCAGCGTCGGGCGGCTTTCCAGCACGTCGAATTTGAAACCCGCGTCTTCATAGCCATTCTTGAGGCGTACCATCGACATATAGCTCCACGGGAGGTCTTCGGCGGGAACATCTAGCCCACGGCTGAAGTCCATCGTGCCGACGACATCCTCGACACCACACTGCTTGACCATCGTCCACAACGAACTGCGCTGCGGGGGCAGCACTTCGGCAATCTTAAACATTTTTTGAGGCTCCTTCATGTATGATCTGAGAAATTTTAGGGTCATACGGGAGGATTTGTGACCCTCCCCTACGAGAAGATAAGTCGTCGGTAGCGCGGACGAGGCACACCTCGTCCCTACAAAGGTTGGACTTAACCATTAGTAAACATCGTATTCCGGTTCAAAACCGATAAGGGCGCGGGCTTTTTCGATACTCACGAACGCCTGCGCACCGGTCAGGTTTTGTGGCGCGAGTTCAGGGTAGAAAACACGCTGTAGGGTTTGGCTGTCGTAGTTGAGGCTGTTATTGGTGGCGTTGATGAACAGCGCATGGCTGCCTTCAAAGTTGGCAGTTAGTCCTTTCTCGGCAGCCTGTGCGGTGTCGCGGTCATCGACATACGCCCAGAACACAAAGCGGTCGGAGAGGCACACGTTCCACAGCCAATCATCCTTTGGATACCCGGCAGGAATATCCTCCAGACTGTGTGGCCCTTCAAGGCGGCGCTCCCTGCGAAACTTCATGGTTTGAGCGTGTATGGCGTTGATGCGCTCGCGGCGTTCGTCTTCCGGTAGCTGAAGCAGCGCTTCGAGGTTGGCTACCGTCTGCTGGCGGTGGTTCAAGAACTCTACGCCGTGCAAATCGGCACTGGGGTAGACATACGGGAAGCGCAGGGCGACACTGCTGATGCCTGAACGCCGCCAATAATAATCGCCAATATTCTCGACCAATTCTTTGGAGTATGAGTACGGGTCGGTGGTATTGGTCGGGTGGGCTTCATCAATGGGTAGGTAGTGAGGCGCAATATCGACCACGCCCCAGAAACAGCCGAAAGCGTTAATCGAACTGGCCTGCACAATCCGTTTGATACCTTCGGCATCCGCCGCCTCGAACACGTTGAAGGTGCCGCTGACGTTGACGTTGAAGGTACGGGTGCCGGTGGTGATGCTGGGTGCTGCATAAGCCGCAAGGTGGACGACCGCATGGCAGCCGCGCATCTGTTCGCGCAAACTGTCATAGTCCATGATGTCGCAGTAGGCGTAGGTCGCGCCGGGCAAATTCGCCTGCTGATCCAGCCCGATGACATGGACATCCCAGCCGTGTTCGACGAACCGCCGCGTCATCGCCCGCCCGACATGACCCGCCCCACCCGTAATTAAGACGCGCATATTAATCCTCTATATCGTGAATGGTGTGTAGTAATAATTTTCAGCCAGACAGACACTATTGTAGTAAGAAATCGCGGTTTGGCTTAAGTCCACTCGTGGTTTACCCTTGCCAGCACAAATGATACATGGTATCAATCATATAGTTGATACTAAATATCATTCACTAATCAAGGCATTCATCAAGGAGATTGTGATATGCGTAGACGTTTATTGGGTTGGTTGGTGCTGGTTAGCGTGCTGGTGTTCGGTATGGGCGGGGTACAGGCACAGGACGAACGGTTAAAGGTGGTGGTGACGTACAGCATCCTCGGTGATGTGGTGGGGAACATTGCCGGCGACGCGATTGACCTGACGGTGCTGGTCGGCGCGGACGCGGACACCCACAGTTATGAGCCGGTGCCGCAGGACAGCGTGGCACTGAGCCAAGCAAACATCGTGTTCGAAAACGGACTCGGCTTCGAAAGCTGGATTGATGACCTATTCACGGCGGCTAATTCACAGGCACAGCGCGTCGTCGTGAGTCAGGGCATCACCGCCGGAACAATCACGGTAGGCGACGAGGCGGGCGAAACCGACCCGCATATCTGGCAGAACCCTTATAACTTCGTGCGGGTGGCGGAACTGGTGCGCGACACGTTGGTGACGGCTGACCCTGCCAATGCAGTTAATTACCAACTGAACGCAAACGCTTACATCACCCAACTGCTGGAAGCGGATACCTATGTCATCCAGCAAATTCAAACACTGCCGGCTGACCAGCGCAAACTGGTGACGAACCATGATGCGTTTGGCTACTTCGCCAGCCGCTACGGACTAGAGATCATCGGTACGGCGCTCGGCTCGGTTTCGACCGAAGGCGCATCCGGCTCGGCGGGGAACATCGTGGCGCTGGTCGAGGCGATTAAAGCCACCGGCACGAAAGCCATCTTCCCCGAAAACATCGAGAACACCGATGTGGTGACACAGATCGCACAGGAAGCCGGTGTGACAGTCGGTGCGCCGCTGTGCAGTGACGCGCTGACGACGGCAGATGGCCCCTGCCCGACGTACGTGCAGTTGATCCGCTACAACGCCGATAGTGTGGTGGCGGCGCTGGGGCAATAACCTTCAAGTTAGCTATTATGCTAGTTTGATTTTGCTCGCTCAAAACCTCACCCCCCAGCCCCCTTGTATCTCTCCAATTTGCTGAGTACAGCTTGGAGAGGGGGTGCAAGAGAAAATTCTGAGAATATGAGTATGAAAATAGCATAATGACTAAGTTGTCTTTTAAGTGGGGCGCGTGCGAGTTGGCACACGCCCCAACGATTACATTAAACAATTACCTCATCCTGTTTCATACCCTCGTCCCGCACAGCCTCGCCCTGCCGCGTGCCGCGCAGTGTGAAGGCACGCGGGTCGCGACCGAAGGCGATGCGCTTCGCCCACGTCGTCGGCATCCGCTTGAGTTCAGCCGCTAGCATCGGTTTCGATGCGCGCATCGTGAAGCCATTCGACGCTAGTACCGCCTGCACCTGTTCGACACCAGCGGCTAGATCCCAACCGGCTTCGGTCATTGCGCCACCGTTCGACCGAACTTCGAGGGCGGCGTTAGGCTGTGCCACCATCTGTAGGCCAATCATCAAACCCGCGTCCGCGTTCAGCAAACCATCGAGTAAGCTGCCCCACGGAAAGTTGATGCTGATGTGAGCTGCCAAGCCGTACAGTTCTACCGGCAGCGTTTGCGCGTTGGCGATCACGAACAGCGTATTCGCCGGTGCGCGGCGCGAGATGTCCACTAAGTTTTCGCGGCAGGCATCTACGCCGATGGCAAAGCGGTTGGGGCTGGCCTGTGCCACATGCCCCACGAACCGCCCGTCACCGGTGCCGATGTCGATGTGAATGCTGGTATACCCGGCCAGCCTTTGCGCCAGCGCAGCCGAGTCCATAAACGAGGCGTGCTTGCCCCGCAGTGTTTCCATTCGAACCTCCTGTTTTGTCTTGTCGTTTCGGTAAAGTGGAAAGGACAAAACAGCGAGGAGGCGCACGGGCGCAGCCGGATAGACCAGATGTGACGCAGTGTCAAGTATCTTCTAGCTCGTAGGGTTCAGGTTTTAGGCGGACTCTGCGGAAAACAAAACAGACCCAGCGGGTCGAGGATGACGCTTCAGTGAAGCGTACGCAGCGATGTGAGGACTAACAGGGTGGGCGAGCCACCAATTTCACGGCGGTCATGAGCAATATCTCTGGATAAAAATAACGGATTCATGCCAGCACTAGTATGCTGTGCTACAGGCTTAGTCTACCATTATTTAGAGCTGTTACACAAAGGTGAAGAAGGGTGATGCGTTCGTGGTTAAAAGCGCTGGATAAGGATTAGCCCCATACAAAGACAATATTATGCGAAAATATCAGCATGAATTTATGGTGGTGATGACATAAACGCCATCTAGACATCAAATGTAAAAGTAAAAATAAACCTCTGAGAACATAAGCCATCTCATCAAACAGTTCAATTACACCTATTGAATTTCCGCTATGTCGTTGATAGATCCGCTAAGATACAGTTTGTCGGATACTTAGATTAATCGAGACCTTTTTTCCCCAAAGCCCAATAGGCTTTGACTTTGAGTTGAGAGGATGTGATACCCTGTAGCTTGAGTGCTTTCCTGAGATGAAGTATTGAAGATGCCTTACCTGTGAGGATGTAATGCGTGAAAGAGTGTTCCTCAATGTTCTGTATCATAAAGTCTTCTACTTCCCTCAGATGAGTATCATTCATTTCACGTTGAACCAAAGTGGCGCCTGTTAGTCCAAGCACCTGTAATACCTGCTGCGATTCTGGAAGTGATGACACCTCAAATAATAGAATGACATTCTTCAATCCACTGGTTATCTTCACTGCATGTGCTAGCCCAAACGATGTCTCATCACCATATATCAGTGTTGACTGGGCAAGATTATTCAGATCGAGCGATCCTCTCGGCCCGAAAAATAGACAAGGATCACCCGGCTTCTGTGACAAAGCCCAATCCGAGCTTGGCCCTTTGCCATGTAAAAAAACCAGAATGCGAGTAACGCCTGTAATGGGATCCCACGATATGGGTGTATAAGTACGTCTAATGCCCTCACCAAATTCGATCTGAATCTTCTGGCCGGGTATCCAACTGACATTCCTTAGTTCATCTCCAGCCAAAGTGATAAGGCAAAAATGGTCGGATAGCCTCTGCACCTCTGTCACAGATGCCGAACGGAAAAACCATTTCATTAGCATTGCCGTCAAACGATTAGGCTGCTTTTGGGGCAAGTTGGCGGATTCTGTATCCGTGAGTAATTGCTTTAACATAATTAAGTTCTCCTAGCAGTTAAGATAAAGTACAGAGCAAGCAAGGTCATTCGACCAACAAGGTTGGAAGTTCACGTCCCTGAAACTTCTCGATAAACCACAATCATGAATACCTTTTGAGGCTTAGGGGCTGCACAAGATCCTTAAAGTCAATATTCCCGAAGTCCGGAAGATCCTCTGTAAGAACGGTATCTTCCGCAATCTTCGAATCGGCGGCGAGCGTTATTTCCCGATCAGCATTCTGCTCTACCGCTATATCTTGGTTGCGAATCACATAGTCTCGCAGTTCGTTCTCATAAGCGGCTATACCTGCAACTAGATTTTCTTTGTGCGTGGCCAGTTCGCCCGCCAAGACGTAAGCCCCCACCATCGCGACAGTCGTGCCCTGACCCGTACCAACAGAGATGCTGTAGCCAGCATCGCCGACCAACACGATCCGTCCCCGTGACCAACTGTCCATGCGAATCTGAGATGGAGCATCAAAGTGAAAGTCGGGTGCGTGCAGCATATGTTCCACGATCTGTGGAAGCACCCATCCTGCACCAACGACATGGTCGGCCAACAACCGTTTCTGAGCATCGATGTCTCGGTAATCATAGTCAATAAGCTTATGAGTGTTAAAGCCAAGATACGCTCTCGCATCGGCACCCTTTTCTAACGCCATGATGCCGACACCCACATCCTTGTGCAGGTAGAAGACTTCCCAGTACTCAAGACCTAAGAAATTTGGCATTCCGAATGTCGCAATGAATACCATGCCTAGATCGCGTATGACCTGCTCCTCATAACAGAACAC
>JAPUDW010000003.1 GCA_027492915.1 Bacteroidota bacterium | reverse complement strand
CTAGAAGCCCGTGATGTCCACGCGCAGGAGCAGAAGTCACGAGCCGAAAAGCTGATTGACCTTGTGGGTATGGACGGTTTTGAGTCGGCTTACCCGCGCGAACTTTCGGGCGGGATGCGGCAGAAGGTGGGGTTCGCACGGGCGTTGGCGGTCGAGCCGGAACTGCTGTGCCTTGACGAACCGTTTAGCGCGTTAGATGTGTTGAGCGCCGAAGCGCTGCGTGGTGAACTCATGGAGCTGTGGTCATCTGGACAACTGCCGACCAAAGCCGTATTGATGGTCAGCCACAATATCGAAGAAGCGATTTCGATGGCTGACCGGATTGTAGTGATGGGCAAGGAACCCGGGCATATTGTGACCGAGTTCCGCGTGGAACTGCCGCAGCCGCGCCAACGTAAGGCTCCGGCTTTTGAGGCACTGGTTGACCGCATTTACGGGGCGATTGCTGGACGTACCGAGCCGGAAGCGAAAGAAGTGGGTACACCCCCCGGCACACCCGGTATGACGCGCATCCTTCCACAGTCCTCGGTAGACGCACTGGCGGGTATGTTGGAAGTGATTGATGCAGGAGATGGTCATTATGACTTATACCGTCTGGAATTTGACCTCGGTATCGAAATGGCCGATATGATGCGGACGGTTGAAATGGGCGAAATGGTGGGGTTCGTCGAGGTGAAGGAAGGCGATATTCACATCACGCCGTTGGGGCAAACCTTTACCGAAGCATCGATCCTGACGCGCAAGGAAATTTTTGCCAGCCGTGCCCGCCGCCTGCCAATGATCCGCTGGGTGATGGATATGCTCAATTCCGCGCCGGACGGGTTGCTACCGTGGAAGCTCTTCTACACCGCACTTTCGCCAGAATTCCCCGACGAGTTGGCTGAACGGCAGTTGGACATCGCGATTGATTGGGGGCGTTACGCCGAACTGATCGACTACGATGACCGTGACCAAACCCTGAGCCTTGACCCATCCGGTGGTAAAACGCCGCATATCGAGAAATCTGCATGAAGGAGAATTGATATGTCGTGTCCACATTGTCAGGGTGCAGAAAAGGTTTTTGATGTGAGTACGGCGCGGGGTGATCTGGAAGATTATCGCCAAAATGGGCCAGCGAAAACCACCCAACTTTTGTTGGATGCCATTCGCCGCGCGACTAAAAATGGTTTGACACTCATCGACATTGGTGGCGGGGTAGGCGCGATTCAACACGAACTGATGGGCAGCGCAGTTGAGTCGGCAGTGCATGTGGATGCCTCGACCGCGTACCTCGGTGCTTCGCAAGAGGAAGCCGGCAAACGGGGGCATCGTGAGCGCGTCAATTATATCCACGGTAACTTTGTCGAACTCGCGCCGGAAATTGAGGAAGCCGACATTGTGACGCTCGACCGTGTACTATGCTGTTATCCTGATATGCCCGCGTTGGTCAATGCTTCGACCAGCCATGCACGGCAAGTTTACGCTATCGTTTACCCGCGTGATACATGGTGGATGCGACTAGGTGGGAGGGCGATGAACCTGTGGTTTTGGGTGCGGCGCAACCCGTTTCGGTTCTTCGTGCATCCGGCATCGGCAGTCGATAAAGCTATCCGTGCCAATGGCCTGACACCACGCTACCACCAGAACAGCGGCATGTGGCAGGTGGCTGTATACGGGCGATAAACGGATGGAGTTCTCAGCCCTATTACAGGGGGTGAGGGTCAGTTATAATCCACTTTTATTCACTGTACGACTATTTGAGGATATGCATGACCATCACTGAAACGCCCCGTGCCTTAGCGCTGGTGGGGATGCCGGGCGCAGGTAAAACCTTGTGCGCACATCATCTACAATCGCGCGGATTCTTCCAATTTCGCTTCGGCAGTATCGTGGTGAATGAGGTGGTACGGCGCGGTCAGATCATCAACCCTGAAAATGAACGGGTAGTGAGGGAAGAATTCCGCGCGAAAGAAGGCATGGCTGCGATTGCCCTGCGCGCACTGCCCCATTTGAAAACGGCGCTTGCCAGCCATGCGAGTATCATCATTGACGGGTTATACAGCTTCAGCGAGTACAAAATTCTCTCGCCGGAATTGGGTGCGAGTATGGTGGTGGTGGCGATCACCAGCCCACGCGGCCTGCGCTACCAGCGGCTTTCAGAACGGGTCGAACGCCCTTTGACGGCACACGAGGCTGAAACGCGTGATTTCCAAGAGATCGAACGGCTGGAAAAGGGTGGGCCGATTGCGATTGCCGACTACACGCTGCTCAACAACGGTGAACCGGATGTGTTATTGAAGTCACTCGACGAACTGGTGGAGAAGCTGGGATTGAAACCCTAAGTAGTTGTAAGCTGCAAGTGACAAGTTTCAAGTTCAGACAAATGCGAGAAGGGGTGCGAAGGCGCTCCTTTTTTGTTGGTAGTTTATAGATTATGCAGTGTTTGTAGGGTTAGTAATTATGGAGTCTTTGGGGGATAAGGTTGAGATGGTGGGGTAAACGCCTGTAGAATGGATTGGTTGATTGTCCGGTTATGAGGAATGTGCATATGGGTTTGATTCGACTGATCTGGCGGCGAAAGTGGACGCTGATTGCAGGGATGGTGCTGGTTGGTGTGGTATCCATGCTGATGTTGGTGACGGTGCGGGCGTACAGTGCCGAACGCGCCAAAGACCAGATTTACACGCTTGAAACCGCGCCGACTTATCCGGTGGCGATTATCTTTGGCGCGTTGGTGACGCGTTCCGGTCGCCCCAGCGCGATGCTGGCTGACCGCATCCGCATGGGCGTGGAGCTTTACAACGCGGGGAAGGTAAAGGCACTGCTGCTAACGGGCGATAACAGTATCGACACCTACAACGAGCCGGAAGCGATGCGCCAATATGCGCTGAGTTTGGGGATGCCGGATTCGGCACTGGTGTTGGATTACGCTGGTTTCCGTACTTACGATAGCTGCTACCGCGCCCGTGATATCTTCAAGGTCGATCAGGCAATCTTGGTGACGCAGGCATTTCATTTAGATCGGGCGCTGCTGACATGCGGCAGCCTCGGTATTGAGTCGGTGGGGGTGGCGGCGGATGTAATGCGGCCTACGGGTTATGCGCGGTCGGCGATTATGACCAGCCAAATGCGGGAGCTGCCCTCGACGGCGATGGCGCTGCTCGACATCCTCAGCGGGCGTAAACCGACGTTTCTTGGTGAAGCCTTGCCGATATTTGAGTAGGTCATTTAAGAATAACCCAGTAAATCTTCTGCGCTTTCGGTGCGGAACTTTTGAAGGAAGTTTGAAAAGCTATCCGCAATCTGAGTGAAATTTTCATACAGAACAAAGACAGGTGTTTCAGCATTTGGGTCACTATCTAGTTTAATTATCCAATGCCAAACTGAGATGTCATAATTGCCGAATCTGAAATACTTGTTTACCTCTGGAATCCATTTATCAATTTTAGCTCCGCCAAATTGCCACTCTGCCATCAACCCCCACTGATCTAAAGGTTCTAGTGCTATAAATCCACCGTGCATTGATGCTCCGTTTATTTTAAGAAAATATTCCTTCACATCGTTTGGTAATCTGACTTTGTATTTGGTCTCAAAATTAGCTATTTCTTGCTCGTCGGTGGGCTGCCCAAGCGCATAATCTTTTTCAGCCGCAATAAATGTGCGGAAAATCTCAACTTCACTCGTCATTATTTTTAGCTTCCTGCGTAATTTTGCTGAATGCTGTTGAGGTGGTGGAGTTCGTGTCGGGCGATGTTGTCAGCGGCGGCACGACCGCTCATTCGGAATGTTTAGCATTCAAGTACCTTTCTAGATGTCGTCAATCAGGTTTTGCAGCACGTCACGCATCGCGCCAACGGTGAGGTCGTTCAAGTCGGAGACAAGCTGATCCGCCGCGCCGGTTAGGGTTTCCATCGCGGCAGCCCAGACGCGCCTAGCACGGGGTTTATCACCGTTATAGGTGTAGAGGTTGCCGAGGACGAGGGCAGTCAGCGGATGCCCCGCTTGACAGTATAAGGCAGACTTAAAGGCACCCTGCGCGGCGGCGGGTTGGTCACTATCCAAGTACATCATGCCTTTGAGATAGTGAGCATCGGCGCACAGCGGGTTTTCACCGAGTGCTGCGTCAAGCTCAGCGTGAGCATCGGCTATTTGGCGGCGGTTGGCGAGGATGTAACCGAGCAGGATATGGGCGCGGGTGTCGTTGGGGTGCGCTTCTAGAAGCTGGCGCAGGGTTTGCTCGGCCTCGTCGGCTAGTTCTTCGCGCAGCAGACGTACCGCCTCGTCGTAGAGCGATAAGGGTACGGGCTTGGGCGCGGCTGGCGGCGCGGCGGGGACTTTGGGCTGCACCTGATGGTAGACGACGCGGTTGCCCGCTGCCGGTTGT
>JAPUDW010000002.1 GCA_027492915.1 Bacteroidota bacterium | reverse complement strand
TTGCCAGTCGTACCACACGGGTGTGTAAACGGCGCGTTTTTCCGGCGGGAAGGTTATCCATGTGTCAGGCCATTCATCCGGTGGGGGATAGGTGTTAAACGTGAGTTGTTTGGTTGTGTTTAGGAGCGTGTCCCATACATACAACTCTTTAAAAGGCATCTCTGCAAATATTTCGCAGTACGGGCGAAACGCGATATAACGCCCTGATGGTGCTGGCGAAAGGTCACAATAATCCCACCCGTCTTTCATGCCGGGGAGTTGGGTGCTGGTTTGCAGCGCCATATCCGGAATTTGGCGTATTTCAATTTGATAAGCACTGCATGGACTGACAATCGTGTTGATGGGGCAATTCAGGCTCGTAACTATGACATGCTGGCTGTCGAGCATCCACCCTTCGACATAGGATAGGTGCGCGTTTGGGCTGTCAGCTTCCCTTTCAACATTTTGCAAGAGCTTTGTCAGCGTGAACTGGCTCACATCATACAAGTAGGCACTGTCGACAAAGGATGAATTCGAATACTCGTTGAACACAATATAACGACTGTCCGGCGACCACTTAGGTTCAAGCGTATCATCGAGTACATCATCGCTTGTTTCAATCTGTTTGATGTTGTGTATTGCGCCAGTTTGCATATCCATCAGCATCAGGCCAATCGGGTGATAGTCCTCTTGCTGACGCAGGCAAACCAGTAACCACCATCCGTCCGGGCTAGGCTCGCCGCACACCCACATAAAGTCCGGTAGGGTGATTTGCTGTGGTGCGTTGGCAAGGTCGGTAGGATCAATCAGATTAATGATTTGGCGATAGACAAAAGTATCAATTTGCTCGCCCCGCGTTACATAGGCATAGCGATAAGTAGGTTTGACTTGCGCCCTGATGATGAACATCGGCAGCATACATACAACCAGCAGCCCAAGCCAGCGTTTCATCGACTATCCTTTGCGTTAGCCTACCGGCACCGCGTCTATGATGTCCGCTACCAGTTCATAGTGACCAAAGGCGGGTAGGATATACGCGCCCTGCACCATGCCGCGCACGTCCTGCAGCAGTTCTTGGGCAATTTTCACCCCTTCGCTCGATGCATTTTCACCGGCTCTATCCATGCGCTCCATAATCGAGTCGGGGATGCTGATGCCGGGGATTTCGTTGTGCAAGAAGCGTGCATGTTTGATGCTGTACAGCGGCATCAAGCCCATCAGTACCGGCAGTTTGAAGTCCTCGCCGGTCATCTCACGGTAGCGCTTGTGGAACACCTCGATACGGTGCGGCTCGAATACCGCTTGCCCCAGCGCGAAGTCTGAGCCGTTTTCCAGCTTCTTAATCAATGTTGTGATTTCGCGGTCGAGGTCGCTGGCAAACATGTTGAGCGCACAGCCTACGGTAAAGGTGGTCGGCTGCCCGATGCTGTTCCCTGCCTGATCAGTCCCAGTGTTCATCTTGTGCTTGATGATGCCGATGAGTGCTGACGGCGCGACATCGAAGCTGTCCATCGCTTCGGGGTAATCGCCAATCTTGGTGGGGTCGCCCATCACCACGAACAGGTTGCGTAAGCCCATCGCATGAGCCGCCAGCAAATCGCCCTGCACCCGCAGCAGGTTACGCCCGCGCGTGGGGAAGTGCAGCACGGTTTCCATATGCACCCGCGTTTGCAAGAAGTGGCACAGCGCCCACGGACTCATGCGCATCCGTGCAGTCGGGCTGTCGGCGACGTTGACCATATCCGCGCCGGCTTCCTTCAGCAGTTGGGCGGCGGCTAGCAGCTTTTGTGGGACGAAACTCCGCAGCGGAGCCATCTCAACGGTAATCACGAACTGCCCACGCGCCAACTTTTGCGCCAATTCGGTCGGGCGTTCAGGAACACCCAACACCTCATCACCGCCAAATTCTTGCACCTGAATGACTGGCAGCGGCAGGTTAGGGTTATCCAATGCTGACCGCATGGCCGCGATGTGGGCAGGCGTAGTGCCGCAGCAGCCGCCGATCATCTTCGCGCCAATGGCCTTGAAGGTTAGCGCATAATCGGCAAAGTACTCCTCGGTGGCGGGGTACATCATGCGTTCGCCGACCGATTCGGGGAAGCCTGCGTTGGGCATCGCAGAAAGGGTGGCGGCAGGGACGGCTTGGTGCATCGCCTGTAGGATGCGCGAAAGCTGCTGTGGCCCACCACCGCAGTTCACGCCGATCACATCTGCCCCAGCTTCGCTGAGTTGGCGTGCTACCTGCATGGGTAGGTCGCCGAGCAGGGTGCGGTCGTCCTGCCCGAACGTCATATGGCAGATGACGGGCAAATCGGGGGCGGTTTCACGGGCGGCGGTCAGTGCTTCTAGTAGTTCCATCTGGTCGCTGAACGTTTCCATCAAGAGAACATCGACACCCGCTTCTGCTAGCGCACGGATTTGCTCCCCGAACGCAGCGCGGGCTTCTTCAGCCTTCACCCGCCCGAACGGTTTGAGGCGCACACCCAACGGCCCAACTGACCCTGCGAGGTAAGCGTCTTTGCCGCTGGCAGCGATGACACGCTTCGCCAGTTCAACACCGGCACGGTTGATCTCAGTGACTTTGCCCTCCAGCCCGTGCTTCGCCAGCTTGTAGCGGTTCGCGCCGAAGGTGTTGGTTTCGACCAGTTCGGAACCCGCCTCCAAATAACCCTTATGGATGGCTTCCACCTGTTCAGGGTGGGTGAGGTTCAGTTCGTCGAAACAGGTGCTGATCGGTACGCCGTGCTGGTGCAGCAGTGTGCCCATCGCGCCATCACCGAGGATGGGCTGCGCCTGTTGCAGCCGTTCAAGGAAAGGGAGATGTGTCATTACGGTTTTGCCTTATATGTGCCTGCTGCCAATGGCCTACAGGTGTCGTTTGTTATCGCGTCATTCGGGATGATGTCGGAGAGTTTCCAGATGGTGACGAGCCACGAATTTACAGCGGTCAGCCAGCAGTTATCTGGCGTAAAAGTGACCGACCGTGCGTACCAACTCAGGATTTGTTGTTTATTTTGGCTAAAATCGTAGATTTGCATGGGCATAAATGCTAATTGAGTCGCTGCCCATCGCCCGGTGGCAGATGTTTGATAGAAGTCCTTATAACAATCATTGTATGAGCTAAAAGTGCCGATGAAGCCATTTTTGAGATCCCATTGTTGAAGGGAACAAGGGGATTGGGTTTGTACAAAGAGTCGTTCACCGTCAGCAGTCCACTGAATGCTGATTACGTTTCCATCGATGGGAAACTCAGCGATATACTGTCGTGTTGCTTTGTCTTGAACGAAAATCACACCCTTTGCTTCCCCTCGTTCATTGTACTCAGCCGTCATTGTTGTTGTTTCATCTCTGGGATAGAGATAGCTCATTTTGCTGATGAAAAAGCCACTTTCATCCCATTCAAACGCATAGTCGCTGCTGCCGATCCTGCTGCCGCTCAGAAGGTCGATGAGTTCGAAGTAGCGTGTTTCATAAGCATCGCCCCTTTCAAATTCCCCGAGTGAAATGAACTGTGCATTCGGGCTCCATTTGATCTGGCAAGCATAGATAAAGAAACCACAAGCGCTATCCATCGCGATGATTTGCTCGACTTGGGGTTCGGCTTGGGCAAATGACCAGATATAAAGTTGGGCGTTATCAGTGGTCACGGCCAACCGCGTCCCAGTAGCATTCCACGCCGCGCCAGTAACTTTGTCGGAATGCTCAAGGGTTAAGTACGGTTGGGGGATGAAGCTGTTCTGTTGGGCAGGAGGTAGATGCGGGATGACCGCTTCGGGCAGCCAAGCTGCTCGGTTAGTATAAGTATTAAGCTCTCGCCTATCGCTTCCATCCGGTCGCATCACCATGTTTGCGAATGGCCCTATGGCACTCCCCCCTTCATAGATGATTTGACCTGTAATCAACCAATCTTCTTGTGGTGACCAGTTGTAGTAGGTGTTGCGCTTTCTAGCATACGCCGCAGCGGTATGTTGGATAAAGGCTGTAAAGGCACCGGTTGCGAAATCATAAATACTTTGTGTATCACCGAATTCGATGTAGCGCTCACTCGGCGATAGACCAATGCCTTCGTAACTAAAGATACCACCGAGTTTGTCGTCAGCGGGAATAGTGATCTGACCAACATAACGGCCATCCGAAATACGGATACGGTCGAATGTATTGGTTGGTTGTGCGGCATAGATGAGTAGATCGTCACTCATCGTCAGCCACACAACGGGGATGTAGGCTTTGATACCAGAAATGAGTTGAGAGGTTTTGCTGTCGGCATCTAACTTATAAACATCGCCATTTTCCAGCACGTAAAAAGCGATGTTGAGATCGTCCACCCAAAATTTGATATTATACCCGCCAATAACTCCCGTTGCGATCTGTGTCCTTGAACCATCTGCCGAGATCAGCCACATG
>JAPUDW010000001.1 GCA_027492915.1 Bacteroidota bacterium | reverse complement strand
TGCTGGCGATAGGGACTGGTATCGCCGCTGCACAGGAGAGTGAAATTCTCCTAGAGCCGATGACCAATGCGAACTTCGGATTCAGCAGTGTTGTACCTGCCGAATGGAGCGACATTGGTAATGGTTTGTTACAGCGCGGGAGCAGTGATGAGGATATTACCGTTTTCGGGATGCAAAGCGCACCGCTTTCCGCCGAGAACCTGTTAAACGCACTGCTGCCACAGATGGGCCTGACGGAAGCGCCAGAAAGCGTGGGTACTATCGAAACTGAGACGCTGACGTGGACGATTTATAAGATCGATGTGCCAGCGGGAACTTTGACGATTGCGGTTGATTTGGCCGTGACGGAAGTGAACAACAAAAGCTATCTCGTGATTTTGCAGACCACGCCGGACGATTATGACGTGCTGCATGAAGCGGTATTTTTGCCAGCAGTGGATGCATTCCGTATCGTTGAGCCGGAAGTTGTTGATTTGCCGTATGCAGCCGAGGAAGTGACCTTTACCAGTGGCGATGTAACGCTGGCGGGAACCCTGACGATGCCAGAAGGTAAGGGGCCATTTGCGGCAGTGGTGCTGGTTTCGGGCAGCGGGCCACAAGACCGTGACGAGACGATTGGCACGATGAAACCGCTGGGTTTAGTGGCGGATGCACTGACACGCGCCGGTATGGCGGTGCTGCGGTATGACGACCGTGGTGTCGGTGGTTCCGGTGGTGACATGTTCGCCACGATTGAAGAAACCACGGCAGACGCGGCGGCAGCACTCGACTTCTTGAGCAAGCGGGCAGAAATTAACGCTGATGAGCTGGGTGTGCTGGGTCACAGCGAAGGCGGCCTTGTGGCATCGCGTTTGGGGGCGAATGACCCGAACATCGACTTTATTATTGTAATGGCGGGGCCGGGTGTTAGTGGTAAGGAAATCCTGCTGGAACAGGGTCGGCTGATATTGAAGGCCGAAGGCGGCAGCGATGAGATGATCGAAGCACAGTCGAGCGCACAACCGGCGATCTGGGAAGCGATAGAAGCCGATGACCGAGAAGCTTTCTTGAAGTCCACGACTGAAACGATTTTAACCATGTCCAAGTTCATGACGGAAGAAGAGCTTAACGCTATCGGTGACTTGGAAGCCTATGCGCGACAATCAGCCGAGCAGCAAGCCAGCGGATATTTTAATCGTTGGTTCCGGTCATTCTTAAAGAGTGATCCGGCACCGGATTGGGCGCAGACGACTGTCCCCGTGCTGGCGGTATTCGGCGGCAAGGATGTACAAGTGCCATCTGAACAGAATGCACCCGCAATCGAAGCAGCGCTTGAGGAAGCCGGTAACGAGGATTACACGATTGTGACCCTGCCGGACGCAAACCACCTATTCCAGCAGGCGGAAATCGGTTCGCTGAGTGAGTACTCGACGTTAGACCCTGTATTCACACCAGATTTCGTACCGACGTTGGTGGAATGGTTGGGGACACACGTTACGCTGCAAGACGCGGCGTAGTTGACTGTTTTGAGTACCGCAAATAGGGGAGAGTCACAAGCTCTCCCATGCGTACCAAGTTAAGGCGTTTGCCACAAGAGGCTCATAGGTGTGTCCGGTTATAAAAATGACACAGTTTGCGTCGCATGAGGCTAAAGCCGTCATGCTAGACAGAGGGACAAGTCCACTAAAAGGACTTCAATAACAGGCGTTTCAGCGAACAAGTTCCTTAAGTTGATGCTTATGGGAGAGTGATAGGCTCTCCCTTATTTTGATCTCTATTCAATCATATTTATTCTTCCCTTACCTATTACGAAAACGGGACTGATGTTTCGAAACTGTGACTTGTTTGAACCTTTGCGCGAAGGTATAAGTATCATTAAATATAAATTCACGAACTACTAATTGTTTGTCCTCAATTTCTCCAGAGTCTTGCGCTACCGTTCACTGCTGCCCGATTCAATAATTCCTTCAAATAGTGGATAACACCATTTATGTCACCTGCTTCTCGCCCGTTTCAACCCCGTTCAACAACCGCGATAGGTTTGTTTTTTTGCTTGATCGGGCTGCTGCTTTTTGCGGGGTGGCTGCGGACGCAACATGTGGTTGGCTTTTACGAATGGCCGGATGAGATCTGGTCGCTGTGGCATGTGAATGGTAGTTTTAGTGAGGCGATGTCGCGCGTGCCGTATGATTGGCCGCCGCTGTTCAGCATCTTGACGTGGGCATGGATACAGGTTGCGGGGAATACTTTAGAAGCGTCGCGCTACATCATGATTCTTTGGGCGCTGCTGGCGGTTGTATTCATGTACCGTGCGTCACTGGCTTTATTCATGCGAATTGCACCGGATACAGCGAATCAGCGTGGGGCAGCGTGGGTGTCGATGTCGGCGGCGATTGGTTTCGGCTATATGGTGTACGCAGGGGTGGAGGTACGGGCTTACGGGCTGGTAATGATGTTCGGGGCGCTGGCGCTGTGGATGCTGGTACGGTGGATGCGGCAGCCGGAAAGCTGGCGGCGCATGGTGATGCTGGCGGTGGTGCTGGCGCTGACTTTTTACAGCACATTTACCAGCGTTTTGTATATCGGCTTCCTGACGCTGCTGGTGGTGATTGTGCGCCCGCGCCTGCTGCTGCGCTGGGTCGGTGTGGGGATTACCACGCTGATTCTGGCACTGCCAGCGGTGGTGCAGTTTATTGGGAATGCGGGTACACGACTGGATGTTATGCCCCAGCCGCCCAAAGATTTCGTGACGGAAATGGTGCAGGTTTATAACGATTTTGGCGGGACAACGGCTCAGCTTGTCTTGATGTTGACCGCGCTTGGTGTTTTGGTTTATTTCTTTGTGCGGCGGCGGATGAGCTGGCGGTGGTTCGTGGTGTTGATGCTGTGGATAAGTGTTCCAGCGATTGTGTATATCATCGCGCCGAACCGTGAGTATCTGAACGTGCGTTATATGTGGTGGGTAGCGCCGGGGTTGGTGGTGCTGGTGGGGGCGGCGACGCTGTACCTGCCACGTACTATTCAGTGGATGTGCGTTGTGGTTGTACTGGTGATGGCACTGCTGCCGGTGGACTGGTTGCAATTTCGGGCTGTGCCGACCGAGGCAGTTCCGATGCGGATGGTGCTGTCGTGGTTTGCCAAGCAGGTACGCCCCGGTGATGTGCTGATTAAAGACCCGTATTGTGTGTGTGGCACGGCGATGGTATGGGATTACTTTCTGCCGCAGTTTTTCCCGGAAGGCAAGCTGCCGTGGGCTGATACACCGGGCGACCATTCACGGGTGTGGTATCTGGCGACGACGGGGTGGGAGCAGGATGAAGCACTCAAGGCCGATATTATGAAGGGACGCAAAGAGTCGATCTTTGTCGGCCCGTGGAATTTCTTGCTGCGGTTGTACGAAGGGCCGCCATTGTGGGACGGGATTCCGTTTGGCGATACGATTGGACTGAACGGCTTCGAGATTAAGGAGAACCGCAGCGTTTTCCGCGAGAATGAGCAAATTTCGGTGAAGCTGTGGTGGTCGGCGCTGCAACAACCGTCGATAGATTACAGTATCAGCCTATCGCTGCTGGACGAGTTTGGTAATTTAGTGGCGCAAAGTGACGGCCCAGCCAAAGCGCCGGATACGCCAGAGCAAATGACCGCGTGGCTACCGGAAAGCTATTACGAGGATTACCGCACGCTGACGCTGCCGGAGCAACTTGCCGGACGCGATTATCAGTTGGTCGTGGCGGTATACGATTGGCAGACGGGCGAGCGACTAACGCCAGCCGTGAATGACCAGTTCGCGGTGGAGGAGGATGCGAATTATTTACTCCTCAAGACAATTAGCGTGGTG
Organism: Bacteroidota bacterium; assembly: GCA_027492915.1. Taxonomy (GTDB): domain Bacteria; phylum Chloroflexota; class Anaerolineae; order Aggregatilineales; family Phototrophicaceae; genus CFX2. The sequence continues at coordinate 28,478 of JAPUDW010000001.1, read as the reverse complement.
TCGTATTAGCGGTTTTGTTCACTTGTCCTCATTTGCATATGCGTGATTGTTGTTAGCTCCGTTTAATCCCCGCGAATAGTGAATAAGTAAGGGGTGATGCGTGTCACTCCTGCTCTACAGACGTGCATTTAGCCTCATTCCTTGAAGGTCTATTGGCTCATTAAGAATCAGGTTTAAGAACAGGTATATAATAACTTTAACATTTCAAACTACATTACTTAATTCATGTGAGGTATGCATTGAAAATCTCGGTTGAAGCGATTCTTGGTATCGCACTCGTTTTTTTTAGTTTTACATGGATTGCAGTTAGCCTCGCGACGGTTCTAGGTCGCCCTCTGAAAGAGATTCTGTTATCCCTTCTTCTCACCTTAATCGCGATTCTTGGTTTTGGCATCTTTTTGGGTTTAACGGCCAGCACCCCTTTTAGGCGGGCGTATATCAATTTGCAGATGCGTGAATTGGCAAGCGGCTTGATTCAGAATACGGGCGGATTCATTATTGGCGGTGGGTTGGCGACCGTTATCTATATCGCTGCACGGCGCATTAGCAGCAGGCAGCACTGGCGCTTTGTGGTGGTTTCCGCTGTGAGTATGCTGGTGGTTTTTTCGGTGATGCTGGCATGGCTTTACGACCGAACCTTTGCACCGGATTTAGACCAAGTTACCACGGATACGAAATCGTTTGAGGACATTATCATCGCGGATAACATCCCGATTCAATTTTTTGAAAATAAAGTGGTGAAGTCCCCGACGGCGATGGAAGTTGGCTCGGAGGGTGAGCTTTATGTGGCGAGCTTATCGGGCTTCATCTGGGTACTGCGGGATGAGGATAAGGACAATGTGGCGGATACTGTGACCGAGTTTGCCAGCGGCCTGACCAAACCGGAAGGCTTGGCGTGGAGCGAGGACGGTTTGTATGTGAATGTTGCCGGTGCGCTGGTGTTGATGACCGATACCAACGGCGATGATAAAGCGGATGTTACTAAGACAATTATGGATGGCTTTCCGTCTGAAAGTTATGCATTTCACCAGAATAACGGTTTGACGTTCGGGCCGGACGGGCGGTTGTATCTCGGTTCAGGTTCGACCACCGACCACCGACCGGAGACTAACCCGAAGGCGGCGCGCATCTTCTCAATGAATCCTGATGGGTCGGACTTTAAAGTATACGCGACTGGTGTGCGTAATCCGTACGGTATCATTCCTGCGCCGGATGGGAAGGGTTTTTTCGCGGTTGATAACGGGTCGTCGGGGTGTTTGGATACTGAATTTGAGACGGATGATTGCAGCAACCCGATTGATGTGCCGGAGGAAGTCAATTACATTTATGAGGATGGCGATTATGGTTTCCCCAACTACTTCGGGTTTCCGCCTGAGGATTCGGGTACTGTGCCGCCGGTGGTGACTTTGCCCGACCATGCCGCGCCAACGGGTATCGAAATTTATCAGGGTGATAAGCTGCCGGAACGTTATGTTGGACGGTTAATTGTTACCATGTGGCTGCGGAATGAAGTCGTTTCGATTAGCCTTTATAAAATTGACGACAAACACTACACCGGTTCCGTGCGGCCTTTTATCGAAGGGCTGCTGGGGCCGTCATCGGTGGTGAATTCGCCAACGGGCGGGTTATATATCTCCAGCTTTTCGGGGAATGCGATTTACTATTTGGGTAACCGCTAGCGCGGCTGGGGCAGAGAGCGAGTTCAGCATTTATGAACAGATTAACAGGACTTCGCCAGCGGTGGCGGAGTTTGCTTTTTCCGGCGGTAGTGGTGCTGTACCTGCTATTTTTAGTCGTGTACGGTGTGTTGTGGGCGGCAAAACGTGACGCGATATGGCAAATCGACCTACTGAGCAATTTTACGGTATGGTGCTTTGTGGCGGCGGTGCCGCTGCTGGTCATCGCACTGATACTGCGACGGCGGCGGTGGGCGTTGGTACTGCTTATTCCATTGGTCGTATTGGTGTTGAAGTACGGCGTGTATTTCTTACCTAGTGGACTACGAACGGCTCGCACGGGTGATGCGCCAACGCTGACCGTGATGACGATGAATGTGTTGAAGCGGAATACGGATTGGGCGGCGATTGAGGCACAAATTCAAACTGCGAACCCGGACGCGATTGCGATTCAGGAAATGTCCGACGGCTTTTTAAGCGCGGTGTGGCCCAAGCTGACAGAAGCCTATCCCTATCATGTGAATGTCTTTAGCCCACCGGATGAGTCGTCAATGGGTATGTTAAGCCGCTACCCGATTATCGAACAAGAAACATTCAACCTGCCAGATGATTATGACCTGACGCACATTCGAGCGGTGATTGATGTGAACGGCGAGCAGATAGCGCTTTATAACGTCCATATGGCTGCCCCGACTTTTTCGCGGACGCAGGGGGCGGGGCGGTTCATAGGGCGTATTTTCCCTTATCAATACGTCTCGTTTTATCGCCGCTGGCAAATGGTTAATTTTTACCCCATGTTGGCTGAAGAGGCGGTACCCATCATTGTAATGGGGGATTTTAATACGGCTGATGGGAGCGGCGATTACTTTCGATTTGCTAGTGAGAGCGGCCTACGGGATACCTTTGCCGAAGTGGGTTTCGGGATGGGCTTTACATTTCCGTCGGAGCTAGTCATTGGGTCGCAAAGACTGCCGTTTGTGCCGCTAATGCGTTTGGATTACATTTGGCACAGTACAGATTTAGCTCCGACTGCGGCATGGCTGGGAGGGGCTACAGGGTCTGACCATTTCCCTGTAATTGCTCAACTACAAATCACCGGATAATTTTAGGGTTTGAGCAGGAAGCGCAGTGCATCTGGCAGGCGGCGTGCCCATGCAGCTTCGTTGTGCTCACCATCGGTTTCGACGATATGTACCAAGTTTTGGTTGAGTTGGTAGCCTTTATTGACGAGAAGCTGTTTCATCCGGCGGGCACTTTGTTCGCGTGTACCATTATCGAGGTAGATTTTGCCGTCAACAAATGGTCGCTGCTCGGTGTAGGGGTAGATCGCGCCACCGGCGATCCAAAACGCAGGACTCATGATTCCGGCAAAGCCAAAGACATCCGGCCGCTGGAAAAAGGCGTACAGACTGATGAGGCCGCCCATTGATGAGCCGATGATACCGGTGTGCTGGCGGTTGGTCAGCGTGCGGAAGTCACGGTCGATGATGGGTTTAAGCGTGTCGATGAGGAAGGTAAGGTAGCTGTCACCGTTGCCATTCCACATTTGCGGGAAGGGGTTGTATTCCTGAAACCGCTTATCGGTGTTGGCGATGCCGACGATAATGGCTTCAATACCCTCGGCAGCAAGGCGGTTCATGGTTTCATCGACTTGCCATTCGTTACCGGCGAAACCGATACCACGGTCAAAGAGATTTTGCCCATCGTGCATATAGACTACGGGGTAACGGCGGTCGGTGTTGTTGTGGTAGCCGGGGGGTAGCAGGACGAAAATATCGCGCTGGTTACCCAGTTGGGGGCTATGAAGGGCTGGCAGCACACGCAGTTCGCCCGTGACGGTGTGGGCTGCATTACCGCGCCAATCGGAGTAAGTGCGCCAAAATTGTTCGATTACAGACATATGAGGCTCCGTATAAACGGCTGATTTGCAAAGGTTGGTCGATGTTCGAGAGGGGAATGCAATCCGAAAATCAGTCGATTTCCCTATTTGATAGCTTTATTGTAGCGAAACTTCCTGAAGAATTGGTTAGTGAAAGTAGGAAAAAGGTTAAGGTTTTGTGCTCCCGTACAGCCGAGCTGAGGGGCAATTCTGACGTTTTCCCTCCGGCCTCTCGTATACTTAGCACAGAAGTACTATCTTCTGAGCGAATTCTCAAGTATAGTTTGTTAAGGCATGATAAAATGCTTTTTAGCGTGGATGCACTATGCATATACAAAGCAAAAGGAGACAGTGAAAATGGCTTCAGTTGAATTTTATGATGTGAAGACTCGCTCGAAGGTTAAGATCGACGACAAGAACATTACCAAGGTCAAGATGGACACCAAGAGCGGCCCGCGTTACGCGATCAAGGGCAAGACCGAAGATGGTCGTAACCTGACCAAGTTCGTCGGCGCGGCGGATTGGGAAAAGTTGAAGTACAAGGAAGTCAAGTAATTCTTGACAGTCCAAAAAAGCGGGGGAGCTTAGGCTCCCCCGTTTGATTCTAGGTGATTAACCTTGATGTGTGATGGAGATGTTCAGGGTGACTCCGCATCCGCCTGCGTCTGTTTGACCGGTAGCGCTGATTTCAGTTTCTGAAATGACGTTGAAATCATAGGTGAGCGGCTGACCTTCGGCGGTCATGGTAGCGATATAACGATTTGGCGAGGGATGTTCGACCACAATATCGGCTGGTGCCTCTTGCCCTGATGAAGCCATAAAGGTGACGACATCAAAATCCTCTTCGCCCAACGTTAGGGAAATCGAAGGGAAAATAGCGGCAGTCACATAAGGGGCGCATTCGCCTGTACCGACGGCTTCTGTAACGACATATGACCATTTCCCCGGCAGCGGTTTAATCGAATCGCCGGAAGCGGAGGCGGTTGCTTCAGGCGTGGCTTCCAACGAAGGTGCGATGGTGATGGCTTCGGGCAGCAGAGACAGCGGCAGTGCGGCGAGGTCAGCCTCATCATAGGGTTCAGGGCCGATAGGTTCCCCATCGGCGGCGAGGTTTTCGTCCAGCGGCACGCGGGCACGGCTGCCAGCACGAACGGTGACGGTAACACCCGCGGCGGTGACGGTGCCTTCGCCCTCAACCACACTTATGATAAATTCACCATTGGGCTGGGCTTGAAAGTAAGCGCTAGAGCCGAGCGTGACTTCTACCTCGTCAATTGTCAGGTCGATTTTCCCTTGACCTACGGGGGTTTGAATGAGGAGGCCGCTATCCGGTGCTTGTTCGCAGGGGCGGTCACCCAAACCACTTTTGAAGTAGAAGGCTTGCATCGGGGTTTGTTCTTCTGTGGCGGCGTTGGTCATTTCGACATCGCCAAAAAGAATGACGGTGACATTCTGGCCGGGGAGTGTTTCGGGCAGGTTAGCCTGAAGTTTCATCAGCGCTACACCCCACGTTTCGGCCTCGGTATCCAGTGGACTGAGGACGAAATTTTTAACCCCGACGATTTCGACGAGATCACCCGGTTCGGTGAAGCTGAACTCCGGTGCATCCTCGGCGGCTTCGGCGGTTAAGCTGACGTTGCCGTAGCAAGCTTGGTTACGTCCAATTTGGTCGCAAGCATGATCGGTAGCGTCGAGCGCGGTGGTGACGATGGTCGGGCAGTCAGCGGCACTGACCACGGCTGCTGAAAGACAAAACACCGACATGAGATAAAACGGCCAGTAGCGAACAGATTTTAACATTTCCCTTCCCCTTGAACTGAAAATGAATATCCCCGTTTAAATTTATGATGGGCGCATCGTAAAAGTTGATGTCAGTGTGCAACTGCCGCGAATTTCCATTGTTATGGTTGTTTCACCTTCGATTTGGTCTTCGCTGATCAGACGATACTCCAACTGCAACGTCTCATTTTGGATGGTTGCATTGATGACATAGGTGTTGGGTTCGGGATTGGTGAGCGCACCTTTGCCCTGAAAGGCACCCAAAAGCATATTTAATGCGTTTGTGAGGTCGGTATCCCCTTCCGCTACAACGAAGGGGAAACTAAGGAGTGTTGGGTCAAGAAGATCACTAATTCCCGCTGGGCAGCCTGCGCCAGCCACGATGTCGCCATTTACGGGGTCCCATAGTCCGGCGACTGGAACAATCGCTTCAGAGGCGTTAGCTTCTGCGGTAGCCTCCAACGCGGGGGCGATGGTGATGGTTTCGGGCAGCAGGGTGAGCGGAAGGGCGGCTAGCTCGGCTGCATCATACGGTTCGGGGCCAACGGGCGCACCTGTCGGGGCAAGGTTGGCATCTAGCGGCACACGGGCGCGGCTGCCAGCGGGAACGGTGACGGTGACACCCGCAGCGGTGACCGTGCCTTCGCCCTCAACCACGTTCACGACGAGTTCGCCATCCGGCTGGGCTTGAAAGTACGCGCTAGAGCCAAGGGTAATTGCCACTTCATCTACGGTAAGTTCGATGCTGCGCTGACCTTGAGGGGTTTGGATGAGAATGCCGCTATCCGGTGCTTGTTCGCAAGGGGCATCATTTAGTCCGCTTTTGAAGTAGAAGGCTTGCATCGGCGTTTGTTCTTCTGTGGCGGCGTTGGTGATTTCGACATCGCCAAAGAGGATGAGCGTGACATTTTGACCGGGGAGTGTTTCAGGGAGGTTGGCTTGAATTTTCATCAGTGCCACGCCCCATGTTTCGGTCTCGGTATCCAGCGGGCTTAGGAGAAAGTTTTTAACACCGGCTATTTCGACCAGATCACCCGGTTCGGTGAATGTGAATTTGGGCGCATCCTCGGCGGCTTCGGCTGTTAAACTGATGTTGCCGTAGCAGGCTTGATTGCGTCCGGTGGCGCTGCAAGCATCGTCTGTGGCATCCAGCGCGTTTTTGACGATGGTGGGACAGTCCAGTGCTTGACCATAAACGATAACGGGGGCGACCACTAATACAATCCATGTCCAAAAGAGTTTGTAAAAGTGTTTCATCTTCTGACCTTAACATTTTAAGATTGAAAATAAATAGCCCGCATGAACACGGGCTATCGTAATTTCTAGACAGGTTTTGTAGGTTTGCGACCGGGTGTGCCGCGACCGCTGCCAAAACGTTTGACCGTTGACGCGGGTGCAGCTTCTTTTTTGGTAGATTGCGGTTGATACCAGTCGGGATAAGCGGGTTGTTCGACTATGGCGCGGCGACGCGGTTCTTTGGCGGTGACATGATTATCCCGCGCGGTATCTTCTATCTGGGTTGCTTTTTCCCGCAGCCTGTCGAGAAACGCAGCAACGCGCGGGTCAGGCTGTTTGGTCGTGGGCGCAACCGGGGCGGCATTTTCGTCCAATGGTTTGATCTGAAGCTTGTCGGCTTGTTGGCTGTTGGTCATATATGTCCAATCATTTATTGCTTGGCCTAAAAGAGTGACGACGGAGAATCGTCTCGTATTTACCGGACTGCTATGTGCTTGAGGTACACCGGCAGCTTTGACGGTATTGACGGCGCAATTACAACTGTTTTGCAAAACGGGGACATATGCTGTGATGGTTGTGTAATGGCGGTGCCCAAAACCAGATGGAATGTTCTCAATCCATCTGGTTTCAGTATAACACACTTCAACCCACCTACCGCAGTGGTGACGGATTACTGTAAATATGTCCCTCTAATTGAACTTTGCGACCGCTAGAATAATGTTGAGTAGCACTAAGGCGTCATGAACATAGATGATCATTCGTAAGCGGTTGAGGTCGGCGCGCATATCGGGCGTGGCAAGGGTGCTGCCATCCGCCGCGACGGTGATTTGTTTCTGCAAGCGCAGCGCAATTGGATTAATGCCGACAAACACGATCACCATTAGGATGATTAAGACGATTTGCTTGATGAATAACCACAACGGTGTGACCGAACCACCGATGCCTAATAAGCCGAGATGGCTGGTCGCTAGCAAACCGAGGCCGCTGAGTAAAATGCCATTACCTGCAATCATGCCGGCAAAACTGCTGACTTTGATCTGGGCGAGTATGAGCGTTAGTTCGGCAGGTTTGCCTTCGTTGGCGCGGATCAAGCGTTCAAACACAATGGCGGTCACAAATTGGGCGATCCATAGCCCCGCGCAGATGATGTGAATGACGAGCAAAACGGTGCGAGCGGTTAGCATGATTTCCCCTGATATAGCAACTTGTAAACGACTTTAGCGACAGTATAGGATAATTTTTTAAGTGGGTAATCAGTCTAAAGTTGGATAAATCGCTCTAAAACAAAAATGGCTTACTCAATCAACGAGTAAGCCATTTTGTTAGTCGGTAGCGCAATGGGCATTAAGTGCCGAGGTTCGGGTCGAGCGTTTTAAGGGTGGCATAAAAGCTGTTGAGCGCTGTTGGCATGATGGTGAGCGGCCCTTGTACACTCGCCATGTCATTATTAAGGGCGGCATTGAGGGCATCGTTACCCGCTTTGAAGTAGGTAATCAGGTGTTCAGCCGCAGGCTGCACACATTCAGGGAAATTGGGTTTATCGGTGTTAAGACTGCTGTTCAGCGTTCGGAATTGGCGTACAAGATCGGTCATTTGAGCGGTTGTAAGGTTGATAATATCCAACTTGGGATTGGTTTTGATGAAGTTGTTATAACCTTTGCCGATGTAGTTTTCGGTATACCAGCGGGCAGCAGGGCAGTCGCTGCGGGTGTAATCGCGCACGCTGATGAGCCACTCATCGGTGATGTTAATTTCCAGCTTTTCCAGCGCGTCGTAAACAGTCAGCAGTTTGTCTTCTAGCTGGATACTCTGTTCGGCACGCTGCTGTTCGGTGGTGGGTGTGGTGTAAAAGTTGTAGAGGTCACTGGCCGTTTTCGCGGCGGCAAGGATGGTGGCTTTGGCGGCTGCGGCACAGGGCGGTGCAACATCTGCGACTTCTAAGTTGGTTTCCCAGACTTTGAGGGCAGCCTGCGCGGTTTGCACATCCGGTACGCGGGTGTTGATGGTGGTATTACGGGCGTTGGTGAAAACCTCTCCGGCGGCGGTGCCGTTTGTGTTCCACCATTCTTGCGCGGTGCAGGGGATTTCGGTAGGCGTGGCGGTGGGCGGTGGCGAGGTCGGGATCATCGCAGCGAGGTTGACCGTCGCAGGTGTACCGTCCGGTGTGGTTGAACCGGGGATGCCAATTGCCAGCGAGGTGACGATACCGATGATGGTCAGCAGCAGGGTTAAGCCCAAGCCGATACCTGCTATGTGGGTAATATCTTTGCCGATAGAGCCGGATTTCATGCTCACCGTTCACTTTCCGCCAAAAGCTAATACTTTTAGTCCAAATTACTGCGTTGTTATATCGCTAGTTTAATTATGTTCTGGAGTTGGCGCAATTGGTGTAAAGAAATCGGCGGACAGCAGGTGGATTATGTATGATAGCGATCAGGGGCGCACACCGTGCGCCCCTACCGATGAAACGTTTTAGATCGGCAGTACCTCACGCAGACCATGACGTATGATGGCTGCCTCGACAATAGCGGCAACTAGGCGCTCATGATCCCATCCAGCGGCTAACCCCTGCAAACATAGGTCACTGTAGCCGGGGTTGAGGCCGGGGAGCGGGTTGATTTCTAAAATATAAGGTTTGTCATTATCGTTGGCGTCGAGGCGGAAGTCTACACGCGACACATCGCGGCAGTCGGTGGCGCGGAAGGTTTCGGCGGCGAGGTGTTGAAGCTCGCGGGTTTGGGCATCGGTTAGCGGCGCGGGGCATTGGTAGCGGTAGGCATCCAAGCCGGAAACGGTTTTCATTTCGTTGGTATACACCCCCGAATGGCCTTCGCCATAGGCGGCATGGTCAAGTTCGAGGATCGGCATAAAGGTCAGGTTGGGCAGATTGCCGATCATCCCCACCATCACTTCACGCCCAGCGATGTAACGCTCGACCAGAATGGGCTGGTTATAACGGGCGAGATGCCCTGCTACCCGCGCGCGTAAGTCGCTGACGCTGTGCACGATGCTGTCGGCATTTGCGCCCATGCTGGTGCCTTCGGCGTTGGGCTTCACGAACAGCGGGTAGCGCAGCTCACCATCCTCATTCAACAGTTCAGGGTTGATGTCAGCGTCCGCCGATTCGAACAGTTGAAACTCAGGGGTGGGCAAGCCATACGATTTGAGGACGCGTTTGGTCATGGCTTTGTCTAGCGCTACCGCCAAACTGAGTACACGGCTGCCAGTGTAGGGGATTTGCAGCATTTCCAGCACCGCCGGAATTTGCGACTCGCGGGCATCCCCAAAGTGGCTTTCGGCGATGTTGAAGCACAGATCGGGTTTATAGGTACTGAGACTTTCGATGAGGTTGAATGGTGGCAAAATGCTGGCTTCGAAGAACGCAGCTTCGTGACCCATACGCTGCAAGGCCGCGACGATGGCATCCGGCGCGCGCGGCGAGTCGAGGTCATCCCAGCGGTCGGCCGGCATCCCTTCGTAAGTCGGGGCATTTGATTTCAGGTTGGCTAAGACGGCGATACGCATTATTTTATCCTTGGTAGATGTCATTAATCTGCCCACCCTTGTGTTAGAGAAGGATTTGCCAGCGACAAATCCCTACAAACGGGGCGGGTATGAATTGGATTTAGGGTTTGTCGGGTGTTTTCCCGTTCATAAGCTCCGGCGGAGTATGACCGTTTGGTTTGCCGTTGGCGTGATAGGGCTGCCATTTGTTCGCGTCGGTGTTTAGACGGTGGGCGCTGCCGCCGCGTTTGTGCAGCGTATCGAAGCCCTGCGGTTTGATCGCCAATTCCTCACCCGCCAGTAGGCCAGCCACGCCGGATTGACCGGCTTCCGGTCGGCGCGTGATCTGACGGTCAAGATGCTCGATCATCCCCGCGTCATAATCAGTCGGTTCTTCGTAGGTGGCGATGTAGCCTTCGTAGTTACGCAGCACCACGCGCCCCGGTGCCTGACTGATAAGATACTGCGGCATAACCGGAATTTTGCCGCCGCCGCCCGGTGCATCGACGACGTAGGTTGGCACGGCGTATCCGCTGGTGTGACCGCGCAGCCCTTCCATAATCTCGATGCCTTTGGCGACGGTGGTGCGGAAATGCCCTGCACCCTTGACCAGATCACACTGGTAGAGGTAGTAGGGGCGGACACGGTTACGCACGAGCTTATGCACCAGTTCACGCTGGATGTTCACGCTGTCGTTGATACCCGCCAGCAGCACACTCTGGTTGCCGAGGGGGATACCGGCATCGGCTAATTTCGCCAATGCGGTGCTGAGTTCGGGCGTGATCTCGTTCGGGTGGTTGATGTGAACATTCATCCACAGCGGGTGATATTGGCGCAGCATGGCGCAGAAGTCATCGGTGATGCGCTGCGGCAGAAAGACCGGCACACGGCTGCCAATGCGGATGATTTCGATATGCTCAATCGCCCGTAAGCTGCTCAGGATATAGTCGAGCGTTTTGGGGGCGAGCGTCAGCGGATCACCGCCGCTAATTAGCACATCGCGCACCTGCGGCGTGCGGCGAAGGTAATCCAACTGGGCTTCAAAGTCTGATTTGCTAAAGTTTTCGTGCGGGCTGCCGACGATGCGGCTGCGGGTACAGTAGCGGCAGTAGCTGGCGCATTGGGTGGTGATGAGCATCAGCACACGGTCGGGGTAGCGGTGGACGAGGCCGGGGACGGGGCTGTGCGCGTCCTCCGCCAAGCTATCTTCCATCATGCCCTCGAAGGCTTGGAGTTCGCGCCCCAACGGAATGACCTGCCGCCGTACCGGACACAGCGGGTCGTCGGGGTCGATGAGGCTGGCGAAGTAGGGCGTGATGTCGACACGGAATTTGCCGTCCGCTGTGAGACCTTGCAGTTCTTCATCGGTGAGGTGGATAAGTTGCGAGAGTTCCTCGACGCTGTTCAGGCGGTGGGCAAGCTGCCAGCGCCAATCATCCCACTGCGAGTCGGGAATGGATGCCCAGAGGGCGGGACGTTGTGAACGGGTAGGGGCAGCCGGTTTGGTAACCGGCGTGGCGTGGGGAGGCTCCTCCTCAATAGAGGGCGGCTCGTCCCCGTTCAGAGAGCCGGGGTCTTCTTCGGCAGGGGTGGCATACTCCTGCGTGGGGTTCGCTACGGTGGCTGGCACAGTGCGAATAGTCATGTTGGTTTTACAACCTCCAAATGGCGACTATCTAAATGTAATTTTCTGAGTGTAGGATGTAACACTCAGAACCGATTATAGTAGTATTCAATAACGAGTCAACGTATCAAGTTTATTCAAACGTTGCAATGGAATACGACGTTAAATCGTGTTTGAAATGATAGGCTGTTTGAGGGAGAAAATACAGGGGTTCGATAGTACTGCTTATGGACTGCTCATGGGATGCTTATGAAGTAATGCGAAGGGTTTGAGATGAAGCGACTCTTACAAATAGTTGAAGAACCTATAAAGCTGATAAAGCCATCTGAAATACCGGAAGAGAAATCTGAAGAGATTATCGCTGAGATGTTATTGATTACTCCTTTATATTATGGTTTTGCTCTGATGTTTTTTATTCAAGCCGATTTAATTTTGGATGGTGTTCGAAACCAATCCGAATACAATATCGCCAGTACGGGTTTTTGGGTTGATTTTATGATAGTAAGCTTTGTTATTTCGATAATTGGGGGAGGCGCCGGTCTTCTGTCCGGCGTTGCTCATGGATGCGTAATTTCGTTGGTATACCGCAAAAACAAGAAGGTCTCGTCGCAACCTGAACTATTCAAGCGAGTTGTCTATGGTGTCAATTTAATTGCCCCTTTATTATTTGTCACAGCCTTATTTATGGAGGCTGCAAGGCTTGACTTTAGTTTCACAATAGAAGATCTTGGTTTGTTCTTTATGGCTTCTTGTGCTGCTTCACTGTTAATATCGCGCCGTTTTTGGCATTGGTGGACTCATGATACGACCACGCCGAATGCTTGAAGGTTGTGCAGCTTACTCCAGCACGGGCAGGCGGACGGTGTAAATTGTGCCTTTTTTAGCGTCACTTTCAACGTTGATTTCGCCGCCGTGCAGTTCCACAATTTCTTTCGTGAGGCTCAACCCTAGCACAGTGCCGCTCACCAAGCCCATACTGGCGTTGGTGAAGGGCTGGAAGATTTGCGCCAGCATCTCCTGCGAAATCCCCATGCCGTTATCCTGCACCTGCACATAAGCCAATTTACGCCCATTCGACTTGGGGTCAATCTCGACCCGCACATCAATATGTCCATCCTGCGGCGTGTGGTTGACAGCGTTCGAGATGAGGTTGGTGACCACCTGTAAGATGCGTTTGTGGTCAACCAGCACTTTGATGGGCTGTTCGGCGAGGTGCGGTTCCAGTGTGATGGAACGGCGGGCAGCGCGGGGCTGGTAGGTGGTGACTGCTTCGCTGACTAGCTCTTGCAGAATGGCGTTGTCGCGGTCGAGCAAGACCAAGCCGCGTTCGAAGCGCCCGATGTCGAGCATTTCTTCGAGGAGCTGCTGCATGTGCGCAGCCATCTCATCCATCACCGCTAGATGTTCTTCCAGCTTTTCTGGCTGCTTGTGGAGCAAATACAGCCGATTTTTAATGTTCGACAACGGTGTACGCAGTTCGTGGGATGCGTTGGTGACGAAGGTGTTTTTCTGCACTTGCAGCCGCTTTTCGTGGCTGTTGTCGCGGATAAGCAGCAAGATTTGACCGGTCGGTGCGCCGCCAGCATCCAACGGCAGCCCGATGACCGATACATCTAACTCTTTACCATCTTTCATGTTCAGTTTGTAAGGGCCTTGCCAGATGCCGCCCTGTGTGATGGCCGCGACGACAGTTTCACGCAGGCTGGAAAGCTGCACGGCGAGCGACACGGTGTTTTCGGCCTTTAGCGGCTTACTGGTGAGGTCATCAGCGCTGAATCCCGTCAGGCGGGTTAGGGCGCGGTTGGTGTAGCGCACCCGTTCCGCATCCAGCACGACCACGGCCTCTGACATACTTTGTAGGATGGTTTTGCTCTGGGTGCGTTCATCGGCAAGTTCGCTGGCGCGCCCGCTAAGTTGGAATTGTAAGTCGTTATTCGCGCGGATCAGTTCGCTATTTTGACGGCGTAACTGTGTTTCGGTTTGGTCGACATAAGTGGTTTGCTGGCGTAGGTTCAACAGTAGCACGACAGCTAACACCGCGCCGATTGCAGTAAGGCCGACCAGCAAAATGACCAACGACGGTTCGATGATGCCTTCGCGGAAGCGCACGAGCAGCAGACTGGCAGTGACCAACGCCCCGATCAAGCTGACCAACAGCACACTGGCGATGGTTGCTATAGGGAATGAAGGCCGTTGTTTTTTCGGCTGCTGCATGAGGCTGTGTCTCGCTAAACATTATTTTGGGCAAATTATAATTATAGTTCAGATCACCCACATCGAAAATGACCATGAAGTCATGTTGATACCCGAATTGTCCACATTGTACCGCAGTATAAGATCTAAAACTGTGCCTCGGTGGATTAATGTCTGTTTAACACAAACGTCACAATCCCTTAAATTCATTAACCCCCACACATAACATGGCTAAACCTTTTATTTAACACTTCTCCGATACCATACTGATCGAAATAAGAAACATGTTTCAACACACTGACCGTAACTTTCAGGGAGAAAAGCATTTTGAAGAACCGTATCGCAATACTTGTCGCTGTACTGCTGCTGGCAGTCGTTCCCTTTATGAATGTTGGCGCGCAAGATCAAACGATTGTTGATATTGCCGTTGGTAATCCTGACCTTTCAACACTCGTAGGATTTGCTTCCAGCGCTGGACTGGCGGAAACACTCGCCGGCGAAGGCCCGTTCACCGTTTATGCACCCAGCAACGAAGCATTTGCCGCGCTGCCCACAATTTTGACGGAATATCTGACTGCCAACCCCGAAGCTCTGGCTCGCGTCTTGAGCTACCATATCGTCAGCGGCGAAGTGCCGGCTGAAGGTGGCAAGGTTGCTACCGTTGAAGGCAGCGAATTGACCGTTGCCGACGGTTTGGTTGATGATGCAGCCGTAGTTGGTGATGCGATTGAAGCCTCGAATGGCGTGATCCATGTCATCGACACTGTTCTGCTGCCCCCCGCAGTTCTGCCCGAAGTGACCCCTGCAATCGTTACCGGCGACATCGCCATCGACGGCAGCTCGACCGTTGGCCCCGTGACTGTCTCACTGGCTGACTCGTTCAAGAATGACGGTTACAGCGGCAACATCACCGTCGGCGTCAGCGGTACCGGTGGTGGTTTCAAGGCATTCTGCGAAGAAACCCGTATCGACATCGCTGGTGCAAGCCGTGCGATCAAGGTCGCTAAGGACCCCGCAACCCCCGACGAAACCGAGAAGTGCGTCGCCAATGGTTTGAACCCCGTTGAATTCCGCGTCGGTACCGATGGTATTGCCATCGTGACCAGCAGCGCCAACACCTTCGCCACTGACCTGACCACCGCAGAAGTGAAGGCTCTGTTCAGCACCGCCACCAACTGGTCGGATGTCCGTGCTGACTTCCCCGCGGAACCCATTCTGCGCTACGTCCCCGGCACCAGCAGCGGTACCTTCGACTACTTCGTTGAAGTTATCGGTGGTAGCAACGCTGAAGAACGTGAAGCCTTCAAGGCTGCCTTCCTCGCTGCTGGCAACTTGAACCAGAGCGAAGACGACAATGTTATCGTGCAGGGTGTGGAAAGCAGCGAATACGCAGTTGGCTTCTTCGGGTATGCTTACTACGAAGAAAATGCTGAAGCCCTGCACTCCATCGCCCTTGACGGTGTGACCCCCAACTTCGAGAGCGTCGAAGGTGGCACCTACAAACTGTCTCGCCCGCTGTTCCTGTACAGCGCACCCAGCATCATTCAGGCCAAGCCGCAGGTTGCTGACTTCATCAACTACTACCTGACCAACGTCCCGAACGTAATCAGCGAAGTTGGTTACTTCCCGGCTGCTGATGCGACACTGAACCGTGCTCGCTGGTGGCTGCTGGCCGCCATCGGCTAAGACTGTAAAGAGCAAGTTTGATAAGGCGGGTGATAACACCCGCCTTATCGTGCCACGGGGTTCAATGATGGGGTTTGTTAAGTGGAAGTTAAAGTCAATTTAAGCTTCCGCCATAATCACCCTCAGGCGTACATGTGACTGTTATAATGTGCCTAGATGAACAAGATAAACAACCTCAAACTGCTCAAAAGCAACAAGGATTTAACCCCCACTTATGGAAGCTAGATTAGATGTCCGGCGCAAAAGCGATCTTTTGGCTGCTGCTCTCCCTGCCAGACAACAGGCAATTCGTACTCAAGCACCCAGCCTGAACCGCAAGCCCCGACTTGGTGAGTCTGTCGTTCAAGCGCTGTTAATGTTCTGCGGCGCGGTTTCAGTGTTCACCACCATCGCCATCGTTATTATCCTGGGGCGGGAAGCGCTGCCGTTCTTCAGCACTGGCGCGGCAACACTCAACGTCAGTGTTACCGAATTCTTGGGCAAGTTTTTTACCGGCACCCAATGGCAGCCACAGGGCGCACTTTTCGGTGTGCTACCGCTGGTACTGGCGACTGTCATCACCAGCTTGATCGCTATGCTGGTTGCAGTGCCGCTCGGCCTTGCTGCCGCAATTTACCTCAGTGAATATGCATCCCCCAACGTTCGTGCGACACTCAAACCCATTCTGGAAATCTTGGCAGGTGTGCCGACCGTCGTGTACGGTTTCTTCGCCCTGCAAACGGTATCACCGGCGTTCCGTGACTTAATAGGTCGCGACCTCGTACAGTTCCAGAATATGCTGTCGGCGGGCTTAATCATGGGCTTTATGATCCTGCCGACAATTAGTTCGATCAGCGAAGATGCACTCAGCGCGGTACCTCGTTCACTGCGTGAAGCCTCTTACGGACTGAGTGCCAACCGTTTTGAAACCACAATTAAAGTGGTGGTTCCGGCGGCGCTTTCCGGTATCGTAGCTGCAACCATCCTCGGTATCTCCCGTGCGGTTGGTGAAACGATGATCGTAGCGCTGGCAGCCGGCTCCGGTCCGAACTTTGACTTTAACCCGCTGCACGCGGCTGAAACCATGACCGGACATATCGTGCGCATCAGCACCGGCGAACTCAGCTACAACTCGATTGATTACACCAGCCTGTTCGCGATTGGTTTGCTGTTGTTTGTCATCACATTGGTTCTGAACCTTATCAGCCGCGCCATCACCAACCGCTACCGTGAGGTGTACTAGTGGCAACCCAAGTATCTTATATGCCGGACGATGTCGGTTACCGCAAACAACTGGCTGCCCGTCAGAGTGCTGGCTACCGTTGGCAGTTATTTTTCCTCGGTGCAACCTTAGTCGGTTTGGTCATGCTGGTCGTGCTGTTGGTGAGTATTCTCAACCAGACATTTGGCTTAATCGCTGTCCGCGAAAAGATTGATGCCGCCACCCTGACCAACGGTCGCGCCGTAAGTGACCTTTCCGCCGCCGAGTTGTCAGACATTCTCGAAACCAATATGTCGAAGGGCAAACTGCAAGGGGCGTTCCTCTCGCTGGTGGCTGGTGCAGATGTTGACCGCAGCAAGCTCGGTACAGTTCCCTTGAGTGAAGTCATCCCTGATAAAGTGTTGACTGAAGGCTTGGGTGCGAAGAAGTTCGCTGAACTCATGCCGGAAGATCTCGGCCAAATCATTGCCGATAACACACCGCAGTCGGAACTTGTAGACTATGTGAATCGTGAAGTTGTCGGACGTGAAGTCCTGCAAAACTGGTCTTTTATCGAAAGCGTGACCAACCGCGCGGCGATTGAGCAAATTCTTAGCGATAAGTCGCAAGGTATCGGCTTCTCCCCCACACTTTCTGCCACTCAGGTGGATGAGCAGAAGGCAGCATTTGCTTCGGCGCGTCTCGAAATGCACTCGTGGTTGAGTGGTGAATTCTTGAACGAGCCGAACTCGACTGTAGCCTCGGACGCCGGTATTCGCGGTGGCTTGATCGGTACACTGTGGGTTATCGGCCTGACCATGTTGATTGCCGCGCCGCTCGGCGTGGGTGCAGCCATTTACCTTGAGGAATACGCCAAGGATGGCATCTTCGCCCGTAACCCCCTCTTGAAGCGTATTAACGGCATCATCGAAACCAACATTCGCAATCTTGCGGGTGTGCCGTCGATCATCTACGGGTTGCTCGGTTTGGCGCTGTTTGCCCGCTTATTGCTGCCACTGACCAGCGGTGCGCTGTTTGGTGTGGAAAATGGACGTGGAAACACTATTCTCAGCGCGAGTTTAACGCTTGCTCTGCTAATCTTACCGGTGATTATTATCAACGCGCAGGAAGCCATTCGTGCCGTGCCGCGCAGCATTCGCGAAGGCAGCTACGGCATGGGTGCAACCAAGTGGCAAACGGTGTCACGGCAGGTGCTTCCGGCGGCGATCCCCGGCATCATGACCGGTATCATTCTGTCGCTTTCGCGGGCAGTTGGTGAAACTGCGCCTTTGGTGGTGATCGGTGCGGCGGTATTCCTCTCGAAAGACCCCAACGGTCCCTTCCAACCATTTACCACCTTACCCATTCAAATTTTTAACTGGACGGAGCAGCCCAGTGATCAGTTCCGTGCCGCAGCCGCAGCAGGTATTCTCGTCCTGCTGACCATGCTCTTGGTACTGAATGCCTCGGCTATTATCCTTCGTCAACGGTTTAGCAGGAGATTACAGGGATGAGCCAAAACGGCGCTTCCAAAAGTATCGAAATCAAGAATATCGACATTTACTACGGCCCGAAGTTGGCTGTAAAAGATGTATCCCTTCCGGTCTATACCAACAAGATTACGGCTTTCATCGGCCCTTCTGGCTGCGGCAAGAGTACCGTGCTGCGTTCGATCAACCGTATGAATGACCTGATTCCGGGTGCGCGGGTTGAAGGCGAAATCCTTTATAAAGGCGAGAACCTGTACGCGCCGAATATAGACCCCGTTGAAGTGCGGCGGCGCATCGGCATGGTGTTCCAGAAGCCGAATCCGTTCCCCAAGAGCATCTATGACAACGTTGCGTATGGGCCGCGTTTGTTGGGCGTTACCAAAAAATCGGTGCTGGATGAAATCGTCGAACTCAGCCTCAAGCAGGCGTTCATCTGGGACGAAGTGAAGGGTGACCTGAACAAGTCCGGTTTGGCGCTTTCTGGCGGTCAGCAGCAGCGTTTGTGTATCGCCCGTACCTTAGCGGTCGAGCCGGAAATTATCTTGATGGACGAACCGTGTTCGGCGCTTGACCCGATTGCAACCCAACGTATCGAAGAGCTGATGCGTGAATTGGTGCATAACTACACGATTGTGATTGTGACGCACAACATGCAGCAGGCGACCCGTGTGAGCGACTTCACCGCCTTCTATAGCATCCGTAAGGAAGGCACAGACGCGCAAGAAAAGCGTTGGGGCGTGCTGGTGGAATACAACCAAACTCAGAAGCTGTTTGAACAACCAGAACAGTCAGAAACGGCGGATTATATCTCCGGTCGGTTTGGGTAGTTATAAGCGACAAACAGCAAGCTAGAATTTGCAAGAGAGCATGGGCGAAAGTCTGCGCTCTTTTTTGTTGCTTATTACCGAACGCTACCCTTTAATCGTGTATCAATTCAATGCTTTGCTCCCGCGATTCCGCTGACATCAATTGCCAGTTTACCGTATACACACGAGCAATCCCCCTGCTATGTCAGCGAAATATTGTGTCGTATTTTGTGAGTAGAAATAAAAAGAGCGCAGCTTTCGCCACGCTCTTTATTCACGTTAAATAGCTTGCCTTATATCGCTAGATAGTCGCGCAGTTGGCGGGCGCGGCGGGGGTGACGCAGGCGGCGCAGTGCCCGTCCTTCAATCTGGCGGATGCGTTCGCGCGTTAGCCCGAACTTCTGCCCGACTTCTTCGAGTGTGTAGCAGCGACCGTTTTGCAAGCCGAAGCGCAGCCGCAGGATACGCGCTTCACGCGGGGTGAGTGTCGACAGCACTTCTTCGATCTTCTCACGCAGCAGGTTATCGTGGGCGCTCTGTGCCGGTGTTAGTTCGCTGTCATTCTCGATGAAGTTACCGAGTTCGCTGTCCTCATCTTCACCGACTGGATGTTCGAGACTCAACGGCTGCCACGACACACGCAGCATCCACTGGACTTTGCGCGGTTCGCACTGCATCTCTTTGGCGATTTCATCCGGTGTCGGCTTGCGCCCATATTCCTGTTCCAGTTGGCGTGCCACGCGGTACAGGCGGCGGATGCGGTCACTCATATGAACGGGGACGCGGATCGTGCGACCCTGGTCAGCAATCGCGCGGGTGATCGTCTGGCGAATCCACCATGTCGCATAGGTGCTGAAGCGGTAGCCACGGCGGTAGTCGAACTTCTCGACCGCTTTCATCAGGCCGAGGTTGCCTTCTTGAATCAGGTCAAGGAATGGCACACCGCGTGACATGTATTTCTTGGCGATGGAAACCACAAGGCGCGTGTTGGCCTTAATCAGGTGTTCGCGGGCATCCATGCCGTCATCGCACTTAATTTGCCACTCCTGCGCCTTCTTGTGCTGCGGGTCTTTACGCAACTTGCGCTGGCATTCATCACCGGCTTCCAATCGCTTGGCGAGGTTGATTTCTTCCTCGGTGTTCAGCAGGGGGACACGCGCCATTTCCTTGAGGTACAGGCCGACCGCATCGTTGGATAGCATCCCGTTGACATCATAGTCGTCGAGATCATCCTCGTCGCCAAGGTCGTCCTCAACATCCTCTTCAGAAAATTCATCGTCGTAAAAAGTATCTTCGTTTTCACTGCCAAAAAATAAATCGTCAGAAGGTTCTGAACCCATTCCATCACTAAAGTCATCTTCTTCAAAAAAATCACTAGTTGTTACAAAATCCAAACCATCATAAGGCTGTTTTTCGTAGGCCACAGGTCACGCTCCGCTGCTGTAGAAGGAAAATTACGAAAATTGCAGACTACTTGAGAAAGTTCTTTAACCCTGCTAAACGCGGGTCAATAGCATTCGATGCACAGTCACAGGTGTCGTGGTTCAAGTTTGTTCCACATTCCGGGCACAGTCCTTTGCAATCCTCGCGGCATAAAAGGCCGTTGGTGGATGCAAGCATGACCTCTGCGCGGAGCAGTGGAGCAAGGTCAAGAACCGCGTCGTCTAAGACGCTGAACTCGGAAGTCGATGAGGCCGGATACGCATATAATTCTTCAACAGGGATTGTGACATTTTGAGTCACAGAGTCTAAACAGCGGTAGCATTCCCCGGTGATGCCAACTTCAAGCTGACCCTGCACCAAAATAACGGCTGCTGTACGACTAAGTCGAATAGTACCGCGTACATAATCAACCGTGAGATCTTCGGCTACTTTTACCGTGGGTACATCAAACGCGGAATCATGATGATTACCGACACCCGCAGCAAGCAGGAAACCCACATTTATTTTTAAAACACGGTTGCTGACGTAAGTGTTCACCCGCCAAAACCCCGTTGCATGTGTTGAAAACCTAACAAAAAGCCTAACTTATTTACGAATTATATGAGAAATCGTTCATCTGTGTCAATATGTGTGACAACTTTTGTCTCCCCCAAAAGTGTAAGTCTCTAATATTGTGACATGTTTTGTCACATTTTGACCATATGACTAATGTACTCCCCATTTAGTATTATGACGCAACATTAACCTTTAGAAGTTATAAGAATTTACGAATTTTTTGTAATGTTTAGTTAGAAAGTAAAGATGATGGATGCTAAGTGTGCTAATGGGGAGCGTGATAAGGATGAATAGCTCATCTTCACTTGGTGTGTTTTTTATTGTCTTGAGGCAAGCTGCACAGCCAAATTGAAACCGCCCGGCAGCCGCACGGTGAATGTCGTGCCTACTCCTGCTTGGCTTTGCCATGTGATCTGCCCATTGTGTGCCTCGACACTTTCTTTGGTGATCGACAAACCTAACCCCGTTCCTTTAATCGTTTCCGCATTCTTGCTGCGGAAGAACGGCTCAAAAACTTGATTTTGCTCTTCTTCCGGTATGCCGATGCCCTCATCAATTACCTCAATCACCACATCATCGTCATCGCGTTCCAGCCGCATACGCACCATTTTGCCTTCTGCGGAATATTTCACGGCGTTCGAAACGAGGTTCATCAAGATATGCTGTAACAATTTCTCATCCATATGGGCATTGTCAAAATCCCCCACCGATTCGAAAGCAAACACATGTTTGTTGTTATCCGTTAGTTGGAAGTCCTCAAAAAGCTCTCGGCAGAAACGGATCACATCAAATTTGCGCGGTATGAATTGGAGTTTGCCGGCGCGTGCCTTGCTGATCGTCAACACGCGGTCGAGGAGTTCGCTCAAGTAATGAATCTGGGTTTCGATTTTCACTAGGCGTTCTATACGCTGCTGTGAACTAAATTTTTCGTCGTGCAACCGCAGGATGCCAGCTCCCGATAGCATAATGGTCAATGGGCTGCGGAACTCGTGGGACACGCCGGAGATAAACCGTTCTTTAAGCTCCACCACTTCACGCCGATTATCCAACTCGGATTGTAGTATTTCGATCTGCATCCGTTCGCGTTCAGCGCGTTTGATGGCGGTGATGTCCACGACGATGCTCAACAAAGCATCTTCCTCGTTTACTTTGACGACCTGCGTAGAGGTTAGTACTTCTACCGTACGTCCGGTAGAGGTTTTCATTTTGATTTCGAGTTTATAAAATTCTGCCGTCCCACTGAGGATGTCATTCACATGCCTTTGGCGGCTTCCGGAGTCCATAATCTTTAACTCGGTGCTCGTCCGCCCAACCATCGCATCCTGCTTATAATCCAGCATTTGGGCAAGGTAGGGATTAACCGAGATATAACGTCCATCAGATAGACGGCTCAAGGCTACACCTACAGGCACATTGTCGAAGATGTGGGTAAACAACCGCTGTGAATTACGGAGTGACTCCTCAACTTCTTTTTGTGCGGTCAAATCACGGATGAGGACAACCCGTGCCTTCTGACCTTGAAAGACGGTCTCGTGAGCTGAAACTTCGACATGCAATAGGTCACCAGATTTGCTCTGGTGCGTCCAAATATCGGGTGCTGAAAAACCACCCCGATCGTTATTCAGCGCTTCTCCAATTCGTTTTGCATCATCTGGTACCAACAAATCCCAGAATGTCAGCTCAAAAAATTCCGTTTCCGAATACCCGTACAATTGCATGACTGCTTCATTGACAGCGACAATACGGGACGATTCTTTGTTATAAACCCACATAGGGTTCGGATTATCTTCAAACAAGCGGCGGTAGGCTTCTTCGGAAATCCGAATGGCTTCTTCTAATTCCTTGCGTGACGTTATCTCTTTCAAAATACCGACAATTCGCAGTGCTGTATGGTTCGGGTTGCGTTGAATAATTTTCCCTTGTGACGAAAACCAACGGAAAATCCCGTCACTACAAAGCAATCTAAATTCGTCTTCGTAGATTGCGATGTCCCCCTGAATAAAGCGGTTACGCTTTGTCATCACAGAATCAAGATCATCAGGGTGAACCAGTTTGCTGAATTCTGGCAGGGTTTCGATGGTATAACCCAGTAATTCGAGGTATCGCGGTGATCGATAGGTGAAGCCAGTTTCCGTGTTCGCATCCCATACACCAGCGTCACTACCTTCTAAGGCAAAACGCCAGCGGAGTTCGTATTCTTCCAGCGACTCTTCCATCTGTTTCTGGCGTGTAATATCGGAGATCGTTCCCATAAAACGCTTTGGTAATTGCTTTGCGTCAAATTCGGTAATTTTTCCACGGTACAAATACCAATGATATGTTTGGTCGCTGTGCAGTATACGCAGATAATCTTCGTAAGACGGTGTTGAGTCGGATTGCCGAACTTCACTGAGATAGCGGTTGCGTTTCGAGGTAACTCGTTCCTTGTCGTCGGGGTGAAATAAGTCATCGGTGTCGGTTATACCGGCGATTTCTTCTGCCGTGTATCCTACCAACTCCAGATAGCGTGGGGAACGGTAAATATGGCCTGTTTCCAAATCCATATCCCACACGCCGGTATCGCTGCCTTCGAGCGCAATGCGCCAGCGGTGCTCACTATCTTCCAGTTCCTTCTGAATACGCGCCCGTGCCTCGCTTTCCACCTGCAAGCGCTGGTTGCTCTCGCGAAGTTGCGTTTCGGTGGTACGGGTACGTTCTAATGCACTTTGTATAGCACCCACGCTCAGATAAAGCGATACGGCTGTGAATGCAAACAACATGACGTGGTGCCCTAACCGCATTCCCATAGGAATCGTACTGGTCTCCAACGGGTATTTCCCCATTTCAGCGGCGAGGGCAAATGTCAGTGTGCTGACGATGCTAAGTCCCGCTACTGCGAGACCCGCCCGTAAGTTGATGAGTAACCCTGCGATGATGATCGGCAGGACATACAGCACCATTATCGAATTCGTCAAACCATCGGTCGTATAGCCAATGAGTGTGATAGTAATCCATGAAAAAATCGCAAAGGCCAAACCCATTTGTAAGACATAACCGCGGCGCACCAGAATGAGCATAATAATGCCGACAACTTCTGTGACTAAATTGAGTTCGATACCGGGGGTACCGGGGATGAATATATAATCTAATACAATGTTTAAGATGTTTAATGCCAGGGTTGCAAGAATCAAGGTATAAACGAGGCGGGCATTCCGGTTTTTTTCCTCGTCATCGAAGATAGGCGGGGTGACGAAAACTCTGAATAAACGAAGTATCAAGAGCCACCTTCAAATAATTTTACTGGCATCAATCAACGATTATGGATGTCTATCCAAATACAATGATTAATATTTAAAAAATTTTAAAATAGAGGCATGAGGTGCTTAACTGCCTTAAATATCAATTTTACCGCATTTGTGAGTAAAGGATTATTAACCTGTTCACTGTTACAATAATGTCTCATGAAACATGCATTATCACCGACCCGCCGCGTTCAATCTTATCTCTCCACACTTACTAGCCGCTCCGATAATATGCTGCTTGGTCGGGCAGCGGCGGGCATTTGGGCAGCGCTGGGCGCATGGGGCATTCGTGATCAGGTTATCTTGCTGCCGGCTAACACCTGTTACATTGTTCTGTGGGCGGTGCTCAAAAGTGGTAACCGCCCGCTGCTTGTTGATGTCGATCCTCACACGGCTAACCTAACTGTCGATAGCCTCAATGCTGCTTTGCCGTTCGCGCCCACCGTCGTAATCCCCTGTCATATGTATGGTCTACCAGCACCAATGCAAGCCATATGCCAGTGGGGACATCAGCATAAGATCAAGGTGATTGAGGATGTGGCGCTGGCCTTGGGCGCGACGGTTGATGGCCAGCCTGCGGGTAGTTGGGGCGATGCTGCTATCCTCAGCTTTGGCTTGGGCAAAATTGTCGATAATCAGGTCGGCGGGGCGCTCCTCACTAGCGATGCAGCCTTTGCCCGAGAAGCACAGCGTTTGCTGGCAGAAACACCGTTATGGGATGATCGGCTGATGTCGCTGACGAACCAGTGGAACAACCTATATTGGTCGCTTCACCAGTATGAAAGTGTAAACCCGCGTTTGCTCGACTTATACCCGCAGCTATTTGCCATTTATGGCGACCTCACGGTATACCGCCTCGCTGCTGGTGATTGGGAGGATATGCCTAAATTGCTGCGCCACCTGCCGGAAAACATCGCGCACCGCGCCACCTTGACTGCTATTTACGATGCGGCGCTGCAAAATCTGCATAGTACTTTATTACCACCGCTTGTCCGTCCTGCTGGCAGCATCCTGTGGCGTTATCCCCTGCACATCCAAGCCGACCAGCGTGCTGTTTTATTAGCGCATCTGTGGGAACAGGGTGTGCATGATGCCACACGTTGGTACCCGCCGCTGCGCCCCATGACCACCAGCCTTGCCCCCTTCCTCCCTCAGCCGCTCACCCCCGTAGCAGATGCTCTTGGCGCGTCTGTAATCAACCTGCCACTGGATGAACATGTGTCTCTGGCGGATGCCCAACGAACTGCTGCGCTGATTACCAACTTTTTACAAACTTCGTGACATAACACCCCACGCTGTCAGAGCTAAATCGCTTTGGGAAGTATTTCACAATGTTGACTTTAGTTTCTCATGCTCAATAATGAAATTTATGAAAAAAGTAAATAATAACTCTTGTTTTTATCTTTAATCACCTTAAGAGTGTCAAATCCTGAGGGAAATCACACACCGGATTCGAGTTTGTCTAAATAACTTCGCTGACCAACATTAGGTTTTGTAATAAGCAAACTGAACTCATTCACGCCATATACCTGACCGAATGCTAAGGCTAATTAGCAATGCAGTAGGGGGATATCCGATATGAAATCGAAGGCTGAATGGAATGCCGAGCATGACCGTTTGATGGCATTACTAGACCAGGCCACCGAGGTACTCATGCAGTACCCCGGAGTGACCTCGGTTGAAATCGGCATTAAAGAAACCGGACGTGAGTTGACCCAAGACCTTGCCTTTCGCGTTTATGTCGAGCGCAAAGTTGCTGAGTCTGAACTTGCGCCCAGTGAAAAAATCCCCGACGAAATCTTCGGCGCGAAAACCGATGTCATACCTTTTGACATCCCCACATTGACTTCTAATGATAGTAAATTCCGCCCGCTAAAAGGCGGCATCCAAATTGGTAACGACAAAGATAGCATCGGCACGCTCGGCTGCATCGCCCGCCGTAACAGCGATAACGCCTTTGTCGTCCTCAGTAACGCCCATGTGCTGCTGGGTGGGCATGAATTTTCGGATACGGGTGTGGATGTCGGGCAGCCGTATATCATTGATGCTTGCTGCTGCACCTGCGACGAGATCGGCGAAGTCGTCGCGCAGCGCCACGATGCGGTTATGGATTGTGCTATCGCCAGTATCAAATCAGGCATCACCCCGACCAGCTTTATTCGTGCTGCGGGTGGCAGCGGCAGCGATGGTGAAACGTTTGGCAGCGGTGTTGCCAGTGTCAGCAATGATGGGGTACACAAGATTGGTAGAACGAGCGACCGCACCACCGGCACTATTGTTTCGATTACCCATCAAACCCCTATTAATACCACCGAGGGTACACCCGCTCGCATCCGTCAAATCTTGATCAAGCCAGACGCTGGGGTTAACTTTTTTCAAGAAAAGGGCGATTCTGGATCAGTGCTGTTGAACGCCGATAATGAGGTCATTGGCTTGATGTGGGGCGCGTATCTTCGACCTAATACATCCCTTACCGGGCATGGTATCGCCTGCCCGATTGAGGATGTCCTCGCCGCCCTGAATATCTCCATCCCCCTTGGTTCACTGAACACCAGCTTTGGCCCGTTACCCATCGCCGTGGCCGAGCCGCAGTTGGTTGCCGAACAGCCGGACAGCACCACCCTCATCACCTATTTGCAAGCCCGTTTGTCGGAAACACCGCACGGGCAAGCGCTGCTGCATCTTGCCAGCCAGCACGGCAGCGAAATCCTCAATCTCGTGAATAACAACCGCGCTGTTACCGTGACATGGCACCGTAAACAGGGGCCAGCATTTCTGGCAGCGTTGGGGCGCAGCGCTAAACACGCGGTATACGAAGTCCCTGACTCAATCGAAGGTGTCAGCCGCCAGCAGTTGGTGATGAGTATGGCTGATGTACTCGCGGAACACGGCAGCCTTGCCCTCAAATCGTTGATCGACCGTTATACCCTACCGCTGCTGCAACTGTTCCAGCGTGCCGATACGGTCGATGACATGCTGCGTGAATTGGCAGACAATCGCGGCTTGGAATGGACGGACATACTCGAAACTGAATCTTAAAGACAAGAAATGACTGACGTATGCCACAACAAACCGGTACGCTAGAGTCGATAGCCCTTGTCCTCACCCGTTTTCTGCAACCGCTGGAAGATCGGTTAAGCGCGGGGCAACTGCGCCTGCTGCTTGCCGAACTTGGTTTGCAGTTCCCGCCTGCGCTTGACGGCATCAATTCGGTAACGACCGCCGCCCAAAATGTGGTGGATACGGTCGCGCAGCTTGTGAAGCTCGCCGATGATTTGATTGATGCCATTGATGATGAAAATGTCGGTGCTATTCTTTCAAAAAGCCTCGAAGTCATTGATGTCGTCCGCAAAGTCATTCAGGGCATCGAGCAGTTTGCCACTGCCTTGAAGAACGCAGGCGGCGCAACGGGTGTGCCAGTCGGTGACCTCAATACCTTTGCTAACGAACTACCTGCACGCTTGCTCGATTATCTCGTGGCGCGGAATGCCGAAGGGGTGACCGGCCTTGCGGAAGTGCTGGAATTCACCGAACTGCTAGAGCGCGTGGATAGCAACGTTGGTTCGGTTGACCCCACCAAGCCGCCTTTCACCCGCCGCATCCTGCATGTTGATCGCTTCCTCAACTTCCTGCAATCGCCGCTGGACGCGCTGCAAGCCAAATACGGTTGGGGCAGCCCAGCCTTTAATGGCGTTGTCCTGCTGCAAACGCTGCAAAAGTTACTCACCCGCGCCGGTGTGCCTGCGGTGCTGGATACCAGCGTCAACCCGCCTGTGTTGGATGTATTCTTCCTCGAAATTTCGCCCAAGACCGACATTAACCCCAAAGGCCTACGTATTCGCATCGCCGAAGCCTTCTCGCTGAATAATGGTGTGCCGTTCGAACAAGACGAATGGAAGCTGGAATTTCAGATCAGCAGCGAGATTAAAGTCGGCACCGAAATTGTTATTCAGCCCAACGATAAAATCACCTTCAAGCCGCCTTCCGGTCAGCTTCAAGGCGATGCCGTCGCTAAGTGGACGGGGGGCAAGGAAAACGGCGAACCCTATGGGGTGCTGGGGCAGGCAGGTGGCAGCCGCGTCGAAGCCCGTCAGTTGATCGTCAAAGCCGGTGCTGGTTTCGCGTGGAACAGCAGCGCCGGACAAG